>REAB01000062.1 GCA_004293645.1 Cytophagia bacterium | reverse complement strand
GAAAGTATTACAACGATAATTGGTTAGACAATTTGATGGTGGCGGCTTCTTGCAATGGAAAATTATCCCCCCACCAAATAAGTTAGTGTCAGAAATTTTGAGCTCATATCTTCAATGGTCAATGCGAAGCCGCCCGTGCGGTCAATGGTCGGTGGTCAATGGTGTACTGGTCAATGGTCAGCAGTCTTTCCACTCTACAACTCTACAACTCTACAACTCTACAACTCTACAACTCTACAACTCTACAACTCTACAACTCTACAACTCTACACTCTACAACTCTACACTTTCTACCTTTTCACTTGTTTCATCCAATTCCCCCAAGCAAGACCAATTTTTGACGAAATGAAACAAAGAACCAAAGCAATGCCGAGTCCTTTGATCCAGTTCATTAGACTAATGTCATTCCAGGTGCCAAATTTGTAACGATATAGCCAGTCAGAATCGTTTTGATATGACCATGTGTAGCTTCCCCAAAACCAGTTGCGGGCCAGTGGCGATTCGTGTAAAAACGTACCAAACGGATAGTGCGAAACAAACAGTACTGCCATGAAAGCCACGCTCAAAATAAGAGCCAACAGCCAATCGTTTTTGGCCGAAAACCGATGCCGCAGCCAATCCATAAAAAAGGCGGGAATAAACAACGGCAAGGGAAAACCCAGCGTTTGATAAGTTGTGATTTGATTGTGAATAGGTCCCAGCAGCGGCTCGGCAGGCAGCAATCTCAGAACAGCCCCGATGGCCCAATGAAATACCAAAAAGATAAGACAAATGTAAGTGGTGCCCCATTTTTTGCCCGATGCCCGCCCCGCCGCAAGCATAATAAATGGAAAAGCTGCGCCCGCAACTTGATAAAACGACACACTGTGCATACTCCAACGCCCCAGCGATTCGGTCAAGAAAGTAAAGATTGACGCAATAAAAAAAGCCGCCGTCATTATAAATAGCCATTGCAGGCGGTTGTTACGAGTAGCGTTTTGAGCAGCCGAAAGCGTTGCGATTTGCTCTTTTCTGTTCAAAAATGCCAAAACGCCCACCATTGCGCCCATCTGAACGCTCATTAAACCCAACAACAAAATGGTGTGTGGTGGCGAAAGTATCTGAACATCAAGGCCGTAGGCATTGTGCCACCAATCGTCGAAAGGGGCCGAAGTGAGTGAGGCAAGCCCCCCCCAAATGCAAAACAGGCCACCCAAGGAACTATAAAAAATACCCCAAAAATTGACCATTTTACTTTTTTCAAGTTTACTTCCCCAAAACGAAGTTTTCAAAACTTGGTAGCCAGAAAAGAACCCCGCAACCGAAGCCCCCACGTATGTTACCACGTGCGGAGCCGAAAAAAGCCCGTCGCGTCCAATACTCATGTGCCAGGCAATATCCCACAACACACCCGCAATGACGCACATCGAGGACAATACACTGACGTAAACATAAAGCGGAATATCCAGCAAAATGCGGCTCGTTGAGGTGCTGCGCTGGCTTTTAGCAAAAGTTGGATTGAGAGCAGTTTCCATGTTTTTTTAAGGTTTGTTATTCTTCACAACAACTTGATGAGTTTTATACCCATAAAGTTGCACAGAATATTTTCAATCATTTGGTTTTAATTTAAAATAGACGGGTCATATCCAAAATCAGGATGCTGTTTTGTGCTACTAAAATAATCAAAATCCAACCCGATAGGCTATGCCCCAAGCTGTGTTTTGGTGGGGTAATGGCTGCACCGAAAGACCCACGCGGTGGCGCGTAATGCCCAAATTGAAAGCCCGCACCGCAAACCGCATTTTGTTTTCGGCCAGCAAATTGCATAACACAGTGCCCACCACCCCTGCCGAATAAATAGTCCAGAAAGCCCCACCGTTGTAAGCACCGCCACTGAGGTTATACACAAAATAAACCGTGGGTGCAAACCCAAGTACACTGCCCACGGTGCGCAAGGTTTTGAACTGCTTAAAGTTTCGGTTCACTTCGGGGTCGTTGAGGTCATAAAACGGTATTTCGAGTGAGTAGGCATTTTTGAGTCGCTGGCTACCGTAAAAATAACGCGCTCCATCTATCACAATAGGTTTTAAATCAGTGCGTTGGAGTGGTTCAAAATAAACCGAATCGCGGCGTTGGGCAAAGCCTCCAATGGCTACCAAAGTCATTCCAAAAATCAATAACATTCTTTTCATTTTTCGATATTTACGTTTTGTTATTCCCTACTTTTCTGTTCTTGACGTATATTTGCCCCATCAGCCAATCAATCTGTGCGCTACACTATCCTGTTTTTATACCTATTTTGGAATGTACCCACAACCGCGCAAAAGCCCAAACCTGTGCAGTTGAAAATATTGACATACAGCATTAATCACGGAGTTTCGAGCAAAGGTACGACCAATTTATTGCGGGTGGTGGCGTTAATCAAAAAACACAAACCCGACTTGGTGGCCATTCAAGGCGTTGATAGTGGAGCAGTTGGCTCGGGCAAACTCAATCAGATGCGTATTTTGTCGCTGCTCACGGGCTATGATTCTTATTTTGCCCCCGCCCACGTTTATCAGAGTGGCAACACGGGCGTGGGCATTTTGTCGCTTCACCCAATAGAAGGCATGCAGCAGCTCAAACTCCCCAACCCCGACTCCACGCGGGGGCGCGTGCTGATGTGCGCGTTGGTGCAGTTGCCGCAAAACAAGTACCTCCGATTTTGTACCACGCAACTTGACGATTTGTCGTCGTTCAACCGAGGTTTGCAGGCCGCCGTAGTCAATGAAGCATTGCAATATAGCATTCAGCCCGTGCTGTTGGTGGGTGATTTCAGCGCACCGCCCATTGACCACGAGCTGGAAGTGATGCACAAATATTGGACCGACGCGGGCACAGGCACAGCTGCTCATACGTATATTCCCGACGAGATGCGCTACGATTATTGCTGGACACTGCCCCGCCTGCCGCTCAAACTGCTCGATTATACCGTTTTGTACGAACCCAATACCTCCGACCATTTTCCCGTTTTGGCTACTTATGAAATCAAATGAGCCACCACTAAGACACGGGTAAACTTTGGCTTTCCATGAACAACTGCTTGGAAATACGGTCAAAAGTAAAATCTAACCGCCCCACATTGACTCCCCCCCACCCTACTTGATTTACCAAAACAGGCTGGCCGTTGAGGTCTTTTACTACTTCGGGTTTGTTGAGAAACGTGTGGGTATGGCCGCCAATGATGAGGTCAATGTTTTTGGATTGAGCGGCCAACACCAAATCAGACGGCTCGTCTTTTCCCATTTTGTAGCCCAAATGCGAGAGGCATATTACCAAGCTGCATTTTTGTTCGTTGCGCAAAAAAGCGGCGGTTTCGTTGGCCTTCTGAATGGGGTTGAGGTATTGCGTTCCACCAAACAATTTGTCGGGAATCAGTCCTTGGGGGTTGATGCCCAGCCCAAAAACCCCAACCCGTAACCCTTTGATTTTGAATATCTTATATGGCTTGGCAATGGATTGGAGCGGGGTATTGGTAAAGTCATAATTGGCCACCAGTACTTCAAAATTGGCGTATTTTTTAATTTGTTCGGCATAAAGTTCAATGCCACCGTCGAAATCGTGGTTGCCCATCGTTACGGCATCGTAGCCCATCAAACTCATCAATTCGATTTCGGGTTTGCCTTTGTAAAAATTAAAATAAGGTGTTCCCTGAAACACATCGCCCGCGTCAAAAAGCAGCACATGGGGCGTTTGCTCCCGAATCTGCCCAATCAGTCGCGCACGATTGGCCACGCCACCACGCCCCGCGAGTCGGGGGTCGTTTTTGGGAAAAGGGTCGAGTCGGCTGTGTACGTCGTTGGTGTGCAAAATAGTAACTTGCACAGCAGCGGCGTTGGTGTCGGCCAGGGCCTCAAACGGCCACTCGCCCAAGGCCATTGCTCCCCCAAAACCGAAGGCACTTTTTAAGAAATTGCGTCTTTTCAAAATATAGGAAGACATAGAAGGGGTATGGTTTTATGGAGTATGGGTAAAAAGGCTATGGGTTTGGTGTTTACTCAAAAGTGAGAATGTTTTTTTTGTACATAAGCGACACACTGAATTTCTGCATTTTACGGGCCAATGCCAAAATAAAATCTTGACATTTTTACCAATCAACAAAAATGCAAATTTAATCTCAAATAAGTTTTACCCCGCTTTTTGAGAAGGCAAACTTTACTTCACTCCCATCAAGCCATTTACTTCTTTTTGCAGGGTTTTGTTGTCAGGAAATTCTTGCGGAATCCAGCGGCGGGCTACCTTGCCAACGGCATCGAGCAGCACAAACGGATAGGCCATTGTGCCCCAATAATTGTTTTTCAACTGTTCGGTTTCGGCTTCGGTGGCGTACAGTTGCTCCACGCCCACGCGCGGGGCCGACATTACGCTCCGCCAAGATTCAAACGATATACTGGGCGTAACATTGACGTACAAAAACGTCATGCGTTTCCCGTATTTTTCTTCCAAGGGCTTCATCAACAGTTCGTGCTGGCGCAAGTTGTAGCAAAAAATGAGCAAAACGGGTTTTCCCATCAAACTCCGCAACGTTACTGGTATGCTATCGCGGTTACGGAGGCTAAAATCGGGGGCTAATTCGGCCAGTGTCAGCTTTGATTTAGCCTTTAAGGTTTGGTCAAAAAAACCAATCAATTCAGATTTTGGATAACGCAGGCGGTAGTCGGCGAGCAGCGCGGGGGCAGTCTGGGTGTCGTTGGTGAGCGTGGTGGCGTAGTCGAGCCAGTAAGTGAGCAAATATTCGCGCTGGCGCGGATAATCGCGGAGTAGCTCGTCGGTAAGTTGGTAGGCATATTGAAGTCCAGCAGAGCTGAGCTCGAAGGGCGGCGTGGCATTGAGCGGGTGTTTTTCTACGGTTTTGATGGTAACATACTGCTTCAACTCACTGCGATAGCCCTGATAAAGCAAGGCATCGTCGGGCAAGAGTTTAAAATTGTCGAGGGTATAGCGTTTGAGGGCTTGGTCTTGGGCCTGCGTGAGCCGCAATTGCCCCCCCGAATGGTTTTCTTTGGCCGCCACCAAATTTTGAATTTTGTAGGGTTCAATCATCAAAATGGCCTGCAAAAAAGTGTCAAATTCGGAATTTATACCACTGGCTTTGAGGGTGCTGTATCGTTTTTGGCGAACTTGCTGCAAACTATCCATGCCCCGCAACACCTGCGGGTTTTGGGGTTTGGTGGCATTATAGCCCAGTGCGGGCAAATAAGCATATATTTTTTCCGAAAAATTATCTTCCAAAAATTGCTGATAGGTCGCCGTTTCTCCCTCAAACGCCACATTGCCGTCGGCTTTTACGATAATTTTAAGCTGGTCGTTGGGGCGCACAAAAAGCTGCACCTGTTTGGGGCTGCGGCCTGGCATGGGTGGCAAAATAAGGTTGAAAAGTTGCGGCTTGGCCACGGGCACCAGCAGGGTAGTTCGGTTGATGTGGTACTCGCCAATTTGGACATCGCTCAGGCCAATACTGGGGGCAGGTTGGTATTTGATTTCCAAGCTATTGAGCAAAACGGTACTTTTTCTATATACCGTGTCTATTTCAAACATCAGCCGTGCCGTGGGAGTTTGCGCCCATGCCACACTGGCCATGCCCACACAAACCATTACAAGAAGTCTTTTTTTCATCATTTGGGTTGATTAATAGTTACCATTCATTTTCGTCTTCCAATGCTCTCAATGCCCGTTGTAGCTCTTGAAAAGTCCTGATTTGTTGTTGATTTTGCGCCAATTCCATGCCTTTTTTGTAAAGTATTTGGGCTTGTTGTGGCTGTTGTAATTCGGCATAAAGTGCCGCCGCGTGGTAGTAAGTGGGCAGATAATTGGCGTGATTGGTGAGCAATTGGTCGAAATAAAACTGTGCCTGTTCGGGGTTTTGGTTCACATATTCTAAGGCCAAGGCATACCCGTTAAATGGGTCGGTGGGGTCTTCTTCATAAAATTGGTGCAGCAGCGTTAGTCGGTTTGTAGTCATACATCAATGGTTTGGGTTGTCCCAGCACTCCATAATGAGCAAATCGCCCGAGGTGCTACTTACTTTTACAAACCCGTCTTGGGCAGCTTCGTTGCTGTTGCCGCTTCGGTAGCCCAATTTGAGGGTTTCGTGGTGGAGGTTGTATTTCAAACCTTCGGTAACAATGCCTTTTACCTCGCCTACTGGTAGCAACGAAATGGCCGTACCAGCCACGTACCATTTCTCAAACGAACCAACCAACGGAAAAATTTTAGAGTAGTCGTCAAATATTACCACTTTGAGGTTGTTTTTGTAACGCACTACGTTGGTAATGTTGGCCAAAGTATGGTCGGCGCGGCGGCCAGTAGCCCACACTATATTAACGGCAGGAAACCCCCGCGCTATCAAAAACTCAATTCCTTTCTCCAAATCGGTCTTATCTTGGTCGGGCGTATGCACAATCTCCATCGGAAACTGCTGCTGGAGCATCCGTTGCGGGTCAAAATTGTGGTCGAAGTCGCCCAGAAGTACGTCTATTTTAATACCCAAATCAAGGACTCGCTGGGCGGCCCCGTCAAGTACCACCACAAACGGCGACCATTCCAACAACTGCCCCATGAGCTCAAAGCTGCACGATTCGCCGTTGGCAATCAGCAGCGCAGGTTCTTGTTTGTCGCGTATAATGTGGTGAGAAGACATTCCAAAGGTTTTTGTTGACTAAATTGAACCAAATTGCTCTGCGCAATTACGCAGGGTATTTACCGCGCCAGCACTTCCAGTAAGGTAGCAATTTTAGCTTCGGCATCGGCCAGTTTTTGGCGTTCTTTTTCTACCAATTCGGGCTTGGCATTTTGCACAAATCGCTCATTGGCCAGCTTGGCTTCTACCGACTGCTTAAACCCCTGCATATAAGTCAGTTCTTGCTGGGCATTGGCGCGTTCGGCTTCCATGTCCACCTCGCCGGGCAAGTCCACAAAAAACTCATCACCCTTGATAACAAACGAAGTACCGGGGGCTTGGTCGTTCACAAACGCCACCGCCGACACATTGGCCAGTTTTCGGAGTAAACCTTCGAGTGATTGGTAAAGAGCGGTATTTTCGGTTTTGATAGCCAGCGGTAGTTCAATTTTTGGACTAATACTTTTGGTGTTACGGAGGTTTCGCACGTTAGAAACTACCTCAAAAAGTCGCTCAAAATCCGTCAAAATGGCATTGTTTACCTCTGTCATTTGTGGATATTCGGCCACGCAAATACTGGCTTTTTCGGCGCGTGGGCGCAATTCTTGCCAAATTTCTTCGGTAATAAACGGCATAAATGGGTGCGTCAATGCCATGAGTTGCTCAAAAAAACCAAGGGTAGTGAGATAAGTAGCCTCGTCAATGGGTTGCTCATAGCCAGGCTTGATCATTTCGAGATATTGCCCACAGAAATCGTCCCAAATCAATTTATAGATGCTTTGCAGCGCGTCCGAGACGCGAAATTTCTCAAAATGGTCGTGTACTTCGGCAATGGTGGCATTAAGTTTTGAGGCAAACCAAAGGTCAGCCCCCCCCGCCCCCAGAGGGGGAGCTAAAATTGTTCCCCCTCTGGGGGTTAGGGGGCTTAACCCTTTCACCAATCGAAACGCATTCCAGATTTTGTTGCTAAAATTGCGGCCTTGTTCGCAGAGTTTTTCGTCAAAAAGCAAATCGTTGCCCGCCGCCGACGAAAACAACATACCCGTTCGCACGCCATCTGCTCCAAACTTCTCAATCAATTCGAGCGGGTCGGGCGAGTTGCCGAGTTGTTTCGACATTTTGCGCCCCAATTTATCGCGCACAATGCCCGTTAGATACACATTCTTGAACGGTAATTCGCCGCGCCATTCGTAGCCCGCCACAATCATACGTGCCACCCAAAAAAACAAAATATCGGGTCCAGTTACTAAATCGTTGGTGGGGTAATAGTAATTAATAGCCTCGTTATCAGGCTCTTTGATGCCGTTAAATACTGCAATTGGCCACAGCCACGAGCTAAACCACGTGTCCAACACATCGGGGTCTTGGGTGAGGTCCTCTTCGGTAAGGGCAAAAAGTTGCATTTCGTGTTGGGCTTTGCGGAGGGCTTCGCGCTTGGTTTTGGCCACAATGATGGTGCCATCTTGCAGATAAAAAGCAGGGATTTGCTGCCCCCACCACAACTGCCGACTAATGCACCAATCGTGTACGTTTTCCATCCAAATTCGGTACGTATTCTTGAATTTGGGTGGAAACAATTTGATGTTGTCGTTCATCACGTTTTCGAGGGCGGGCTTGGCCAATTCTTCCATTTTCAAAAACCACTGCAACGACAGTTTTGGCTCAATGACCGCCCCCGTGCGTTCCGACGTTCCCACGTTCGACTGGTACTCTTCGATTTTTACCAAATGCCCCGCTTCGGCGAGCATCTTGGCTATTTTTTTGCGAGCTACGAATCGGTCTTCGCCTACCAAAATCTGCGCTTTTTCGTTGAGCGTGCCGTCGTCGTTCAGAATATCAATAACGGGCAGCTTGTGTTTGATGCCCAGTTGGTAGTCGTTCAAATCGTGGGCTGGGGTAACTTTCAAACAGCCCGTACCAAAATCCATCGTTACGTACTCGTCCAAAATAATTGGTATCTCGCGGTCAATCAGCGGAATCCGTACCGTTTTGCCGTGCAAATGAAAATACCGCTCGTCGTTGGGGTTGATGCAAATGGCCACGTCGGCCATGATGGTTTCGGGGCGAGTGGTGGCTATAACAACAGCCCCCCCCGCCCCCGATGGGGGAGCTAAAACAGTCCCCCCATCGGGGGCGGGGGGGCTTTTGTACTCAATATAATACAACTTCGACTGTACGTCTTTGTAAATCACTTCTTCGTCTGAGAGGGCGGTTTTGCCTTGCGGGTCCCAGTTTACCATGCGCACGCCACGGTAAATCTGACCTTTGTTGTAGAGCTTTACAAAAGTTTCTAACACCGACTCATAATAGTTGGGGTTCATCGTAAAATCGGTGCGGTCCCAGTCGCACGAAGCACCGAGTTTTTTGAGTTGCTCCAAAATAATGCCGCCGTACTTGTCTTTCCATTCGTAGGCATACTTCAAAAACTCCTCGCGGCTGAGGTCTTTTTTGTTGATGCCGCGCTCTTTGAGCATGGCCACTACTTTGGCTTCGGTGGCAATGGAGGCATGGTCGGTGCCAGGCACCCAGCAGGCTTCGCGGCCTTGCATACGCGCCTTGCGGGTCAGTACGTCTTGAATGGTATTGTTGAGCATGTGGCCCATGTGCAGCTGCCCCGTTACGTTGGGCGGCGGAATCACGATGGTGTAAGGCTCTTTGTCGGGATTGGGTTTTGAGCTAAAATATTTGTTTTCTAACCAATATTTGTACCATTTGGCTTCAATTTCTTGCGGTGCGTAGGTTTTTGAAATCATATTTTTCGGGAGAATTAAAAACGGGACGTTGGATATTTGCGTTTGTGAATCTGTTGAAACCAATATTTTCTGATACTCAACAAGATTTTCAAACCGCAAAGATAAGGAATGAAGACTCAAAAAATTGAGGTAATAAGGAACGAAAACACACAAACCATTCGTTTACAGACCAAATGAAACAATTTTTTACCCGCTCAATCTGCCTTTTGATGGCTTTGCAGGTGCTGATTTCCAGCACAGGCTTTGCCACTACGGAGCATTGGTGCGCGGTAAAAGGCAAAAAAACGTTTTTGTTTGCCAAACCTAAACCCTGTTGCAAAGTTTCGGACAAACAGTGCTTGCAATCCTCGAAGTCCACCATAAAACGCGCCAAGTGTTGCAAAGACCAAACAGTTTTTCATAAACTTAACGCCAATGCTTCTACTGGAAAAGCCAGTCAGTTTGATTTCCAAGCTCCCGTTGCCGACCTATTTTCGGTAACATTTTCTACTCCTGTTCCACACCTTGCCGTTTGTTCGCCGCGTTTGTGGGCGCACTACGACAATCCTGCCCCGCCCGCCACTGGTCGCCAAATACTAACGCGAATCCAGTGTTTTTTGATTTGATTTTTGTTGTTTGAAAGGTACGCTTTGTACTATTTGGCAAAATGATTTTGCGCTACTCCGTGTGATGTTGGAGCGTATGTCTGCGCCAAATCGGCCCATTCATCAATCAAAATCAAGCAAAAATGGGAACAACTAAATCCCCAATCACCCAATCGCTCATAGTAACAGGTATGACCTGCCAAGCGTGCGAATATAAAATCAAGCACGTTTTTGGACAAATAGCGGGCGTTGAAAACGTACAAACCAACCTCCAAACAGGCGAAGTAACCGTCGAATCAGAGCGAGAAGTGCGTTTTGAAGAGCTGGAAGCGGTGTTGAAGCCGTACCCAAAGTACAAAGTCCCCAAGGCTTCAACGCCAGCAAATACTGCTCAGGCGGATATTACTAAGTTTGGCAATGAAAGTCGCCCCAGTTCAAATCAAGAACAGCTACTGCCTTGGTACAGAGCCTATTACCCGCTCCTTCTCATCGTCGCTTTTATCACGGGGGTGTCAGTCATTACAGCATATAGTTCAGATTCTGCCGCTTGGGGTAGGGGAACTCTACACAACTTCATGACGGGCTTTTTTCTGGTATTTAGCTTCTTCAAGTTACTGGATGTGAGGGCGTTTGCCAATAGTTTTCAGATGTACGATTTGTTGGCAGCTCGCTCACGGGCGTATGCGTTGGCCTATCCGTTTATTGAGTTGGCACTGGGCGTAGCCTGTTTGCTGCATTTTCAACCACGATACGTTTACATGGCCGATATCGTCATCATGGGTTTTGGAGCAATGGGGGTGATACAGAGCGTATTAGACAAGCGCAAAATACAATGCGCCTGCCTGGGTTCGGTGTTCAATCTACCCATGAGTACCGTTACCATTATCGAAAATACCGTAATGGTCTTGATAGGTATTGCGTTGTTGATGCTTTAAGCGTTTTCTAAGATAAACGTGGGGTCAATGTTGAGTTTTTTGTAAAGACGTTTGGCCAAGTCCATGTTTACTTTGCGTTTGCCGTTCATAATTTCTGACAGGCGCGTGGGCGTAATTTCGAGTAAAGAAGCCAAATCGCGCTGCTTGTATTTTAGCTCAAACATTTTGAAGTTGAGCATATCGGCAAGGCTATCGGGTTTACGAGTCAGCGGCATGAGTTTGAGTACATTGTCTTCGTAGTCTTCGGCTAACAAAGACATGGATTGCAAATCACTGACTTCTGTTGGAGTCAAACTTTGAAATCCTCCGTTCTGAGTAGCTTTTTGGAGATAAACTTCAATTTGTGCCATCACAGATTTGTATTGTTCGTCCGTTGTAATTTTCATAATTCTAAATGGTTGTTGCATCAATTCTATCATATTCAGCATGAGTGCCTATAAAACGAATAAAAATGGTTCGAATATCAAAAAATAGCATCACTATCAATCGGTATTTGTTGCCTTTGATATTGAACACAAATCGTTCATTGCCAACGTAATCTACCGAGTTAAATGTCTGTTTAATGTCAGTAAATGTACGCCAGTCGGCTTTGAGTGCAATCTCGTACCAATTATTAAGCGCATCGGCTGCCTCTGCGTGTTCTCTACCAAAAGAGGTGATTGCTGTTTTCGTTATGATTACCATTTAAACAATTTTTGAGTTACAAAATTACATTTTTTTAAATATAAATTACCAAAAACAAAATTAAAATATGAAAAAGACCTTGTTCATTATTCACTTTTCATTATTCATTTTACATTTGGCGCAAGCCCAACTCAGCACCCCTCCGCCAAGTCCTGATGCCGAGTGGAAACAACGACTGGGCTTTACGCACGTGAGTGTGGCCTATGACCGCCCCCTCATGCGTGGGCGTGAGATTTTTGGCAAGCTCGTGCCTTGGGGCGAAGTATGGCGCACAGGCGCGGGCGACTGTACCAATATCAAATTTAGCGAAGACATGGAGTTTGGCGGCCAGAAAGTCAAAAAAGGGAATTATGCCCTCTTTACGATTCCTACCCCAACCGAATGGACGGTGATTCTGAATGCCGATACAGCCCAACACGGCGCGTTTAATTATGATGCAAAAAAAGATGTTTTGCGTATTAAAATAAAACCCGAATCTATTCCCAATTCGCAAGAGTCGTTTACTATCGAACTCACTGATATTAAGCAAGATTATTCAGGAAACCTGGCCTTGACATGGGACAAAACTACGGTCAAAGTTCCGCTCAAATCTTATGCCGACGAACGCATCATGGCCGAGATCCAAGAAAAGATTTTTGTCAAGAAAACCGAAGACGTCAAGCTGTTTTACAACGCCTCGATTTATTACATGAATACCAACAGAGATTTGAAGCAGGCCCTGACGTGGTCGCAGAAAGCCGAAGCGATGGACAAAGAGAATTTTTACTATGTCAATCAGTCCACCAAAATCTTAGAAAAACTCCAAGATTATCCTGCTGCCATTGAGTCGGCTAAACGTGCAGTTGAAATTGGCACTAAAAAAGGCATGAAAACAACCTCGGCCAACTGGCAAAAGAAGATTGAAATGTGGGAGAAGAATTTGGGAATTGTACCAACGCCCCAAGCAGCCTCTGCTATTGCAACAACAGAAACTGTAGCCAAGCCACAGGCCGACAACGAACTCCAAACGGGTATCTCAAAAATGCTAAAGAGTTATTATGCGGTAAAAAATGCGCTCGTTGCCGACGACTCAAAAACGGCCAATGCCCAAGCAACGGAATTAGTGAAAGCCCTTGCTGCCGTACCAATGGCCAAAATGACCACCGAACAATATACACTTTTTATGGGCTTGTCGGCCAAAATCAAGACCGATGCCGAACACATTGGCGAAACCAAAGACATAAAACACCAGCGAGAGAATTTTAATGATTTGTCGAACAATCTTTTTGAATTGGTCAAAGGTTTGAAAATCAAACAAAGCCCTGTCTATCAACAATATTGCCCCATGAAAAAAGCCTATTGGTTGAGCGAAAACGCCGATATTAAGAATCCATACTATGGAAAAATGATGCTCACTTGTGGCAAAGTAACCGAAACTTTAAACTAATTAAAAACTTGAAACTAATCAAAACAATGAAAAAGACAATCTCAATTTTAGCCTCAGCCTTTGGTTTGATGGTAATTTCTTGCAGCAAAACTGACCCACAGCCTGAGCTAAACATCAACTATCCATCGGCTTACGTAGTTAATGGAGCGGCTGGTACACTTTCGGTTATTAATCTCACCACTAACGAAGTGGCAGACGTTATTCAACTAACCGATAATACCAGTAGTGCAGGACACAACGGCCACGGTTCTTCTAACATCTCTCTTTTGCAATATCCGCACCACGTCTATTTGAATCCCGCCAAAAACCAGATTGCGGTGGCCGTGCCTGGCGTAGATTTGAGCGAAGGCCACGGCCTAGCCCATACAGGTACGCACACGGGCGGCGCAAAAGTGGCGGTTCTTGATGCCGTAAAAGGCCAAAATATCAAGCTCATTGATGTGCCGCTGATGAACCATAATGCTGTTTATACCGCTGACGGCAAAGAAATTTGGACTTCGCAAATGGACTTGAAAGGCACGGTATTGGTGTATGATGCCGCTACTTACGCCCTCAAAAATACCATCAATGTAGGTAAAGAACCCACCGAAGTAACGTTTTCAGCAGATGGGTCGGTGGCCTTTGTGGCCAACGGCGCCGACAATACGGTTTCGGCCATTAACCCCACCACCAAAACCATAATAGCCACCATTGCCGTGGGCAAAAACCCCGTGGGAGCTTGGACAGGCACTGACAACCGAATGTATGCCGACAACGAAGACGGCCAAACGGTGTCGGTCATTGATGTAAAAACCTTGAAAGTCGTCGAAACCGTAAACTTGGGTTTTATGCCAGGCTACGCCGCTTTTAACGGCGATACAAAAGAGCTTTGGGTAACCGACCCTACGGCGGCAAAAGTGCATTGGTGGAAACAAGATGCCAACAAAAAATTTGTAAAAGGCGGCACCATTGCCACCGCCGCAGGCACGCACGCCATTGCGTTTAAGGGCTTGGTGGCCTACATTACCAACCAAGAAGCCGCCAACGTGTCGGTGGTGGACGTGCTGAAACACGAAAAAATAAAGGATATCAAAGTAGGCGAAAAGCCCAACGGCATTGTTTTGAAATTTTGAGTAAACACCAATTGCTATGACACATACTTATGAACTCACAGGCATGACCTGTGGCGGCTGCGAAGCCAAAGTAAAAAGCAGTTTGTTGATGCTACCTAACGTAACGGCAGTAGAAGCATCGAAAGATTCCAACACGGTCACCATATCAATGGTCAAACACAATTTATTTTCCTAAAAAATGAAAATTATAATTCTATGCTGTCTTTTGACAACCGCAAAAGGAGCTTTTGCCCAGCACGAAAACCACCAACCTAAAGCCGATACAACCAAAACGGAAGCAAAACCCAAAAGTCCTAAAATGACGGCAATGGCAATGGTTGGCAATAATCACGTCCATATTGATTACGGTTCGCCAAGCGTACGAGGGCGTTCTATTTGGAACGGTTTGGTGGCCTATAACCAAGTGTGGTCATCGGGTGCGCACAATGCCACCTGGATAGAGTTTGGAGAAGATGTAACAATTGAAGGCAAGCAAATTCCGAAAGGGAAATACGGATTTTTCACTATTCCCAACAAGAAACAATGGGTTTTGATTCTTAGCAAAACTTGGGATATGCACCTGGCCGATGATTACAAGCCCGAAAATGATGTGCTTAGAATCAATGTAAAACCTAAGAAAAACAAAGACTTAGTAGAAGCCCTCATGTATGAAGTGATTGCAACAAACGAAAAGAAAGGAACAATTAAGTTAAGTTGGGAATACGTAAATGTAGCCTTTGACTTTGAGAATAAGCAATAAATCCATCATGTGGAACGCCTCGAGTATATTTATTTTTCTGGTTTTTTTGACACCTGTTTTTGCACAACTCAAGCATCACACTATGCCAAAAGTAGTGCGGTATGACCTGTATGTACGCGACACTACTGTCACTTTTGGCGGAACGTCGCCTGGCAAAAAGCCCAGACGAGCGATTGCCGTAAATGGCCAAATACCCATGCCTACGCTTACTTTTGCCGAGGGCGACACCGCAGAAATCTATGTTCATAATGAACTCAGCGAAGAAACATCGTTGCACTGGCATGGCTTGTTTTTACCCAACCAGTACGACGGCGTGCCAAACTTGACTCAAATGCCCATCAAGCCGCACACTACGCACTTGTATCGTTTCCCAATTATTCAAAACGGCACACATTGGTACCACAGCCACACAGGTTTACAAGAACAAATCGGAATGTATGGTTCGATGATTTTGAACAAACGTAGCACTGATTCGACGTTTAGAACAGGAATTGACGACATGATGAATGGCATGATGAAAATGAACGGCAATTTAGATGATATGGGAATGTCTATGAGCCTCAATCAAATGGATATGAACACGGTGATGTATCCTGAAGCCTCCTCTGGAGCTAAGGACATTGTTACGCTAAATTATGCGATGTTGAAATCTCCCACAAAAACTACGCTACCAACGGTTCCCTCTCTGAGGGTTAAGGAGCTTTTTTTTGAATTGAGCGGCAATATGAATCGCTACGTGTGGAGCATTGATAATAAAGTGGTATCTGAAACGGATAAAATTCTGATAAAAAAGGATGAAATCGTCCGTATTACTATTCACAATGGTTCGATGATGCGCCACCCTATGCACCTACACGGCCACGATTTTAGGGTTCTGAACGGACAAGGAGATTATTCGCCACTCAAAAACGTAATTGACATTATGCCCATGGAAACCGATACGCTCGAATTTGCAGCCACCGAAAGCGGCGATTGGTTTTTTCATTGCCATATACTCTACCACATGATGGCAGGTATGGGACGAGTTTTTAGTTACGAAAACTCACCACCAAACCCCGAAATACCCAACCCAAAATTGGCTCAAAGAAAACTCTTTGCCGACGATAGAGCGTTTCACACAATGGCTGAAAATGACTTTGCCACCAACGGCAACGACGGTGAACTGATGGTATCTAATACCCGTTGGAGTATTGGCACCGAGTGGCGGCTGGGCTACCACGACCGCCATGGCTACGAAACTGAAACGCATATTGGGCGGTATATTGGCAAAATGCAGTGGCTTATGCCATTTATTGGTTTTGACTGGAGGTACCGAAAATTGGGAATTGACGAGCAAGAAAAAAATATCTTTGGGCAGCGCAATACCAAAGACAACCGAGCGGTGTTGAGCTTGGGCGTAAACTATACTTTGCCAATGCTCATCACTGCCCAAGCCGAAGTCTTTACCGATGGTATCGTGCGGTTTCAATTAGAGCGCAAAGATATCCCCCTTTCTAAACGACTCAGAATGAGTTGGATGGTCAATACTGATAAAGAATACATGGCAGGATTTCAGTATATTGTGGGTAAAAACTTAGGGTTTTCCACACATTACGATAGCGATATGGGTTTTGGCGTGGGATTGATGATAAAATATTGAGTAGCAACGATGTTACTTTTATGAAAAAAAACGAACAAACCCCGAAAATGCAGCGGCTTGGATACCATGCAATACTCAGAAAACAGCCTTAGTGGGCTATTTGGGATGTATTTTACAAAAATAAAATGCGTAAAAACCGAACACCAAACCCCGTTCAGTACAACTCAAAAATTCACTTTCTGTCAGTTTAAGAAATAAAACTGCATTGTAGTTGGCAATGTATGACAAACACAAAATATTAAAATACGCACTCGTATGAACTTAAAAAAACTCATTTTTTTTCTCACACTTTTCGCTCTACATTTTACACTTTACTCGTTAAAAGCCCAGCGTGTGAATGGCCGCATACATGAGCGAATAGAAAAAACCGACAAACCCCTTGTAGGTGTCAATATCTATTGGCTGGGTACCAATTTGGCTACTACCACCGACAGCACGGGGCAATTTAGCATTGCCCGCCCCGTCAAGTCTAACAAACTGGTGGTGAGCTATATTGGTTACAAAACCGACACCATCAAAATGACCAATCAAGACAACTTAGACATTACGATGAAGCCCGAAGGCTCACTGCAAGAGGTAGTGGTACGGGGTACGTCGTCGGTAATAGACCGCCTCAACCCTATTCAGACCGAAATCATCACGACCAAAGCTTTGGCCAAGGCCGCTTGCTGCAATTTGTCGGAGAGTTTCGAAACCAATGCCTCCGTGTCGGTGAGTCTTAGCGACGGCGTAACAGGAGCCAAGCAAATTCAGTTTTTAGGGTTGGGTGGGCAATATGTTCAAACCAATGTCGAAAACGTTCCCACTGTAAGAGGATTGGCCACGACTTTTGGCCTCAACTATATTCCAGGCACTTGGATTCAGAGCATTGACATTGGCAAAGGGGCAGGGTCGGTTATCAACGGCTACGAAAGCATGACGGGCGCCATCAATGTGGAGCTCGTAAAACCTGATTCCCGCGAAAAACTGTATTTCAACGCCTACGTCAATAATTTTGGACGTGGAGAGGTCAATTTCAATGTCAATAAAAAACTCAACGACCGCTGGGCTACGGGCGTACTCTCACACGCCAGTACGCTGCAAAGTCGTATTGACAACAATGCCGACAACTTTTTGGATTTACCACTCTACACGCAATACAACCTCGTAAACCGTTGGCAGTACAAAACCGATAAAATAATGGCGCAGTTTGGCATCAAAGCCCTGCACGAAAATCGCCTCGGTGGCCAAACCAACTTCCGCGAAAATATGCGCGGTACGCCACAAGCCTATGGCTTTGGCAATCGTACCAATCGCATCGAATTTTTCTCCAAAACCGCTAAACTTTACCAACAAAAACCCTACAAAGGACTCGGATTTATATTAAACGGAACAGCACACAACAGCGATTCTTACTTTGGTTTTGCCAATTACGATGCCCGTCAGCGCACGCTTTATGCCAATCTGATTTACCAATCTATCATCAGCAACACCAACCACAAGTTTACGACGGGGCTGAGTTATTTGCTCGACAACTACAACGAGACTTATAAAGACCAGATCTTGAAACGCAACGAATCTGTGCCAGGGGCATTTTTTGAATACACGTACAGTCATTTAGAAAAATTCACGCTCGTAGCAGGCCTCCGCGCCGATGCCCACAACCTGTTTGGGGCGTTCGTTACGCCTCGTTTGCACGCCCGTTGGCAGCCATTTGAGAATACTACGCTACGCTTGTCGGCAGGGCGTGGGCAGCGCACCCCCAATGCCCTGGCCGAAAACTACGGGTTCTTGGTTAGCGGTCGTACAGTCAGATTTTTCGATGCCTTACGTCCCGAAGTGTCATGGAACTATGGCGCGAGTTTGACACAAACGTTTCATTTCTTAGAAAAACACTGGGATTTGATATTGGATTATTACCGCACCGATTTTCAAAATCAACTCGTAGCCGACACCGACCACGCCACGCCGTTGGCTTCGCATTTGTATTTTTATAATCTGCAAGGCAAATCGTATTCCAATAGTTTTCAGGCTGAGCTAAGTGGCTTATTGTCAAAGCGAACTGAGGTGAAATTGGCCTATCGGATTGTAGATGTGTGGCAAACCATGGGGCAACCTGTCAATGATGTTAGACTGATGCCCCGCATGATGATTCCGCGCGATAGGGTGCTGTTTAACATTGGTTACACTTTACCCTACGACAAATGGAAGGCCGACCTAACCGTACAATGGAACGGCCAGGGACGCATCAACGACCCCAACGTCTCGCTCCAAGCTACCCTAGATCGCCAATCTATGCCAATTTTATGGTCGCAACCTTACACCAACATAAACGCACAAGTTTCGCGGGCTTTTCGTAAATTTGAGGTGTATTTGGGCGGAGAAAACCTGTTGAATTTCAAACAACCCAATCCCATCATCAACGCCCAAGACCCTTTTGGCAAGTATTTTGATGCAGGTCAAGTCTGGGGTCCAATTGTGGGAACGATGGTTTATGCAGGAATACGGGTAAAAGTGAAAGATTAAAAAAATGTAACGCGTCAAACACAGTAAAAACAATAACCAATAAACCAAATGAAACAAGTAACCCTGATTTTTGTGCTGATACTGGGAGTGGTATTCGGCACAGCGGCCAACAAGCCAAGCAAACAAAAAGAAGTTAAAATCAAGACTTCGGCACAGTGCGAGATGTGCAAAGAGCGCATTGAGAAAAACCTAAGCCTCAGCAAAGGCATAGTAGAGGCCGTTTTGAACCTCGACGACAAGGTTGTAACAGTTAAATACAACCCTAAAAAAACCGATGAGGCCAAAATCAAGCAAATCATTATCGAAACAGGCTACGATGCCGACAACCTGATGTGTGTGCAATCGGCGCATGATAAACTGCCTGATTGTTGCCAAAAAAACGCAGCCCCACACGGGCATTAACAGTTGCTAACAAACCACCAACCGCCCCCCAAACGTGTCTTCAAGATAGATTTGGGGGGCGGTTGTTTAAAATAATTCTAAACAATGCTTGCCAAAGTCATTTTCTCGCCGTATTCTTGCACTGTAAATCTGAATTGAGGCAATGAACCAAATCAAATCGTACCCCTACCAAATCGAAGAATTGTACCGCAACACCAAAGGTTGCACGTACCAATGCGATTTGACCAATCGGGTGGTGTTGCAATTTGGGGCTTACGTTTCGGCTTTTAAGTTTCACGATTTTCGCTCGTTTTGCCAAAAAGTAAACTCCGTCAATATCCACGAAATGATTTTTAATCTATCGGACGAATACGACTTCCAGGCCATTCAAACACCTTCTTGTCAGCAAACTTACCGCCTCTCGCTCTGTGAGTTGGTACAACTCCGCGACTTGCTGAACGGCACCAAGTTTACCCTCGAACTCAACTCACTTCTGCACGAACGCATCTACAGCGTAAACGCTTAATTTTGTTTGGACTGTTTCCAAATTTTCTCATTTTTATTGGCATCACAAACCTTTTCGATGGCTTTTGTGTAGTATTGCAACAGTATTTAACAAACTGTTTTACAGATTTTTAGACTCATTACAAACAAGCCAAAAATGAAAGATTTAGCAAGACTCCGGACATCGCTCAAAGAAGAAATAGAAATAGCTCTCAACGGCCAAGTAAAGACAGAGGCCGAGGCTTCGTCAAAGTACTTAGCCATGGCCTCTTGGTGCGACCGCAACGGCTACGAAAAATGCGCGGGCTACCTTTACAAGCAATCAGAAGAAGAGCGCGAACACATGATGAAAATCTTCAAGTTTATTTCAGACATGGGCGGCACGGCCATCACACCCGAAGTTCCTGCGGTGCAGTTGGAGTTTCCGTCGTTCAAGAATGTGTTTGAAGTAGCCTTAGAAAACGAAATTGCGGTAACGCTTTCTGTCAATCGCATTGTGGGCAAGTGCCGCCGCGAAGACGACTACGCCACCGAGTCGTTTATGATGGGGTTTGTGAAAGAGCAAATGGAAGAAGAAGAAAACGCCCGCCGTGCCTTAGAACTCTTCGATTTGATTGAAGAAACCAGCACTGGCAAATTTGTGTTGGACAAAGAGATTGCCAAAATAGGCAACGAATAAATCATTGAAAACGCAAAAAAATGGAGGTGGTCAAACAAAGTTGTTTGGCCACCTCTATTTTTTAAGTAGTCCACAGTCGACTGTCCACAGCAATTCAAAACACTCATTATCAGCATTTTACACAAATCAGAAGTGTCGATTAAATATGTTCACCTACTTAAGTAATTTGGTACAAATAAACGACGTTTCAATTTTGTATAAAACTTTGATAATAATCACTTTGCGATTCTATCGACTATCGACTATTGACCGTGGACTACTTATACCCCTTTTTTTGCTAAAATCTGTTCTTCAAAAACTTGACGCGCCTTCCAAATCGTCAGTTCGGCAAACCACTCGTTGTGCGGTTGCAGGCACACAATGGGCGCGTGCTTACAGCGGTCAGTACACTCCATTTTTATTACTTCCACTTGGTCTTTGAGGCCAGCGTCTTTGATGGCATCTTTAAAATACTTCTTGATTTCTTTGTGCTTGCCGCATTTGGAACCGTCGCACACAAATATTGATTTTTTGGGAAAAGAAACTGCGCTCATAGGTTTAAAGACTTAGAAAAACACGGTATATTTTATAATATTCTTTTAGTGAGGATGTTTTGTGTGTTTTCGCCATTTTCACATTGGTGGGCAAGTAGTTCGTGTCAAAAAAATTGTTGTATAAATGCCGCATCAAGGTTTTCGTAGTTGTGAATGTAAGCGTGGCAAGGTGGAAGCTGGCTTGGCTGGTAGGTGGTGGTTACACCTACTACTTTCATACCCGCATGAAGGCCCGCTTGCACCCCAGATACCGAATCTTCAAATACCACACATTGCGCGGGAGAAGCGCCCAAATTGGCCGCCGATTTAAGGTAAACTTCTGGCTCAGGCTTGTGGCGCGTTACATCGCTTTCTGACAAAAGCGATTCCATTTGGGGGCGCAGCGAAAAAGCAGTAACAATCAAATTGAGGTTTTCGACGGGTGCGGAAGTGGCAACGCCCGTTTTGATGCCGTTTTTTTTGAGTTGGTCCAAAAACGCCAAAAAGCCATCTACTGGACGCGCAATGGGCTGGTAGAGTTCTCTAAAAATGGCTTCTTTCTCATATTGAAGTTGGTCTATCTCTATTTTAGTAAGCGCGCGTTTCAAAAAATACGACAAAATATAGCTATTGTGCTTGCCATACATGTGGTTGTAAAGTTCTTCGTTGGTGGCTGCTATGCCATAGCGTTCCAAAAAAACGCGCCAAGCTACGTCGTGGGTGGGGTTGGTGTCGGCTATGACACCATCCATGTCAAAAATAACGGCAGTCATGTTGTTTTGGGAGGAGGTTATGGATTTTCGCCGATCATTTTCATGAACTCATCTACGTACTGCTCGCCCACTGGAATGGTGCTTTCGCCAATCTGAATTTTTAGGTTACGAATAGACTGTATTTTATCAAACGACACAATGAACGACTTGTGCACCCGCATAAAAAACGGATCAGGGAGTTTTAGTTCAATTCCTTTGAGGGTCATGCGCGTAATGACGGGGTGTTTGGCCGAATTAAGGTAAATTTTTACGTAGTCTTTTAAACCCTCAATATACAGTATTTCGTTAAACTTAATCTTGACCAGCGCGTAGTTGGCATTGACAAAAAAATGGGTGGCCTGCTCAGTAACAGGGGCCGTTTGACGCAGCTTTTGGAGGTCGTGGGCTTTATTGGCGGCCTTCAAAAACCGCTCGAAAGCCACTGGTTTCAAAAGATAATCTACCACGTTGAGTTCAAAACCTTCAAGGGCGAACTGCTCATAAGCGGTAATAAAAATAACCAACGGCGCGGTAGGCGTTTGAAGCGATTTCAGAAACTGAACCCCCGTAATACCAGGCATTTGAATGTCCAAAAACAGCAAATCCACCTGCTCTTGGTGCAGCACGTCCATGGCCTCAAAAGCATTGTGGCAAGAAGCAACAAGTTCTAAAAACGGAATTTGACGAATATTGTCTTCGAGCAGTTCGAGTGCCAGAGGTTCGTCGTCAATGGCTATGCATCGTAGTTTTTGCATCATCGCTATTTTTTAGCCACCACTTTGGGTGCTAAAATAAGGCTCATTCGTTTGCCTTCAAGCTTGGCTTCCAATTCAACTTTGCCGTATTCTTCTAAAGCCGAGGCAAATTTGCGGAGCAGGGTGTAGCCTTGGTCTTTAAACACAATCTCACGACCCGAAAACTGAACGTAAGCCTTTACTTTGGCTCCTTCTTTCAAGAAATTGATGGCGTGTTTGAGTTTAAAATCGTAATCGTGGTCGTCGGTGGTAGGGCTAAAACGTACCTCTTTCAACACCACTTTTTGGGCTTTGGCCTTTATTTCTTTTTGTTTTTTCTTTTGCTCGTACTTGAACTTAGAATAATCAACGATGCGGCACACGGGCGGCACAGCAGTGGGCGATATTTCAACCAAATCGAGCCCTTGGTCGCGGGCCATTTGCTTGGCAATGGAGATTTCGTAAATACCTTGGGCAATGTTTTCGCCTACTACTCGTACTTCTGGAACGCGAATACGGTCATTGATGCGAAAAGGTTCTTCTTGTTGAACACGTGGTTGATAAGGTCTGCGCTGTTGAGCCATTCAGGGATTGTTTGATTGAAGATGGTTTAATTTCTGACGAAATATAGCTACTTTAAGGTTGAAACTCCAAATAATATATAGTTGATACAAAAAAAATGCCAAAAAACGTTCCATTTTTTGGCATTTGGGGTTATTTTAGGCATTAAATTGGGTTATCGCGCCTTTTATTTCACCTTGAAAATGTGTTATAAAATCGGCCACGCTCATGCCGCCCAAGTCGCCTTGGCCTTTGCGGCGGGGCGACACTTTGCCTTCGGCTTGTTCTTTTTCGCCCACAATAAGCATGTACGGTATCTTGTTTACTTCGGCATCGCGGATTTTACGGCTTATTTTCTCGTCTCGTTCGTCAATATCTACCACCAAGTCGGTTGCGTCCATTATTTGGCGCATTATTGTCTGGGCGTAATCGTTGTATTTGTCCGAAATGGGCAAAATACGAATGGGTTCGGGGGCGAGCCAGAGCGGGAAATTACCGCCCGTGCTTTCGATAAGCAGGGCAATAAAACGCTCCATTGAGCCAAACAGTGCGCGGTGAATCATCACAGGCCGATGGGTTTCGTTGTCGCTCCCCATATATTTCAAATCAAAGTTTTCGGGCATCATGTAATCTACTTGAATGGTCCCAATTTGCCATTTACGCCCAATGGCATCGCGCACCATGAAGTCGAGTTTGGGGCCATAAAAAGCCGCTTCGCCTTCTTTGGTAGTGGTTTTCATGCCGCGCTCGCGGGTGGCTTCAATAATAGCACTTTCGGCCATGTTCCACATCTCATCAGTACCCAAGTATTTTTCTTGGTTGTGGGGGTCGCGCAGCGATATTTGGGTTTGAAACTCGCTGAATCCCAGGTTACTATACACAAAATTTACCAAATCAACTACTTTCAAAAATTCGGCTTTGAGCTGATCGGGGCGGCAATAAATGTGGGCATCGTCTTGGGTAAAACCACGCACGCGGGTAAGGCCATGCAGCTCTCCCGACTGTTCGTAGCGATATACCGTACCAAACTCCGCATATTTGATGGGCAACTCCTTGTAACTGTGTGGTTTGGCGTTATAAATTTCGCAGTGGTGCGGGCAGTTCATGGGTTTCAAAAAAAACTCTTCGTTTTCTTCGGGCGTGTGAATGGGCTGAAACGAATCTTGGCCGTATTTGGCATAATGCCCCGACGTGATGTAGAGTTCTTTTTTGCCAATGTGCGGCGTAGAAACGTGCTGATAACCCGCTCGCGTTTGGATTTTACGCAAAAACTGAATCAAGTTCTCGCGCAGAGCCGCGCCTTTGGGGGCCCACAGGGGCAAGCCCATTCCCACCGACTCACTGAAATAAAACAGGTCTAATTCGCGGCCTAACTTGCGGTGGTCGCGTTTTTTTGCTTCTTCAAAGGCCAGCAAATAATCATCCAAATCCGATTTTTTTGGAAACGTGATGCCATACACCCGCGTCAGCATTTTATTTTTTTCGTTGGCACGCCAATAAGCCCCCGCCACCGAGGTTATTTTTACAGCCTTGATGGGACTCGTATCAACGATGTGGGGCCCGGCGCAGAGGTCGGTATAGTTGCCCGTTTCATAGAACGTAATGGTGCCGTCGGCCAGGCCTTCGAGCAGTTCGAGTTTGTAAGGGTCGCTTTTGGCTTCAAAAAAAGCGACGGCTTCTTTTTTGGGCATTTCTTTGCGCACGTTCGGGTATTTTTGGCGGGCCAGTTCAAGCATCTTGGCTTCTACTTTGGCAAAGTCAGCTTCCGAAAACTTATAGTCGCCAAAGTCCACGTCGTAATAAAAACCCCGCTCAATGGCGGGCCCGGTGCCAAACTTAACGTTGGGATAGAGTGTTTCGAGGGCATAAGCCAACAAGTGGGCAGAAGTGTGCCAAAAAGCGGCTTTCCCGTCGTCGTCATTCCAAGTCAAAAGCTGTATATTTACGTCAGTTTCGATGGCTCGATTGGCCTCTACTATTTGTCCGTTTACTTTGGCTGCCAGTACGTTGCGGGCCAATCCTTCGCTAATACTGAGCGCAACATCCATGCTGCTGCTACCTTTGGGGTATTGGCGCACGCTGCCGTCGGGGAGGGTAACTTTAATCATAATTAACGCATTAAGTCTGTTACTGTTTTATTTTAAATGTTCGACCAGAGTCGGTTTTTGTTCTTATTTGCAAACGTGGTTGCAATACATTGATTCTTACGCGGGCGGTGTCTAACGTTTTTGTTTCCACGGGTGCTTCTGTCGTTTCTTCGGCCACAGCGGCAGCTTCGGCGGGGGGCAAATAGCCGTATATTTCTATGTAGTATTTGCGCCGTTGCGCGCGCGCCAAACTGGCTTGGGCTTTGTAATCGCGCGGGTTAAGCTGCGTAGCCAACGTATATTGCTCCAATGCTTTATCTACATTTCCTAACTTATCAAAAGCCGTGCCGAGTAGTAAATTAATTTGCGGAAATTGAGGGTTAAACCTTGCCGCTTTGCCTAAGTTTTGAACGGCACGCTCCAAACTATTCCATTTTAAATAAATAACCCCCGCTTGAAAGTTGGCCAAATAGTTGGTAGAATCAAACAAAATGGCTTTTTCGTAACAAATGAGTGCACTATCGAGGCGCCGCTTGGTTTGGTACATTACGCCGCGTGTGTAGTGCAGGCTTGATTCTTCTGGAAAATACCGCAACCCTGCGCTGTTGTACGCCATAGCCTGCGGGTATTCATGGAGCTGGGTATGAATGGCCGTCAGGGCAGCGTAAGGTTCCAGAAAGCGGGGTTTGAGCTCAAGGGCGCGTTGCATCAGCACAATAGCCGATGCCGTGTCGCCTTGGCGGGCAGTGAGCGTGCCGTTATAAAAGTACGCATCGCCGTTATAGGGAGCTATTTGCAGGGCTTTGGCCAAATACAACTTCGCTTGCGGATAGCGTCCTTTTTGTTGGGCCAAATCACCGAGCAAGGTGTAAAGTTCGGGGGTATCTTGGTTCAAGACTTCGGCTTTTTGAGCATCGGCAAGGGCTTGGTCGTAGCGTTTAAATTGGCGCAGCACCCTGGCCCGAGTCAATAAAAACAAACCATTGTTGGGGTTTATATCCAACGCTTTGTTGATGTCAGTGAGGGCTTCGTTGTATTGTTGTATCAACAGGTAACATTCAGCCCGTTTGCCATAATTTTGAGCGATACTGGGTCGCCGTTTAATGGCTCTGCTCAAAAAGCCAATGCTGGTTTCTATTCTTTTTTGCGCGTCTATGCCAGGCAACGGCGGAATACGCGTACCTTGCTTGGCATCTTCCGAACAAGACAACATGCTGACCAACAAAACCATACACACAAAAAAATGGAGAAACTTCATTCAAAAACCCACCTGCGGGATTGCTGTTTTTAATGATGCCGAATTATTTATTTTAGAATTGCAAATTTGACAAAAGTTTGTGGCAAATACACCCTTTACTGCTTAAAAACTCAAAAAAGCCGCCATCAACAAGCAAATATTCAGTTTTAACGCTGCCACTCTTCCAAACCAATAAAATGGTATTTTACTTATTTTTACGACAATTCGATTCAATTAAAACCTTTGTTTTTCGTTTTTTTAGCAATTAATCAACCAATTAGGCAAATATCAAACCTCTTAGATTTGTGCAAAAAAAACGCATATTTATTCAATAATACCCAATAAACAGTTGTAATAAATGGTATTTATCAAAAAAAATGAAATAAAATTTGGTAATACCTCCTGTTTGCGTTACTTTTGAATCCGTAAATAAATCACTTTGATAATATTAACCTTCTAATAATTCAGTAAAAATGACAAAGGCGAAATTAGAGTACATTTGGTTGGACGGTTACAAACCAACGCAAAGTCTGCGCAGTAAAACGAAAGTTGAAACTAATTTCAGTGGTAAATTAGAAGATTGCGACGTGTGGTGTTTTGATGGTAGCTCTACTGAGCAAGCACCAGGCGGTTCTTCTGACTGCTTGTTGAAACCCGTTTTTATTTGTAAAGACCCCGCCCGCTCGGGTACGGGTTATTTAGTGATGTGTGAAGTATTAAACGCCGACGGCACAGCGCACGAATCGAACGGACGCGCTACCATCGAAGACGACGACAACGACTTTTGGTTTGGATTTGAGCAAGAATATTTTTTGTGGGACACCAAAATCAATAAACCGCTTGGTTTTCCAACAAGTGGCTACCCAGCTCCACAAGGGCCGTACTACTGCTCGGTGGGCGCTCAAAACGCCTTTGGCCGCGACATTATTGAAGAACACCTCGAAGTTTGCTTGCAAGCAGGCTTAAACGTAGAAGGCATCAATGCCGAAGTAGCCACAGGTCAGTGGGAATTTCAAATTTTTGCCAAAGGGGCCAAAGAAGCTGGCGACCAAATCTGGCTTGCCCGCTACCTACTCGAGCGCATGGGCGAAAAATACGGTTTGGCCATCAATTGGCACTGCAAGCCATTGGGCAACACCGACTGGAACGGCTCGGGAATGCACGCCAACTTCTCGAATACGGCACTTCGTACCGCAGGAAACAAAGAAACTTACGATGTAATATGTCAGGCTTTTGCACCATTGATAAAAGAGCACATTGCCGTATATGGTGCCGACAACCACTTGCGCTTGACAGGCAAGCACGAAACGCAATCAATTGATCAATTCTCTTACGGTGTTTCTGACCGTGGAGCTTCTATCCGCATTCCTATTGCAGCCGTACAAAAAGGCTGGAAAGGCTGGCTGGAAGACCGTCGCCCCAACTCGGCTGCCGACCCGTACAAAGTGGCAGCGCGTATTATAAAGACGGTAAAGACCGCAAAAATCTGATTTTTGGAATACAAACTACTAAAAAACCCCGTTGCTTAACGGGGTTTTTTGTTTACATCCTATTGTAGTATTTGGCCAAGTATTCTTAAGTACTTACTTGTAATTGTTTGTAATTATAGTAATTTGTTGTAATTATCCGCATCGGCGCGGGGCTGCCCGTGCGCGGGGCCGCCCGTGCGATCCGATGTTTATCAATCTATTACTACCAAATTACCCTTTATTACAAATCAAAAATAATAGCGTCGCAGCGGCGAACCGCCTATTTCTGCCCAACTACTTACCCTCGGTGGTTTTGAATTTTGTCGAACATACCCCCGAACGCCACTTCTTTGACTCCTTCAGAAGCCAGAAAATCGTGCGGAAAGCCCAACTCAATCTTGGAAACTTCATCGAGGCGGGTCATCATTTCGGCAGGAATAGTAAATGCCAAACATTCGAGCGATTCTTTGAGTTGGGTTACGTGCCGCGCCCCCACAATGGGCATGACGTTGGCTACGCGCTGCCGCGCCCAGTTGATGGCCACTTGGGCGGGCAGCACGCCCAGCTCGGTGGCTACATTTACTACTTCTTGGGCAATATCCAAACTGCGGCTGTTGCGCCTGATGCTGTGTTCGGGTACGCGCCCCGCTTCGCCGCGCAGGTATTTGCCCGTCAAAGCGCCGCCGCCAATGACACCCCAGGGGGTTACGGCCATATCAAAGGCTTTGGCCATGGGCAGCAGGTCGCGCTCGGCCGCCCGCTGAATGAGCGAATATTCAATTTGCAAAGCCACAAAACGACTCCAACCGCGCAGCTCGGCTATGGTATTGGCCTGCGAAACCACCCAAGCGGGCGTGTCCGAGATGCCAATATATTGTACTTTACCGCTGCTGATGAGGTCGTCGAGGCCGCGCAATATCTCATCTACGGGCGTGGTGTTGTCCCACATGTGCAGCCAAAACAAGTCAATAAACTCAGTATTGAGGCGTTTGAGGCTCTCATTTACCGAGCGAATCATGTTCTTGCGGTGGTTTCCTGCAAAATTGGGGTCGCCGTTGCGGTCTTTGAGGGCATATTTGGTAGCTACCACAAAATGGTCGCGGTCGGCGGCGATAAAATCGCCCAAAAAACGCTCCGAGCTACCTTCGGTATAACGGTTGGCGGTGTCCAAAAAATTGCCACCTGCGTTGGCGTAGGTGTCAAATATTTTTTTACTTTCTTGTTGGTCTGCTCCCCAGCCCCATTCGGTGCCAAAGGTCATTGTGCCCAAACACAACTCCGAAACCCGCAAACCCGATTTACCCAATAATTTGTAGTTCATTTGTAAACAGTAGATTTAATGGTCAAAAAATTAGGGCTAAAATTGAGATAATTTTAGCCCTAATGCAACCAAAGTAACAAAAAAACAAAGCCAATCGTTTTACTTGGCCGCCTCAATGGCTTTGGTAAGGCGGGGCAAAATATCAAAAACATCGCCCACAATGCCATAATCGGCCGCTTTGAAAAAGGGCGCGTCGGCATCTTTATTGATAACGACAATGCACTTCGACGAATTGACCCCAGCCAAATGCTGAATAGCCCCCGAAATGCCGCACGCAATGTACAAATTGGGGGCTACTTTAATGCCCGTTTGGCCAATATGCTCGTGGTGAGGCCGCCAATCGAGGTCAGAAACTGGTTTTGAACAACCCGTAGCAGCGTGCAATGCGTGCGCCAAATCAAGGATAGGTTGCCAGTTTTCGGGACCTTTCATGCCACGCCCTCCCGACACAACGATGTCGGCTTCGGTGAGCGACAACTCGCCGTCGGCTTTTTCTTGCGAGATAATTTTAGCCACAAAATCTCCCGCATTGGTAGCAGGATTGAAGGCTATGACCTCGGCTACCGCGCCACTTTCTACGGGAGTAACGGCACTCTTTTTTACGCCCAAAATTTTGATAGCACCACTTACCGACACCGTGGCAAATGCCTTACCCGTATAAATGCCGCGTTTTACCTTAAAACCATTCGACAAATCGGGTAACTCCACCACGCCCGACACCACGCTGGCTTGGAGTTTGGCGGCGGCGCGCGCGCTCATGGCATCGCAAAGGCCCGATTTGGGCAGTATTACCACGTCGGCATTTTCTTGACGCACGGCTTCGGCCAGTACGCTGGCGTAGGCCATGGCGTTTTCGGTTTGCAAGTTGGTCGCGTTGGCGTGCAACACTTTGGACGCTCCAAACGAACCTGCTACGGCCAAAGCCGCTGAGTTGGCGGCACCAATGGCCAGTACGGTGGCCGTTGAACCTTGCATTTTTGCTACTTCAGCACCGTAATAAACGGCTTCTAACGAAGTTTTTTTAATTTGACCGTTGTCAAGTTCTACAAATATTAAGACCATTTTATCATTGAACATTTATCGTTGAACATTTATCATTTTGGTATTTATAATTGAACCGCACGGGCGACCCCGATTTATCATTGAACACTGAACAAATCAGAATAACTCAATCAGAATTAAATATTGTTCAATGATAACTGTTTGCTGCTCAATGTCAAAGCACTTTCGCTTCGCTTTTTAAGAGTGCAATGAGGCTCTCTACGTCGTCGGCGGCTATCATTTTTACAGCTCCTTTTGGCGCGGGCAACGTGTATTTTTCGAGCGTGGCGGCTTCTGGTACTGCTACTGGTTCTACCACGTTGAGGGGCTTGGTGCGGGCAGTCATAATGCCCCTCATGTTCGGAATTTTCCACTCAGCAATCGGTTCTTGGCAACCCAATACGAGCGGCAGCGATGCTTCCAAATATTCTTTACCACCTTCTATTTCGCGGGCAAACTTAGCGGTATTACCGTCAATGTCGAGTTTCATAACGGGCGAAAACGACGGAATGTTGAGCATCTCGCCCACCAAGCCGTGTACCACGCCCGAGTTAAAATCAATGGACTCGCGGCCCATCAAAATGAGGTCATAGCTGCCTTCTTTGGCGCAGTGGGCTATTTGAGCGGCCACAAAATAAGAGTCGCTGGGTTCGCAATTGACCCGAATGGCATCGTCGGCTCCAATGGCCAATGCCTTCCGAATTTGCTGCTCGCCGTCGGCTTCGCCCACGTTCAAAACCGTGATGCTTCCGCCGTGTTGTTCTTTCAATTCTACGGCGCGCGCCAGGGCGTAGTCGTCGTAAGGGCCAATAATATACTGCACGCCCGCCTTGTTCAGCTTGGTATCATTGTCGATAAACGCAATTTTGGCGGTGGTGTCGGGTACGTTGGTGATGCACACTAAAATTTTCATTTCAGTTTTGGGTTTGTAATTTAAAGTTTATGATTTGACTTTGAGCAATACTGGAATTTGGTTTGAGATTGATAAAGTTTTTTTAACTAATTGCTAATCAAAAGTTTATGTCATTTTTTAATTTGCATCATTTATCAATCTCAAATTCAAAACATCAAACTGCTACCATTGTTTTTTGAATTAGGAGGGCAAATATACAATGAATTTTAAAAATAGTATGCAAGCATACTATTTTTTACGGTTCTTTTGTTTGGCACTTTGGCTGGGCTATATTTCTTCCACAAAATCCAAGTCTTTGTGAAACGTTTCTTCCATGAACCACAGCGAAGCGTAGCCAATAACAAAACACAGCAACCCCACGAAGCTACCTGCTGCTACCACGCCCCAACTGGGTTTGAGATTTTGGAAGAGAGGTAAAGTAAGCAAGGTAGTGGCACGCACAAAATTAGAAACGGTAGAAGTGGCCGTAGCGCGTAGATTGGTCCCGAAAGTTTCGGCGGTAACGGCCAAAAACATGGCCACGTAGCCAATTGAAAAACCCAAATAGCCACAAACAGCGTAAAAAATGGCGGGCGTAGCAACAGAACCGTACAAATAATAAAGGCAGCCCAGTAGCGTCATCGAAATCATGGTACCAATGGCCAGCCGCCGCGAACGCAGCCACTGACTAAGCAAGCCGCTAAAAATATCGCCCAAAACAATGCCAATAAACACAAATAACACGCAACGCCCCGACGCGACCTCGCCCACTACGCCAATGGCTTTGGCAAATTCGTTGCCAAAAGTAGCCAACAGGCCAATCACAAAATAAGTAGGCAAGCCCACGCCAATGCAGCGCAGGTATTTGGCAAAACGCACGCGGTTGTTGAAGAAAGCCCACAAACTGCCCCGCGCCACTGCCTGCGATTTGGTGCCACTAAAAAGCCCCGACTCAGACAGGCTAACTCTCAAAGCAAGCAACAAAATACCCAAACCTCCGCCCACAAAATAGGAGGTGCGCCAGTTGAAAAGTACCACCGTAAAATACGCCACTACCGCGCCCAAAAGCCCCACACTGGCCACAATCGAAGAGCCGTAACCACGCAGATATTTGGGCAAAATCTCAGACACAAGCGTGATACCCGCGCCCAGCTCGCCCGCCAAACCTAGCCCTGCCACAAAACGCAAAGCCGCGTACCAAGAGGGGTCTTGCACAAAACCGCAAGCAATATTAGCCAAAGAATAAGTAATAATAGAACCAAAAAGCACCGACAAGCGGCCCCGTTTGTCGGCCAACACGCCCCAGGCTATGCCACCCACCAGCAAACCCGCCTGCTGCCAATTATAAATAGTACCGCCCAAAGTAGAGATTTCTTGTTCGGAAAACCCCAAATCGCGCAAACTGGGTACGCGCACAATGTTGAAAAGTATCAAATCATAGACATCAACAAAATAGCCCAGCGCAGCCACAACAACGGGCAAACTGAACAAAGGACGGTAGGAAGTAGCGGGCATAAAAGGCGAAAGGTAAAAGTGGTGAAAGTGCAAAGGGGATATAAAAAAAGGTGTATGGCAGAGGAGGAAGATAAAGATATAGGTAGATAGCTTGATAAAGAACTGGTTGCAATTTCTGATTTTTTTTGATTCATTCTTATCTTTGAACCCACAATCTGATTACAGCGTTGATAAATCAAATCTAAACACCGCAATTCTCATGCTCGCGCAACTATTTATTGGCATTTTGTTCTGCTTGGCTTTGATTTATGTGGCAAGGCGGCTGTGGCGCGAATTTAACCCCCAGCAATCAGGCTGCCACAAAGGTTGCGGCTGCGATTCGCCCGTTGTTACTCCAAAATAACACCTCAGTTGCCCCTCAATGCCATTTGTTAATCTTTTACCTCTCCTTTTTTTGTAATTCTAAAAAAACTACCCCCAATGACTGCCGACCCGCAACTGTACGACTACTGGCCTTACAAAAATAGGCCAAAAATTGAATGGAAAAATGGAGCTAAATTGGCTTTTTGGGTAGCTCCCAACATTGAGTTTTATGAGCTAAATCCCCCAAAAAACCCACAGCGCACGCCCTGGCCTAAGCCCAATCCCGACGTGCAAGGCTACTCCATGCGCGACTACGGCAACCGCGTGGGGCACTACCGCATGATGGAGGCCATGGACAAACACAACGTGCGCGGCAGCGTGTCGCTGTCGGTGGCTATGTGCCAGCACCACCCCGAAATCATCGCTGCCTGCGCCGAACGCAATTGGGAGTTTTTTTCGCACGGTATTTACAACACCCGCTACTGCTACGGCATGGACGAAGCCCAAGAGCGAGCCATCATTGAAGATGCCATCAAAACCGTGCGCAACGCCACTGGCCAGACGGTAGCGGGCTGGCTTGCCCCCGCCCTCACGCACACCGAGCGCACCTTCGACCTCATTGCTGAGTATGGCATCAAATACACCTGCGATTTGTTTCAAGACGACCAGCCGCAGCCCATTAAGGTAAAATCGGGGCGGCTTATTTCGATGCCCTATTCGCTCGAAGTGAACGACGTGATTTGCTACAACTCCTATTTACAAAGTCCACGGCACTACGGCGAGGTGCTAAAACGCCAATTTGACACGCTCTACGAAGAAGGACACGATTCTGGTACAGTGATGTGCATTCCGCTGCATGCTTACTTGGTGGGGCATCCGCACCGCATCAAAGCCTTTGAAGAAGCCCTGGCCTACATTACCTCTCAGCCAGACGTATGGGTAACAACCGCCGCCGAAATTGCCGATTATTATTACGAGCATTATTACAAACCGTAAAGAAAGCCGTACTTTTGGGGCATTATTCAACGCCAGTAAGCCATGAACATCGCGTTTTATCCAGCTCCTACGCCCACCCAAGCGCCCCGATTTTCAATTTTGATTCCTACTTGGAACAACTTAGCCTTTGTAGAATTGTGCGTAAAAAGCATCAAAAAAAACTCAACTTACGCGCACCAAATCATCTTGCACATCAACGACGGCAGCGACGGCACGCTTGAATGGGCCCGAAAAGAAGGCTTAGACTTTAGTTATTCGCCCCAAAACGTGGGCATTTGTTACGCTTGTAACGCCGCTTTTGCCCTCGCCCAAGCCGACTATATTGTCTATATGAACGACGATATGTATGCTTGCCCCAACTGGGACGCGCAGCTCTGGCAGGCCGTAGAAGATTATCAAAAAGACGATTTTTACTTTTCGGCTACCATGATTGAGCGCCTCGATACGGGTAGCCATTTTGTGGTGTGTCCGCACAATTTTGGCGACTCAGTGGCCAATTTTCAAGAACAAGCCTTGTTAGAAAGTTACGCATCGCTTGTTATTCCCGACTGGCAGGGAGCCAATTACCCACCCAGCCTCATGCACCGCCGTTATTGGCAACTCATTGGCGGTTTTAGCACCGAATTTAGCCCTGGAATGTACTCCGACCCCGATATTTGCATGAAACTATGGCAAGCGGGCGTGCGCAATTTTCGCGGAGTGGGGAGCAGTTTGGTCTATCATTTTATGTCGAAAAGTGTGGAGCGGGTCAAAAAAAACAACGGTAGTAAGCAGTTTCTCAAAAAATGGGGCATTACTTCGCATACTTTTCAAAAATATTATATTGGACTCGACAACCAAGCTACCGATGTGCGCTACCGAGGCATCTTACCCAACCCCTCTCCTACACGCTCGTTCAAAATGGCGTTGTGGTTGGGGCGTTTAAAACTGTTTTTGCATTTGTAAAAAACTACTTCGAGATGTTTACGTTCCGATAAATACGCTGCATGGGTAGTTCAATTCCCAAAGATTGCAACGGAATACTGGCGGCCATGTCGGTTACAATTGTTTCGTGCCAAAGTCCAGGACGCTCACGGTACCAAACCTCGGCATACGCTTCATTTTGCCGAATCATTACGTATTCTTTGAACGACTCTAAGGTTTTATACTTTTCAAATTTACCGACCCGATCATATTTCTGCGTACTTTTTGATAGCACCTCTACTATCAAAATAGGATTAATAAGTAGCAATTCTTGGTCGTCCCAATATAGGGGCTTGTCGCACACGGCCAGCGTGTCGGCATAAACGCCCTCGTCCAAACTTGGGAAATACACTTTTTGGTCTGAGCCAAAAACGACTACATTTCTCTCAATAGCTTCCATGCGATTGGATACTTCAATAGAAGTATTCATGGCAATAATGTTGTGGGGACCTTTGGCGAATGGCATTTTAATAATCTGACCGTTTATAAATTCGTGTTTGTCAATGGCCTTGGCTTCTCGGCGCAGGTACTCCTCCAACGTATAAGTACGAACGGGCTTTTTGAGAATTAACTGGGGCAATATGCCTATTTCATGGGTGCTCATGGTCGCTTTATTTTTTACAAATATAACCGTTTTTGAAAATAAAAAAATACGTATTACTGCTATTTTTGCGTTAAATGACGCTTTTCTGGGCGTTATCTGGTAGCTTTGCGGCATATTTATTATCTTCTTTTATTATTGCATGAATTATCTTTCTGCCGAAAATATCTCTAAATCGTTTGGCGACAAATGGTTGTTTCGTAACGTAACTTTTGGACTGAATCGCGGCGATAAAATAGCCCTCATTGGAGCAAACGGAACGGGCAAAACTACTTTTATGAACGTGTTGATGGGCAACATTCCGCCCGAAGAAGGCGCAGTGAGCTTGCGCAAAGACGTGCGGGTAGGCTACTTAGACCAGTCGCCCGACTTTGATGCGCGGCTGCCCGTTTCGGAGTGGCTTTTTTCGGGCGACAACCCCGTGGCCCAGGCCGTAAAAGCCTACGAAAAAGCCCTCATTAAGCACAACGACGAAGAATTTAACCGCGCTTTGGAGCAAATGGAAGCCAACCAAGCCTGGGATTTTGAGGCCAAAGTAAAAGAAATTTTGGGCAAATTGGGACTGCACGACGTAGAGCAACCTTTTGGGCAGCTTTCGGGAGGGCAACGCAAACGCGCCGCGCTGGCCAAAGTGCTGATTGACGAACCCGAGCTTTTTGTACTCGATGAACCCACCAACCACCTCGACCTCGAAACCATCGAATGGCTCGAAAACTACCTCAGCGCGCAAAACATTACGCTGCTGCTCGTAACCCACGACCGCTATTTTTTGGACAAAGTTTGCAACGGATTGGTAGAGTTGGCCAACGGAAACCTGTATCCTTACAAAGGAAATTACGCCTATTATCTCGAAAAAAGAGCCGAACAAGATGCCATCAACGCCTCGACGCTCGACAAAGACCGCCAACGACTCAAAAAAGAACTCGACTGGATAAGGCGGCAACCCAAAGCCCGTGGTACCAAAGCGCAATACCGAATTGATGCCTTCGACGAACTCAAAGACAAAGTGGGCGGTACGCGCCGCGAGGAGAAGTTTGAACTCAACATCAAGGCCACCCGATTGGGCAGTAAGATTGTAGAACTCGAAAGCGTGGGCAAAGATTTTGGCGATAAACGCCTGATTCACAATTTTTTATATACGTTCAAAAAAGGCGACCGCATTGGTATAGTGGGCAAAAACGGAGCTGGAAAAAGTACGCTGCTCAACCTCATAACGGGGGGAATTAGGCCAGACAACGGCAAAGTGGTAGTAGGCGACACCGTGCAGTTTGGCTACTACACCCAGTCAGATTTGGTGTTCAACGACAACCAACGGGTGCTTGATGTGGTCAAAGAAATTGCCGAAGTGGTGAAATTGGGCACGGGCGAAACCATCACCGCGTCGCAGTTTTTGAACTTGTTTTTGTTTCCGCCTGCCCGCCAACACGACATGGTAGCCAAACTGAGCGGCGGCGAAAAACGCCGCCTGCAACTGCTCAAAGTGCTGATTCAAAACCCCAACTTTTTAATTCTTGATGAGCCTACCAACGACCTCGACATCAGCAGTTTGAACGTACTGGAAGATTTCTTGATGAACTTCCCAGGCTGTTTGCTCATTGTTTCGCACGACCGTTATTTCATGGACCGCCTCGTTGACCACCTGTTTGTGTTTGAAGAAAACGGCCACCTCCGCGACTACCCTGGCAACTACACCGACTACCGCAACTGGCTCGAAGACCAAGAACCCGTTGGCAAAGAAAACGGAAAGCCGCGAACCACCGAAGCCAAAGCCCCCGCAATAGTGGCTACCAAATCTGAGCCATTTGAACTAAAACGCAAACTTTCGTTCAACGAAAAAAAGGAGTTTGAAACGTTGGAACTTGAAATGGCGCAATTAGAAAAACGAAAAAATGGCCTGATTGAACAACTCAACGCGGGTAGCTCGAACCACGAACAACTGGCCGACTGGGCCAAGCAAATCAAACAAATGACCGAAGAAATAGAAATGAAAGAACTCCGCTGGTTGGAGTTGTCGGAATTTGCGGCCTGATATTACCTTTTCAACATTCGCCTGAAATTGTAAAAAAGCCGCTCGATGAGCCTTAAGTCTTCGGTTACGATTTCGCCCGTAGCGGTCATGCCATTTTTAAAAGGCAGTTGCTTTTTTGAAGAGGTAACAAGCCCCGCAGGAAAAGATATTTTAACCAAATAAGTGCTATCTTTTGGAAGTTCTGAAATGGCTGTTACTTTTCCAATAACAGTACCAAACTCTTGAAATGGATAACTCGGCAGTTTCACGATTACTTCTTGCTGTTGCCGAATTTTGCCAAAATTGTATTGCCCCACGTACATTTCACCGTGAAACCCCGCTGCTTGGGGCATTACGTAAAACAACTCTTGCCCTGTTTTTACGGTTTGGCCTTCTTGCAATGGTACTAAAAACGACACCTTGCCATTGGCGGGTGCAACAGCCACAAACCGCTGCTTCCAGCTTTCAATGTCGCTTTTGAGGGTATTGATGGCTTGTAAAAGCCCGTTTTGTAACTCTGTGCGCATTTTTTCGAGTTCGAGTAACTCTTGTCGTTTCTGGTTTTGGGCCATGCCATTGTTATTGAAATTGGTTTGGGCTTGGTCAAAAATTTGTTTTTTGGCAATAAAAAAACTCTGAGCGCGGCGCATTTCTACGTCGGCAATTACTTTTTGTTGGTGCAGTTTACGGTTCATCAGCAAATCTGCCTCTGATAGTTCTAAATCACTTTTATGGTTGATTACTTGGGTGTTTAGGTTGCTTTCGAGTATGGAAAGTTGGGCAAGGTCGTTGTCTAAGGCCATCCGTTTTTGGTCAAATGCCCCATCTCTTAGTAGGGATTTGGCGCGGATATAACTATCTTGAAAAGTCTGAAACGATTTTTGAAGTTCTCCCAACTGAAAATAAAAGGGCATGGGCAAGGCATACATTTTCGCCAAATCGTTGCGCTGACTGCATTTTACCAACGAATCAACCACCGATTCCATTTGAAGTACCTCGTCGGGATTGGCCGTGCTTTCCAAAAATGCCAAGTATTGCCCTTTCTGCACCAAATCGCCTTCTTTTGAAAACAGTTTTACCAACTTACCGTCCGATTTTGCATTGACTGACTTGGGGAGTTCGTCGCCCACAATACGCATAGTACCACCGATTAAGTCGGGATATTTGACAAACCAGCCAACCGCTACCAAGATTAAAAGCACAAAGAAAAATACGCTGATGCCCCAACGTACCAACCAAGCGGGCGGTTGGCTCAATACTTCGTCCACCTCGCTACTACGTAGGTCAATTGCCTCATTTTCAGTAGCATGTCCGTTGGATGATGGGCTATAATCTGGCATTGTTAATTTCCTAATTCTAACTGATTTTTCACTAATTCATAGTATTTTCCGTATTGCCGCGTCAGTTCTTGATGCGTCCCCACTTCTACAATCTCCCCCTTTTCCATCACCACAATTTGATCCGCATTCTTAACCGTGCTGAGGCGGTGCGCTACTACCACCACGGTTCGCCGACCCGTGGGGCCATCTTTGAAAAATTCTTCCAAATTTTCCATAATGACGCGCTCATTGTTGGCATCGAGCGCATTAGTGGCCTCGTCAAAAAACAAAAAAGCGGGATTTTTGTAAACGGCGCGGGCAATGAGCAACCGTTGCCGCTGCCCCTGACTAACACCGTTGCCTTCTGCCCCAATTTTGGTATTGTAACCCAATGGCAAAGAATGGATAAAGTCTTGAATATTAGCTACTTTCACGGCATGAAGCAGTTTTTGAACATTCGGCACTTCATCGCCAACGGCGATATTGTTGGCAATGGTGTCCGAAAAAATAAACCCGTCCTGTAGAACCGTACCACATTGACTGCGCCAATGCTTGATGTTTATGCCTACCAAGTCGCCGAAGGGTGTTTTAATTTCTCCTTGTTTCACTTCATAAAAGCGCAGCAGCAATTTCAGCAACGTTGTTTTACCGCTTCCACTCGTGCCTACAATAGCCGTGATTTTTCCTTGCGGTATTTGCAAATCAATATTTTTCAAAACGGGTTCATTCCCCGCGCCTGGGTAGGTGAAGGATAGGTTACTCAAAAGCAGCCCCCTAACCCCCGATGGGGGAACAAAAATCATCCCCCCATCGGGGGTTAGGGGGCTGCCTTCATCTGCCACTTCGTGTATTTCGTTCAGCCTCTCCAAACTTATTTTGGCATCTTGCCAATGTTGCACGAACTAAATGAGTTGCTCCACGGGGCCGTTCATCTGGCCTACAATGTATTGCAAGGCCATCATAGCTCCCAGCGTAAGTTGGCCATTGACCACCGCCGTGGCCGCCAAAAACGTGATAATAATGTTTTTGCCTTCGTTCAGAAACATCGCCCCTGCTTGCTGATATTGCCCAATGGCCAGCCCTCTCATGCTCAATTTAAACTGCCGCACTTGCAAGTTTTCCCACTGCCAGCGTTTGAGATGTTCGGCGTTGTTGAGCTTGATTTCTTGCAAGCCACCAATCAACTGAATCAAACTACTTTGGTTTTGCGAAGCCAACGCGAAGCGTTTGTAGTCTAACTCTCGGCGGTATTTCAGAAAGAGTACAATCCAACCTACATACACGCCACTGAACGCCAAGAAAACCCCAAAAATAGGCAGGTTATAAAACGCCAACACCACGCCATACACCAGCAGCGTAAGCGTAGAAAACAGCGTACTGAGCGACGTACCCGTCAAAAAACTCTCAATTCTACTGTGGTCGCCGATGCGTTGTAGAATATCACCCGTTTGTTTGCTATCGAAAAAGGAGATGGGAAGGCGCAGAAGTTTGGCCAAAAAATCGGATAAAATGCTGAGGTTGATGCGCGTGCTGATATGCATCAATATCCACGCCCTTATAAAATCTACGGACATCCGACCTACAAACAGCATCAACTGCGCGGCCAATACCAAGTAAATAAAATGGATATTGCGCGTTTGAATGCCCGTATCTACCACCGACTGCGTAAGGAAGGGCAGCACCAATTGCAACAAGCTGCCCACGAGCAAACCCAACCCCAACTGGACTAACAGCTTTTTGTATTGCCAAAGGTAGGAATACAAAGCCCCCAAACCCCCGATGGGGGCTTTACCTTCGTCGGTTTGGGGGCTTAACTTTGGGGTTGGCTCTAATAGTAAGGCGATGCCCGATTTTTCGTTGTTCTCGACTGTGCTTGCCCAAGCCGACTCAAACTCGGCGGGTTTGTATATCAACAAGCCTTTAGCAGGGTCGGCTACGTAAACTTGGTTTTTTTTGATGCGATACACCACCACAAAATGCGCTTGGTTCCAATGCACAATGCAGGGCAAGGGGGCATCGGTGGTCATTTTTTGGAGCGATATTTTTACGGCCAATGTTCTGAACCCAATTTGCTCGGCGGCTTGGGCAATACCCAACAAACTCACCCCACCTTTGCCAATCTCCGACCACTGCCGCAACGCCTGAATGCCATAACTCACGCCGTAGTGCTTGGCCACCATGCGTAAGCAGGTCGGTCCACAGTCCATTGAGTCGAGTTGTTGGTAAAAGGGAAACGATTTTGACATAGGAATAAACAATAAAGTATCAATAAAAGTCTTGTCATGAACTGTGTTAAATATCAAGTTTTAGGCCAAATTTTCTTTGGGTAATCCAAATCCATTGATAAATTTGCTGTTTTTTTTGACCACCGCAAAT
>REAB01000204.1 GCA_004293645.1 Cytophagia bacterium | reverse complement strand
CAATGATGATTGGATACTTGAACCAATCATCAAAGAGCAGCAAAAACTACTGCAAAGTATTGGATTATCTATTCCGTAAAAATAAAGTTACAGGTTAAACTTTGTTAAAACTTAATTGCGTTTATAAACAATAACTAAAAATTTAGTACGTTTGTGAAATATATGCTATCTTTAAATGCTGTATGCCACTCATCTACTCAATCAACAGCCATGAAACCTTTTTTACTGCTTCTTGCGGCACTCTTCGTAGCGCCTTTTGTTTTTGCCCAAAACACGGGTCGTTTTTCTATTAAAGGTTTCATTGCCGACTCTGCCGATACGGGCATGGCATCGGCTACAGTGATGTTATTGCAACGCAAAGACTCGTCGTTGGTCAGTTTTGGGCGTTCGGCGGCCAATGGCAGCTTTGAATTTAAAAACATAAAACGCGGCCAATACCTCCTCAAAGTAAGCTACGTAGGCTATTTGCCCTACCAAAAAGACATTGTCGCGCCCGACGGCCCTGAAACCGATTTGGGACGCATCAAACTCAAAGCCATCACCAAAGAGCTTTTTGAGGTAGTTATCAAAACTGCCAAAGCACCACTCGTTATCAAAGGCGATACCATCGAATACAACGCCAGTTCTTTTAAAGTACCGCCAGGCAGCTCGGTCGAAGATTTGTTGCGCCGCTTGCCAGGTTTTCAAGTTGGTCCAGACGGAGACATTAGGGCGCAAGGCCAAGAAGTGAAGCGCGTAACCGTGGACGGCAAGAGTTTTTTTGGCAACGACCCCAAAGCTGCCACCAAAAATCTGCCCGCTGAGGCCATCTCAAAGGTACAGGTCTTCAATGGTCAATCTGAACAATCTAAACTAACGGGCGTGGACGACGGCAAAAAAGAAAAAACCGTCAACTTAGAATTAAAAGAAGATTTTAAAAAAGGAGGTTTTGGCAAAGCCACCGCAGGCGTAGGCGACGCAGGCCGCGCCCAAGCACGCGGCAACTACAACCGCTTCAATACCAACCAACAGTTTTCGATTTTGGGTTTTGGCAACAACATCAACCAAACGGGCGTGTCGCGCAACGATTACGAGGATTTTAAAGGCAGCCAAACCTACAATTGGGGCGACGAAGCCGACTTTGGCTTCAACGGTGGCGGTGGCGTTCGGATTATCTACGGCGACAACGGCGAAGACGAGAGCTTCTCTGTACCCACCAGCTATGGCCCTGGGCGCGGGTTTTCGCAAAATGGGGGCGGTGGTGTAAACTACAATTACGATACAAAAAAGACCAAGTTTAGCTCCAATTATTTCTACAATCAAACCCGCCAAACCCTCGACGCAGTGTCCAATCGTAAGAATTTTTTGGAAAACAACGAGAGTTTTCGAACCGCCGACACCAGCAGTCGGGGCAATTTTTTGGGCAACCACCGCCTGGGATTGCGCTTTGAAAAAAACATTGATTCGCTCAATACGCTCATCGTCATTGCCAACGCCCGCGCCGCCAACGGCGACAATGCGCTCAACAGCTATCAGCAATTTCTACGCACTGGCGACGTGCTTTCCAACCAAGCAGACATTCGCAATGTAAGCAACTCCAACAGCCTCAATGCCGTCGTTACGGCCATTTATCGGCACAAATTTAGAAAAAAAGGGCGCAATTTTTCGGCCAGTTTTAACTATGGCCTCAACAACCGCGATGCCAACAGTAACCAGTTTTCTGACAATTTGTTTTTCTCGAAATCGGCAACGGGTGCCAACATCACCACCCGAAACGTCATCAATCAAGACCAAAACACCGTTAGCAATCAAACCCAAATAAAGGCCAGCTTGTCGTACATTGAGCCACTGAGCAAAAAGTTTTTTTGGGAAACGTTCTACAATTTTAGCCTCCGCCGCGACGAAGTAGATAGAGACGTGATGGACCGCCGAGAACGCCCTTTGCAAGATATTCGCAACAACGCCCTGAGCCAATATTACAACAACGACCTGACTTTCAACCGCCTCGGCAGTATTTTACGCTATTCTTACAACGGCATCAACCTGGCTACGGGCTTGGCCGCGCAGCAATTTAAGCTGCAAGGCAAGTTTGCTTCCGACCAAACGGCCAGCACTTTTACCAACGTCAATCAAACGTTTTTTACTTTTGTTCCCAACGTTTCGTTGAGCATAGACCTCAAAAATAACAAATACCTCTACGGCGGCTACGACATGAGCGTGCAGCAGCCTTCTACCCGCGACCTGCAACCCGTTGTTGACAACAGCAACCCGTTTTTTATTACCGAAGGAAACCCCAACCTGCTCCCCGCCATCACGCACAGCCCCTCGCTCGGATTTAGCTATTTCAATCCTGGCAGCTTTACTAATTTTTTTGGCAACCTGTCTTACAATTACCAAATCAACCAAGTGGTTTACAATCAACAAGTTGATGAACAACTCATTACGCGCACCAAGCCCGTCAATATTTCGGGTGGGCAGGGCATGAGTGGTTATTTGAATTTTGGGTTTCCAGTGGTCAAGACGAAGTTTACTTTAAATTTTAACGGTTTTGTTAATCTGAGCCAAAACCCCATTTACATCAACAACATTCTGAACAATACCAACAACCAAAGCTACCAACTGGGTACACGCTTCGACATTACGCCCAGCGAAAAGTTTACGTTTTATGGCAGTGCCAATTTTGGCATCACCGACACTAAATATTCGATTAATGCGGGCCAAAATCAAGTACTTTACAACCACAGCTTTAGAGGCGAAACAAACGTAATGCTATCAAAAGGTTTTTATTTCAACAGCAGCTTCAATTACAATGTCTTCATCAACCGCCGCTTCAATTTCGACCAGCGGCTGCCCATTTTAAACGCCTCAGTGTATAAGTTGTTCTTGAAAGACAACAAAGGCGAACTCCGACTGTCGGCCTACGATGTGTTCAACCGCAACCAGGGCATCTCACAAAATGCCAACCAAAACTTTGTGTCAGAAGAGCGCGTGCAGACTTTGGCGCGGTATTTTATGCTTAGTTTTACGTACAATTTTCGGGGTTTAAAATCGCAAATGAAACGGGGCGGTTTTTGGTAAACTAATTTGGTAATAGCACCTAACAAAATTCTAACTTCCATGAAAAATCTATTGATATTCTCACTCTGTTTGAGTGGCTTTGTGCGTTCGTTCGGCCAAGTTGCACCCCAAACGGAAGGCATGATTACCTACGAACGCCGTCAATATTGGACCAAGGTGTACGAAAAACTCACGTTTTTGACCAAAGACGAAAAAGAACGCCAAAAATCGACTTGGGGAAACGATGACGAATGGAAAGTAAAAATGAAGCTCGTTTTCAACGCCAACGAAAGCGTTTACACGTACTTGAACGAAACGGGTGAGTCGGACGACGGCACTTACAACTACCGACTCGACGACTTCAAGCTGTACCGAAACTTTGCCCAAGAACGCAAAATAGACCAAATCGAAATGCTGGGTAAAACCTACGTCATCGAAGATTCTATCCAAACCCCAAACTGGAAGATTCTGAACGAAATAAAAGAAGTAGCGGGCTACGTGTGCATGAAAGCCACCACCGAAGACAAAATAAAACAACAAAAGATTACGGCGTGGTTTTCGCAAGATTTGGCGTTGCCCTTTGGCCCAGAAAACTACCACGGCTTGCCTGGCGTTATTTTAGAACTGAACATCGACAACGGCACGGTCATTATTGAAGCCACCAAAGTAGAACTCAAAGACAACACCAAGCCCAGCACGCCCGCCCCCGAATTGGAGGCTTTTGCCAAAATTGATTTGAAAAAAACAAAAAAAATGAAGGGCAAACGCATCAACAACAAAGATTACGACCAGCTACTCAGCACCCACATGAAAGACAGCATCAAGGCGCAGCGCAATCCCTATTGGAGTATTCGGTACTGAGGCAACTTCTATTTTTTAACCATATCAACCAACGCTTCTATCCAAATGGGGCTGTCGTTGAGGCTTTCTACGAGTTGCCAATGTTCGCCGCCGTTTTCTTCAAATATTTCGCGGTATTCGTCGCCAATCTCAATGGTCGTTTCCAAACAATCTGACACAAAAGAAGGCGAAAATGCCAATACGCTTTTTACACCTTTTTTTGTCAATTCGACAATCGTCTTGTCGGTGTAGGGTTTTATCCAAGGGTCATTGCCCAGTCTGGACTGAAAGCAGGTGGTGTATTTTCCTTCTTCAATGCCGAGTTGTTTCACCAGCAAGCGCGTGGTTTCAAAGCATTGAGCGCGGTAGCACTGCTGGTTCATATTGTTGAGCGTGTCGCAGCAACTCCCTAGTTTGCACACTTCTTTGGTACAATCGCCTTTTCTAATTTGCCGTTCGGGCAAGCCATGATACGTAAAAATATAATGGTCGTAGGGGCGTTGGCTCATGTATTTTTTGCCCAATTGCACAAAACCGGCAATAAACTTGGGGTGGCTCATAAAATTATTCACAAACCGCAATTCGGGCATTACCTGCCACTTCGTAAACAAACGCATCACTTCTTCATATACCGAGCCAGTAGAGGCCGAAGCATATTGCGGAAAAAACGGCACAACCACAATTTTGGACAAACCCATGCGCTTGAACGCCTCCATACCTACTTCTACACTCGGGTTTTGGTAACGCATTCCCAACTTTACCACGTATTCGTCGCCCAACGCATCTTGCAGCAGTTTTTCTACGGCTTGGCCATATACTTTGAGTGGCGAGCCTTGCGGAGTCCACACTTCTTTATAAATCTTGGCCGACTTGGGCGCTCTGAAAGGCGCAATAATCAGATTGACCAACGGCCAACGGGCAATGTATGGAAAATCAATAACGCGCCCATCCATCAAAAACTGGCGCAAGTATTTGCGAACATCGGGCGTATTTGGACTATCTGGTGTTCCCAGATTAACGATTAAAACCCCCGTTTTGCCAACCATCATATTGGTATTGGACTGCGATTCAAGAAGCACGTCAGTTGTCATATTTTTAAGTGAGTGGGCTATTAGCCGTTGCAAAATTAGGTGATTTAAACCACACTATCATTTATGTCGTTTATCAATTTGTTTGGAACTATATTCAATAATAAACAACAAACAGATGAGCGAAAATGTTAAAATCTACTAACTTTGTGTAAAAATTAACTATCAATCACTATGAAAAAAATCCTATTCCTTGCCATTTTGCTGGTCAATACAGCTCTTTTTGCCCAAACCGACCCAAGTGCCACTCCCACCGACTGCACCAATGCTTTCTTTAAAGGCATGCTCGACGAAAATGGCACAATCATTGAAAAAGTCATTACCGACGACTTTACCATCATCAGCTATGATGGCATGATGGCCGATAAAGATTTGGTGTTACAAGGTGTAAACGGCGGTTTCGTAGTAATCGAAACGGCCACCGTAGAAGACCTACGGGTTCGTACTTATGGCGATGCTGCCGTTGTAACAGGCACTTGGAAGGCCAAAGGGGCCATTCAAGGCAACACCCTCAGCAGCCAGATTGTGTTCAGTGCCATGTGCGTCAAAGTGGCTGGCAACTGGAAAATGGCTAATATGCAGTTTACAGCAGCCCAATAATTAACTTCAAGCACTGTTTCAGTCTTGTCTCTATTACTTACTATTCCAATTAAAAAATGGCATTTTCGTTCAATTATCAAGCGCCGCGCGTTATTTCAGAAATTGGCTGCAACCACATGGGGCAGTTTGAAATAGCCAAAGAATTAATCAAGCTCTCCAAAGAGTGTGGTGCCGACTACGCCAAGTTTCAGAAGCGCACCAATACCGAACTACTCACCGACGAGCAGTACAACGCGCCTCACCCCAATCCATACAACTCGTATGGCAATACTTACGGCGCACACCGCGAATACTTAGAGTTTACGTGGGAACAACACGCCGACCTCAAAGCCTATGCCGAATCGATTGGTATTGGCTATGCCACTTCGGTCTGGGACGTAACTTCGGCGCGCCAAATAACCGCCCTAAAACCCGATTTTATCAAGATTCCGTCGGCCTGCAACAACAATTTTGAAATGCTCGCCCTCCTGCGCGACCACTACACGGGCGACGTACACATCTCAACGGGCATGACTACGCTCGACGAAGTAGAAACCGTCGTCGCTTTTTTTGAAAAAACAAACCAAGCCCAAAACCGCTTGGTACTGTACAGTTGCACATCTGGCTATCCAGTACCATTTAACAATGTTTGTTTGCTCGAAATCAACCGTTTGTACGATTTATACGAACACCGTGTGCAGCAAATTGGCTTCTCAGGGCACCACCTTGGCATGGCCGTTGATATGGCAGCTTACACGCTCGGTGCGCGCTGGATTGAGCGGCATTTTACCAAAGACCGCACTTGGAAAGGCACCGACCACGCCGCTTCGTTAGAAGTGCCTGGACTCCAAAAATTAGTCCGTGATTTGAAAGCCGTTGCCGAATCTCTGACTTTTAAAGAGCAAGAAATTTTAGAAATTGAGCAAGTACAACGCGAAAAATTAAAAAATCGCAAAGTAGCATCAGTCTAAAATGACTCATAGACGCGTCGGTTTAGATATGAAAATTGTTGATACCTTTCTTTTTAGCGAACCCCACGAAAAAGAAATTTTGCTCATCAAACTGCATTTAGAAAGCAGCCACGTAATAGAGTGGGTGATAGTGGAGAGCGAATATACTTTTCAAGGCGAGTTTAAAGGCTTGTTTGCCCGTCAAATTATTGACTCCGACCCGCGCTTTGCGCCTTTTAGAGCGCGTATTCACATTATTTCGGGCAATTTAAAAAATCCACCCATCAACTATACCCGTGCCGACATTGACACGCAAGGTATGAACTCCGAACGTCGGCAACGGTCGCTGGCCCGCGAGTACATCATCAACAAATACAGCGACGACACTTGGGTCCTGCTTTCCGATTCGGACGAAATGATTGACTTTACCGAAACCGCCAACTGCGAGTTATTATCAACCAAAATAAACGCCAGCAAAAATGGCATGGTTTTCGTTCCACGTCGGCGTTTTTGGTACGATTTCGACAACCTCTGGAACGCCGTTCGCTCTACACCGTTGGTAACAGTAGCTCAAATTCGAGCCGCCGAAGGCGACATGGCAATGGGTTTTTTGCGCTCCGACCACATTGGTTATGGTGAAGAATGGGCGCGTACTATCTTATTTGAGTACTCATTTTGTTATCAGTACCACGAAGTAATGCGGAAATTTAGTACAACCCCGCACGGAGGCATGACCCAAAATGAAATAGCCCAAAGTATTCGCTGCAACCACATGCCCATCTCCAAACTGAGAAATATGCGGCTGGACTTACACGAAAGTCTTTGGATGGAAACCGTAGCATTAACTTCCCAAAACTCGCCCCAATATGTGCGCGAGAACTTAGAAATACTCAAAACCAACGTAGTAGATAAAAACTATCGCCAAAATCGGCGCACTGATTACCCTCATCTTTACACGTGGCAGCACAAACTTGTTTTTACTGCAAAGCAAACCGCGAAGAATTTAAAAAAACGGGTGGAGCAACTGCTCACTTAAACCTTCTCCGTCGAAAACCGCTTTCTGATAGCCAAAGGCTTTGCCAATTTAAGCACTTTTTGGCTCAAATACGTGTCTATTACTTCTAAATCGGCGGGTGCCCAATCAAGCGATTTGATATTGTCAAGCGCAATCCACTTATACTGAGCGTGTTCGGTTAAAATAATGGGCTGCGAAGTGAGTTTAGCCACGTACGGAATCAAGCAAATAACCCGATTACGGAGTTCATCATCTTTAAAAGTGGGTTCTAAACGCTGCTTTATTTCTATTTCAACGCTCAATTCTTCCATTATTTCGCGGTGCAAGGCTTCGATTTCGGTTTCGCCTTCATCTACTTTTCCGCCTGGGAACTCCCATTTTAAGGGCAAAGACATCAAGCTACTGCGTTGCGCAGCCAGCACTTGGCCATCTCGTTCTATAATAGCGCAAGGTACTAATATTATTTTCTTTGCTATATCTGTTGTGGAGTCAGTCATCTCAATCTATATTTCTAAATACAAATTTAAGGGCTAAATTTCGTAATACAACGTTTTTTTAGTCCGTATTGCACAAAGCCATCAACTATTTTCCTAAATTCAAGCCCGAAACGGTTTCATATCTTATCTTTTTATTCCATTCAGATGTTTACAACACAAGACCAAAATCAAATGGCCAATCATGGCATTGAGCAAGCCATTGTTGAAGCGCAAGTAGCACACTTTGTAACGGGGTTTCCGTATCTCAATGTTTTAAAAGCCGCCACCGTGGGCGACGGAATTATTAAAATAAACGAAGATGACATTGCGCAATACGTTCAGTATTTTGATGAACAATCTTCCAAAATATCGCTCTTGAAATTTGTGCCTGCTTCTGGCGCTGCTACCCGCATGTTTAAGTCGTTGTTTGCGTTTAAAGATGAAGGCAAATCTGACAAATCTATCTCCGAATTTTGCGCTAAAATTCGGCATTTTGCATTTTTTGATTCGCTCAAAAATGCCATGGCCAACGCAAATGAAGACATTGACAAAGCCATTGAAAATCAAAATTTCACTTTAATTGTTGATTACCTCTTGTCTGGCAGAGGTTTAGATTATGGAAGTTTGCCAAAAGGCTTATTAGATTTTCATGCTTATGCGGGGCAGCCACCACGTACGCCCGTAGAAGAACACTTGGTAGAAGGCGCACATTATGCCAATGCCAACGGAATGGTTGGACTCCATTTTACGGTTTCGCCAGAACACCGCAGCCGTTTTAAAGATTTAATTAATCGCGTTAAAGCACAGTATGAGCTACAATTTGGCGTAAAATATGACATCTCTTTTTCGGAACAAAAGCCTTCTACCGATACCATATCAGTAAATATAGACAACACGCCATTCAGGAATAACGATGGAACGTTGTTGTTTCGGCCTGCTGGCCACGGAGCTTTATTGGCCAATCTCAACGACCAAGATGGCGACGTGGTATTTATCAAAAACATTGATAACGTAGTCCCCGACCATTTGAAAGAGGTTACTCATATCTATAAAAAAATATTAGCGGCGTTATTATTAAAATATCGTCAGCAAATATTTGATTTCCAAGAGCGCATTGAGAAAGGAGAAAACGACGAGAAAATTTTGGAAGAAATGGACGAGTTTTATCAAAAAAATCTCTGTACAACGCCTCACTCCGCATTTTCGATGCTATCCAATCTTGATAAGTTGGCTTATTTTCAGAACAAACTCAATCGTCCTGTACGAGTGTGTGGAATGGTTAAGAATGTAGGTGAACCAGGCGGCGGGCCTTTTTGGGCGATGAATGCTGATGGTACGGTTTCTTTGCAAGTAGTAGAATCTGCCCAAATTGACATGGAAAATAATGCGCAAAAAACGCTGTTTGAACAAGCTACTCACTTCAATCCAGTAGATATGTTTTGTTCTTTGCGAGGCTACAAAGGCAAAAAATTTGATTTAATGCAATACCGCGACCCCAGTACTGGTTTTATATCGGCCAAATCCAAAGATGGCAAAGAATTAAAAGCGCAAGAACTACCTGGCCTCTGGAACGGTTCAATGGCTGATTGGAACACGATATTTGTAGAAGTACCGCTGATAACTTTTAATCCAGTAAAAACAGCCAATGATTTGTTAAGACCAGAACATCAATAATCGCAGAAAGAGAGAAAAAAAGGCTTTACACGAAACATTCGGCCTGATTTAAGAAACTCCAGTCTGATACAAGATAAGAGCCTTAAGCTTTTAAACGCAAAAAACTCCGCTGCATCTTGGCAGCGGAGTTTTTTATGCCCCAAAAACAAATGGCTACACGTGGGCAAAAGAAGGCGTAAACATACTTAGTTCTTTGGCTTCGAGCAGCGACTCGCCCATCAAAAACTCATCTACTTTGCGGGCAGCCTCGCGGCCTTCTGAAATGGCCCACACCACCAAACTCTGTCCACGGCGGCAGTCGCCAGCGGCAAAAACCTTGGGGTTGGTAGTACTTTGGTAATTGATGGCTTTGATGTTGTTGGTGCGTTCTTCAAATTCTACTCCGAGGTCGTTCAGCAGTCCTTCGTGTTGCGGATTTAAAAAGCCCGCCGCCAAAAGTGCCAACTCGCAGGGTATTTCGCGTTCTGAACCAGCTACTTCGCGCATGGCCATTCTGCCCGTTTCGGGGTCTTTTTGCCAGTCCAATTCCACCATTTGGAGTGCCCGAAGATTGCCATTTTCGTCGCCCAAAAACGCTTTGGTATTCACCGACCACTTGCGTTCGCAGCCTTCTTCGTGCGAGGTAGAAGTGCGCAACATCATGGGCCAGTGCGGCCAGGGCGTGCTTTCGGCGCGTTCTTTGGGCGGCATGGGCATAATTTCGATTTGGGTAATAGATGCCGCGCCGTGGCGGTTTGAAGTACCCACGCAGTCAGAACCTGTGTCGCCGCCGCCCAATACCATCACGTTTTTGTTGGTAGCCAAAATTTCGCCATGTTTGTAGGCTTTACCCTGATGGTCTATGGCTACATCAATGCCTGACACGCGCTTGTTTTGTTGGCTCAAAAATTCCATTGCAAAATAAACGCCTTTCAAGTCGCGGCCTGGAATAGGCAAATTGCGCGGCACGGTCGAGCCCATCGCCAGCACCACCGCGTCAAAGTCTTCGAGCAGCGCGTCGGCTTTGATGTCGCTACCTACGTTCACGTTGGTTTTAAACTCAATTCCTTCTTGGGTCATTACTTCCACGCGCCGCGTTACCACGTTTTTTTCTAATTTAAAATCGGGAATACCGTAGCGCAGCAAGCCCCCAATTTGGTCGGCACGTTCAAACACCGTTACCCAGTGGCCTGCATAATTTAGCTGCGCCGCTGTTGCCAAACCTGCTGGTCCTGAACCAATTATGGCCACTTTTTTACCAGTTCGTTTGGCGGGGGTTTTGGGTTTTACGTAGCCCAATTCGTAGGCTTTTTCAATAATTGATTTCTCAATAAACTCAATCGCCACGGGTGGTTTGTTGATGCCCAACACGCACGATGACTCGCAGGGTGCGGGGCAAATACGACCCGTGAACTCAGGGAAATTGTTGGTACTGCTCAAAATTTGGTAGGCATATTCCCAATTTTGCTCATAAACGGCATCGTTAAATTCGGGAATGATATTGCCCAGCGGGCAGCCGTTGTGGCAAAATGGAATGCCGCAATCCATGCAACGCGCCGCCTGCTGCTGCGACTGCGCAGGATTGAGGGGTTCTATTTCTTTATAGTCGTTTTTTCGCTCTTCTACGCTGCGTTTCTTGGGCAATTCGCGGGTAAATTCCAAAAATCCAGTTGCTTTTCCCATTATCTATTTCTTCTTTATCGTAAATGTATTGCTAACCAATTGATTTTATTTTTTACGCTCACTGATTGCTCAGATTTGCACAGATACTAAAAATAATTGCGGCGATGAACCGCACGGGCACGGTTCGCCCACGTCTGTGTAAATCTGGGTAATCAGTGAGCAAGGATTTTGAATAAATACAGCGGGCGTTATCCTAAATTAAATGCTGTATTCCATTTCAAACACCTCTTCCCAAGTCAGTTCCAAAATATCTTTTGTTGAAAGATTAGTTTCTTTTTCGGCATTTCGACGGGCTTTGCTCAGTACATTTCCCCAAATACTCAACACGAAAGCATCGTTCAGCGATGGACTATATTTTTTTTCGGCTTCAATTTCGTCACGGGCGTTATCAATTGTTATTATCCAACTGACCGAACGTTTTTCGGGCTGAATTTTCCATTTCAGAATGTGCCACATCAACCGCATTAATTGACTTTCTAATGCGCGTTTTTCTGCCCTTGCCATTACGTCCAACAATATTTCTAAACCCTCTTCAACGTCTTGATAATCACCGTTTTGGAACGATTTTTTAATTTCAAC
>REAB01000203.1 GCA_004293645.1 Cytophagia bacterium | reverse complement strand
CTAATTTTTCCGACTACATGTTTAGTGGGCAATATGCTTGTGGACTAATTTCTCAAAAACTGTCAACTACTTTGGAAGCAATATGAAAGATGCCAAAATAAGTTAGAATTTACTAAAAAAAACAGCGTGGTAAAGTTAATATTTTGCCGCATAAATTCGCAATTGCCCTTGGTTTTGACACGGCATTCTTATCAAAACATTTACCAATCCAATAGCACACAGATGAGACTGATGCGACTGATTATCAGCGTAAACCTGTTCAATCTGTAACATCAGTGTGCCAATATTTTTTTATAAAAATGCCGTATTAGTTTTACAAATAGACCAAATCAAGGTCATTGCACCGTAATTCTGTCGTTGTGCCAAACAATGTCTTGGCTGTGGCAGCGTTTATCGAACAACAGTTTGAATAGTTTTAAAAATTTTCGGGTTGTAGATAACGCACAAACGCTTGCTGTCCACTAACTTTACGAATCAAACACATTTTTGGTAATGTATCATAAATTCAATATGTCGGCACTCAACCAGTATAGTCAGTCTTTTGCTCGCCAAATTTGCGATGATTTTTTTGATAAAAACCAATCAGCCACGGGCACCCAAATTTTAAATTTAACGTACATACCACAGGTTAATATGTTTGTAATCAGTAGTTTATACGAAAAATGGAAAGCCGAAGTAGAAACCTTCAAAAGCCCGTTTTTCAGCTTTGAACACGCCGACGTGCAGCAAGCATTAAAAGTTTTTATGAACGTAGTTTCGCAGCATATTTCGGTGAAACGTGATATTTTAGAGCCCATTTTGGTAGAAAGCACCAAAAATACCCTCAGTCTGCTGCTCGCTCCGCAGCAATATTTTAATGACTTACTACGCGACCAGCCCGAGTTTTTGGTAAAAGCCGAAACCATCAAGCAGTGGCAAAAATACACGCGCATCAACCAGTTTGTGCCGCAAGCCATTGCCGACCGCATGGCCGACCGCCCCACGGTGTTTGTCAATCAGGCCATAGATTGGGCCGAAGCGGCCATTCAGCAAAACCCCGAAGCCCTCGAACCAACCGAAAAATGGCTCAGTGCGTTTTCGGCTATTGTGCCACTCGACGCAAATACTGTTTTCAGAAAAAACAACCGCCCAGCTCCCACCCCACCCGACACGACCAGCGAACAATCATTTTTCGACAATTTGTCGCAAGAAGTACCCAATTTACCAATTATTGAACCTCAACCTGCTGTTTCTGAGCCAGTTGCAACAAAAGAAGAAACCACACCAAACGGGTTTGGCAACCACCTAAACAGCCAAGTAACTCCTGCCGAGTCGTTGAACGATACCCTCAAAAACGAAACCGACACCATGGCCGATATTTGGCAGAAGCAGTCTATTGCTAACATTGCCCAAAATATTCCGCTGGGGCAAAAATTTATGTTTGTGCAGCAACTCTTCGATTCGAGCAATAGCGCCTACGATGCGGCCATCGAAGCCCTCGACCGAGCCACCGACTACCCCGCCGCCCTCAACTTGATTCGTAAATTTACCGCCGAAAACAACTGGGACACCAGCACCGAGGCCGTAGTAGAACTGCTCGATGTAGTAAAAAGAAGGTTCGGAAAATAAAGCAATACCCCATTTGTTGGTTGGGTACTTGGCACGGCCAACAGATTGGTTGGGCAACTTTGAGTATTTAAACCATTCTTGTTGAAAATAAGAGCGGTATTGTTGCCAATAAAACCCAAAAGGAAACTAATAAATGTGGGTACTTTGTGTAATTTTGCAACTTGGTTTTTTTATAAGTCATTACGAATTACAAAAAGTGGAGAAGATTAAATTAGAAATATTAGGGCTTTCGCCCAGTCAGTCGCAGACGGGCTCTTTTGCGTTGGTATTGGGCGAAGAATACGGCAATCGGCGTTTGCCCATTATCATCGGTATGTTTGAAGCCCAGGCCATTGCCATTGAGATTGAAAAAATACAGCCCAATCGGCCCATGACCCACGATTTGTTCAAATCGTTTGCCCAGGCTTTCAATTATTCCATTACCGAAATCATCATTTCCGATTTGCGCGAAGGCATCTTTTTTGCCCGCCTTCAATGCACCGACGGCCTGCGCGAAACGGTGGTAGATTCGCGGCCTTCCGATGCCATTGCCATCGCATTGCGGTTCAACGTACCCATTTATACCTACGAAAGTATTTTGTCGGAAGCGGGTATTGTGGCCAATGGTTCGAGCGAACCCGACGATAATATGGAAGAATTGGTACCAGTGAGCAAGCCGCGTCCATTTAGTGAGCAAATCAAGAATATGTCATTTGATGACTTACAAAAAGCACTTAATCAAGCACTTAGCAACGAAGAGTACGAACGAGCGGCCAAAATTCGGGACGAAATGGGCAAGCGGAATTAGGTTTGTGCGGGGCCGCCCGTGCGGTTTGTGGTTTTTTCAACAAAAAATGCGGAGAGTTTTTAGCTCTCCGCATTTTTTGTTGAAAAAAAGGTGTTTGAACTTCAAACTACTTTTAGTTCACGCCCAGTTCTTTCAGTACTTCCGATACTTTGGCGGCGGCTTCTTTAAATTCGATAACCGAATAAACTTTCAAGCCCGACTCGTTGATAATCTGCGCACCTTCGGCGGCATTGGTACCTTGCAAACGCACAATAATAGGCACTGGAATATCGCCAATGGCTTTGTAGGCTTCTACTACGCCCGTGGCTACGCGGTCGCAGCGCACAATTCCGCCAAAAATATTAATCAAAATCGCTTTGACGTTGGGGTCTTTCAAGATAATTCTAAAACCCGCCTCTACGGTTTTTGCGTTGGCTCCGCCGCCTACATCGAGGAAGTTGGCAGGTTCGCCACCCGACAGTTTAATCAAATCCATGGTGCCCATGGCCAAACCTGCGCCGTTTACCATACAGCCCACGTTGCCGTCGAGTTTTACGTAGTTGAGGTTGTTTTCGCCCGCTTCTACTTCCAAGGGGTCTTCTTCGTTGGTGTCGCGCATCACCACCAAGTCGGGGTGGCGATAGAGGGCGTTGTCGTCTAAATCTACTTTGGCATCAACGGCCAAAATTTTATCGTCCGATGTTTTCAAAACGGGGTTTATTTCAAACATGGCCGCGTCCGACTCGGTGTAGGCGGTATAAAGTGCCGTTACAAATTTGACCATTTCTTTGAAAGCAACGCCCGAAAGGCCAAACGAAAACGCAATTTGCCGCGCCTGGAATCCTTGCAAACCTACCCGTGGGTCTATCCACGTTTTCATAATTTTTTCGGGTTGGTGCTCGGCCACTTCTTCAATGTCCATGCCGCCTTCGGTGCTCGAAATAATAACGGGGCAACCCTTGGCGCGGTCTAATAAAATAGAGATGTAATATTCTTTTGGCTCAGATGCGCCTGGGTAGTAGGCATCTTCGGCCACGTAAATTTTATTGACGCGCTTGCCTTCGGGGCCAGTCTGAATCGTTACCAGCACGTTGCCGAGCAAGTTGGTGGCAACTGTCTCTACCTTTTCGAGCGAATTAACCACTTGTACGCCGCGTTGCTCGCTGCCTACTATTTTGCCTTTGCCACGGCCTCCCGCGTGAATCTGCGATTTGACAACCACAAATTTAGAGCCGCTGCGCTCCATCATCGTACGGGCAGCTTCTATGGCGCGGGCGGGGGTGTCGGCCACGATGCCATCTTGAATACGAACGCCGTATTTTTTCAATATTTCTTTACCTTGATACTCGTGAATGTTCATAAAAATTGCGCGGTTTTAATTTTGGGGGCAAATTACGCAAAATACCCGAATGGTGAAATACGAATGTTGGAAGTAGTTGATTTTAGCCCCCACTTCGCCTCGCCCAATAAAGCCATTTTGTTGGTGTTTCTTTCCAACTATTTATTTTTAAATACGTACATTAGTGTTCAAAATAAACAACATACGCACATGAAAAACTTACTGACCGTTTGCTTTTGCAGTTTTGTGGCATTGTCCGTTTGGGCAAATACGCCCCCCAAGCCTCCTATTGTTAGCCCCGCTTCTTCTTTTTTAACCTACGGACAAAGCGCAACGCTTACCGCCCTGGGATGTGCCGGGAGCGTTACTTGGTCCAACGGCCAAACTGGAAATAGCGTAAACATAACGCCCAAAGAAGACCAAAAATTGACGGCCACTTGTACCGTAGCGAGCGAAACGAGCATTGCTTCTAACGTGGCCGTGGTAACCATTAACTGGGTAAATAGTTGCGATACTACCCAAAATTTAACAGCTCCTCTCAGCAACACCGCCCGAAAATACGAAGCAAAAAAACACATTACAGCCACTAACAGCGTTGCAAGTGATGCCAGCGTTCGCTACAACGCTGGGCAGTCAGTTACGTTAAACCCTGGTTTTCAGACAAATAGTGGCGCTGTTTTTAAATCGCACATTGAAGGTTGTTCCAATCTCTCTACGCGCCAAGTGGCCACCGGTCTTAGCAGCCCGTGGGAAATTTTATGGGGCCCCGACAGTTTTATTTGGAACACCGAAAGACGCGGCATCATCAACCGAATCAATCCAACAACAGGAAGCATAACCCAACTGTTAGATTTGACCAGCCAGGTGTCTGCCTTGGGCGAAAGTGGGCTTCTGGGCATGGTATTGCACCCTGATTTTACCACCAATCCTTACGTCTATGTTGTTTTTACCTATCACGTGGGCGGGCCACAACCTTCTACGGCGGGTATGTTGCAGAAAGTGGTGCGTTATAGCTACACCGCCCCCAGTACTCTCAACAATGCCGCTGTTATTTTAGACAATATTCCTGCTAACTCGCAGTTTAACAACCACTTTGGCAGTCGCTTGGTAATAACGCCCGATCTCAAACTGTTTGTTTCGACGGGCGACATTGCCAATGCGCCGCTCTCTCAAAATAGGGCTTCGCTCAATGGCAAAATACTGCGCATGAATTTAGACGGCTCCATACCCGCCGACAATCCCACGGCCAATAGTTTGGTATGGACTTCTGGACACCGCAACCCGCAGGGGCTGGTCTATGCCAATGGCAATTTGTACAGCGCCGAACATGGCCCCAACACCGATGACGAAGTAAATTTGATTTTGAAAAATAGAAATTACGGCTGGCCCAATGTATTTGGGCATTGCGATGGCAACTTGGGAGCAGGCGAGGCCACTTTTTGCGTAGATAGCAATGTGGTGCAGCCGCTGGTGTCGTGGTTTCCGAGCAATCCCTTCACCACCACCTCGACCATTGCCCCAAGTGGCATGGATTATTACAACAACAATGCCATTCCACAGTGGAAAAACTCGCTTTTGGTGGCTATTTTAAAGAATCAACGCCTCATGCAGCTCAAACTGGACGAGACTGGCACGTACGTAGTTGAGATGCGCGATTACTTCATCAATCAGTTTGGGCGCATTAGAGACATCTGCGTCAATCCAGCTGGGCAGGTTTTTGTGTGCATTGACGCAGGCGGAGGCAGTGGTAAAGTAATTGAAATAACCCCCACACCCTAATAAGGTAGCCTTTTCTAAACGTTGGTCTGTTCGGTCAAAATATTTTCTTGCTCCCCAAAATAAGGGTTTTGGTAAATCAAAACACCGTTAAAGACCAAGAATTGGCCACGTTTCGCAAACAACAAATTGGCTTTATTTTTCAGTTTCACAACTTACTCCCCGAATTTACGGCCCTCGAAAACGTGTGATTGCCCGCTTTTATTGGTGGTAAAGAAAAAGGCGTAAAAGAAAAAGCAACGGCACTTTTGCACAGTTATTTTTTTGCCAACTGGCCTCTAATTTCTTTAATTTGTTCTAACGTTAAGCCAGTAATATCAGCAATAAACTGGTCGTCGGCTCTTTTGATAATTGCATTTTCTGCAATACCAGTTTTTTCGTCTTGTCTAACTCTGTCTTCTGCTTCTGCTTGTAAAGAGAGCATTTCGCTTGCTTTGTAGTGCAAGTAGTCCAGATAACGATTATAGCTAAATTGGTCGTCTTGCGCAAGTCGCATATAGTCTAAAATTTCGCCAGCCTCTCTGAGTCCTTTTGCCGTAAACTCGTCTTTTACTTCACTATTCTTTATAAAATACACCCACTCGTCCAAGTTGTCTTTGGCGGTATCGTTAAACTTATTTACTTTGATGATGTAAAATTCGGGGAAAATATCTGAAACCTTTTCTTTTGAAAACGCAGTTTTTTGCTTGTCTGAAAGCGTTAGTGTATCCTTTTGGTGAAGTCCATAAAAGTTTGTACTACCCTTATAAACATAATCTTGGCCTTGTCCGAGGTCAAAATAAACGATATTAATTGAAATTACTTTTTTGATTTCCGAATAGGCTTGCCCTAATGACAGGTTTTCGGTCAGTGCTTTTGAAGCACCAAAAGCCATTCTATGGAAAAAGTCAATCTCAAATGTGTTTTGAATTTCGATTATGATTAACTCATTTTTGGAGTTTTGAGTCAAAATATCCACTCGATTAAATTTATCGTCTTCCGTTTCTTGGTTACTTTCGCTTTCTAATATTTTTTCAATGCGAATATCGTCAAACAGAAGTTCGCTCAAAAAGCCTTCTAAAATTACAAAATTAGCTTTGTTTCGTAGTAGCTTTTTTACTGCCCAGTCAAATCGAATTAGTTTTTTGCTCATTACAATCAAACCACCAGCGCGGTCAAATATTGAAGCATAAAATTACGCAAAAGTTTCTCGTATCGCACGATATTGACCCGAAAAAACGCTTCAATCTAACGCTTCTCCTTGTTTTAGAATATTTTCTTGCTCCCCAAAATAAGGATTTTGGTAAATCAAAACACCGTTATATTCTTGCTTTACGGGAGTTTCGTGCGGCTTGGCGCGGTGAAAAGGCAGTGCTTGTTGGGTAGAATAATGGCACACATACGACTTGCGCGTTTGGTCGGGGTTGGTAATTAAGCCGCCACCATGAGCCAATGCCGAATGCCAAATTAGTACATCGCCGCGCTTGATGAGTAGCGTTTCTTTGGAGTAGCCCATTTCGGGGCAGTTTTTATCTAAGTAAGCGGCAAATTCCAGTGGATGTTTCGTAGAGCGTTCGTTTGACAAAATGCCGTTCCCAAAGTTAAATTTAGGCAATTTGTGCGAACCTACGTAATAATAAAGTGGCCCTGAATCTATTTTGATGTCTTCGAGTGGAATCCAAGCAGCCGCCAAATGACTTGGGATTTTGGCCGTTACCCACGGATAATCTTGGTGCGTTGGCTGTTGGCTACCATACATAAAAGTAAGACTTTGCATCACGACCACCTGTTGCTGAAAAATAGCATCTAAAAAAGTAACAATAGCAGGGTGAGTCATTAACTTTTTGCCCGCCACCGACAAACTGTGGAAATCGTTTATTTTTACGTACTTATTTTTTAGGGCTTCTTTGGGAAAATCTTTGATTTCGCGCTCTTGGTTGGGCTTAAATTCGGGCAAATCAATGCGAACTGTGAGTTTGTATTGGTGTGGATTAGCGGTAAGTTCTTCCACATCGTTCCAAAAAGTATCTAAATATTGCTCCGAAATCACTTGCTCCAAAATCACATAACCGTTTTTACGCCAAAAATGCAGTTTTTCAGATACATCGTATGAAACCCCAAAAGGTGGTTGATAATTTTTTATAAACGCCTCAATATCAGACCCTTCTTGATCAATCCAAGGAAGTGTTTGCGCATCAAATTCAGTTTGTGGAAACAGTTTTTCTTTAAGAACAAGAGCTTGCTGTTTGAGCTGCCGCTTAGCGAAAGATAGTGCACTCATAATGGAGCAAAGTTTGTGTTTAAATTAATTATTTGCGTAGCTTAGCTTACAAAAGTAGCCAAATCACGCAAATTTGTATATTTGCTGCCAATTATTTTTCTCCGTTTAGCTTTTTATTCATGCTCACTGCCCACCATATTAGCCGTCAATACGGCACTTTGCAAGTTTTGAAGGAAATTAATTTGGAAATAAAACGCGGCGAAATTGTGGCCATTGTGGGCGCGTCGGGTGCGGGCAAAAGCACCCTGCTGCACATTTTAGGCACCCTCGACCGCCCCGATACGGGACAAGTTTTTATCAACAATACCGACGTTTTTAAGCTCAAAGACCAAGAATTGGCCACGTTTCGCAACCAACAAATTGGCTTTATTTTTCAGTTTCACAACTTACTTCCCGAATTTACGGCCCTCGAAAACGTGTGCTTGCCCGCTTTTATTGGTGGTAAAGAAAAAGGCGTAAAAGAAAAAGCAACGGCACTCTTGCACAAATTAGGACTCCAAGAACGCCTCCACAACCTGCCGTCGCAGTTGTCGGGCGGGGAGCAACAGCGGGTGGCAGTAGCGCGGGCGCTCATCAACGACCCCGCGCTGGTCTTTGCCGACGAACCCAGCGGCAACCTCGACTCCAAAAACGCCGAAGAACTGCATCACTTGTTTTTTAAACTCCGCGACGAACTCAACCAAACCTTTGTCATTGTAACCCACAACGAACAACTCGCCACCCTCGCCGATCGAAAACTGGAAATGATAGACGGCAATTTATAACGTTTTGATAATCAACTATATCGGTCGTTTCTCCACGGATAAGCGGTATCAGAATAGCCGCGTTCTTCCCAAAAACCCAGCTTGTTTTGGGGCAAAAACTCAATTCGCTTAATCCATTTTGAACCTTTCCAAGCGTACAATTGCGGCGTAATCATGCGTACAGGGCCACCGTGTTCTTTGGCAAGTGGCTCGCCGTAAACAGTGTGCGCCAACAACACGTCGGGTTTGAGGGCTTCTTCGAGCGACACGTTGGTGGTGTAGGTATCGTAGCCGTAGCACATGATGTGCGTGGCGGTTTCTTTGGGCTGCACCAGTGCCGCAATATCAATAAGCCGCACCCCTTTCCAGACCATGTCAAGTTTAGACCAAGTAGTAACGCAGTGAAAATCGGAGGTATCTTCTACCTGCGGCAAAGCCATGAAGTCGTCCCATTTCAGCACCAGCGGGTTTTCTACGTCGCCATCAATGGTGAGCCGCCAGCGGTCGGGGCCAATGCTGGGGTGATAGCCCAAGTCCAACACAGGCCATTTGGTAGTTAGTACTTGTCCAACGGGCGTATTAGGCATTCCGTGGCGATTGATGGGGCCATTTCCGAGCGGCTTGTTGTCGGCTACGGAGGGCGTATTTTTCATTTTTTCTTCAAAACGAGCTTTTAATTTGAGCCGCGCCTCAATGATTCTGTCCAATTTATTGTTGTCTTCCATTTGTTCAAAAAATAGGGTATTGTTGTTTGATTGTAAAACAGCAATTGCCGCCAATAAGTTGTGATATTCTCTCATTGTGGCTTTCTGTTTGAATTAAAAAAAGTGATAATCAACTGTTTTTCAAGGTTTTTTGGCAATTAACCCCGCTATTTTTTATTTTCTTGTTTCAAGTTGTTGGTCAGATTCCAAAAAAACGTATCTTTGCGGACAATTTTTCAAAAACTGCTTTTTTGAATGACGGCTCGCCAAGTCGTCCGCTGAAAAAAGTTCAACAATTCAAACAAATCATGGCTACGGATTTTATCAAGTTAGTGGAAGCAGAATTTTCAGGAAAGCGCGAGGCGCATCCTAATTTTAAAGCTGGCGACACGGTGAACGTTCACATCAAAATTGTGGAAGGTACCAAGGAGCGTATTCAGGTTTTCACGGGTACGGTTATTCAGCGTCGCAATCCAGGTGGCAACGGTGAGACCTTCACGGTTCGCAAAATTTCAAACGGTGTGGGTGTAGAGCGTATTTTTCCCATTTTATCAACCAGTATTGACAAAATCGAATTGGTTCGCAGTGGTTTTGTGCGCCGCGCTCGTATTTTCTACCTCAGAGGTAAGCAGGGTAAAGCTGCTCGCGTGAAAGAGAAGAAGAAAGTAAAATAAAATTTAAATAGACAACAGTCGACGGTCAATATTTGATGGCAGCCTCAAAGATTTCAGCAGAAGTTTTTGGGGCTGTTTTTTTATGCGTAAATAATAAACGGGGCCGCCCGCGCAGTGGGTAAAGACGTAAATGTAAAATGTTAATAATCAAAGTTTTAAAAGTAAATGTTCACCAAATCATTGTTTACACGTTAATATGCAAACTTTTTTCAAATACCAGGGTACGGGCAACGATTTTATTATGATTGACGACCGCGCCGCGCTTTTTCCTGTCAATCAACAACTGATTGAAGGGCTCTGCCACCGTCGGTTTGGCATTGGAGCTGACGGGCTTATTTTGCTCCAAAACGCCGAAGGTTATGATTTTAAGATGGTGTATTTCAACGCCGACGGGCGCGAAGGCAGTATGTGCGGCAACGGCGGGCGTTGCACCGTGCGCTTTGCCCAAGATTTAGGTATTTTTGAAAGCAGCACCACTTTTTTGGCCGTTGATGGCGAACACAAAGCGGTAGCCTGCGAAGGTGAGATTTTTTTAAAAATGAGCGATGTGCCGGACATTGAACGCCATGAAAACTACGATTTTATGAACACAGGCTCGCCGCACCACGTGGCCTTTGTCGAAGACTTGGAACACACCGACGTAGTAAACGAGGGCCGCCAAATAAGGTACAGCACTGACTACGAAGCGCGGGGAGGTACAAACGTAAATTTTGTACAAGTGCTTGATGAGCAGTCTATTTATGTTCGCACCTACGAGCGGGGCGTTGAAGACGAAACGTACTCGTGCGGCACGGGCGTAACGGCCTGCGCCCTGGCGGCACACCTGCGTTTTGGTACCACCGACCCCATCAATGTAGCTACCAAAGGCGGGCAGTTGCGGGTTTCTTTCGTACCGCAATCTGCAACCGCCTTTGATAGTATTTACCTAATTGGCCCAGCAGTACGGGTATTTGAGGGGCAATTTTAGGTGTATTTTCTACAAAAGAGGTGCAAAAACGGCTTTAATGGCTGCCAAATCTTTGATGTGCGCCTGCACGCCGTCCATGGTGTTAGGCGTGTTTTTTTCGACACATTGCTCAATAACCAACTGTGGCCGCACATGGAGCGCATTGAGTTCTCTCACCAATCGTGGGTAGTCAATGTCGCCCTCGGCGGTGAATGTTTCGCTCCAAACGCCACCCACCGACTGCCGAATGTGCAGCTCTGAAATTCTTTTTCCGTAGAGTTTAAGGGTGTCAAAAACAGCCACTTGCGAGTTGCCAGAACCACGGTACACCCAATGTACGTCAAAACAAAAACTGACGTTTTGGGGCGTAGTATTGAGCATCACGTGGTGAAACTCCCGCGCACCTGCTTTCAGCTCCATGTCGTGGGTGTGGTAAGCAAGCGTGAGGCCGAGCGTGCGCAGGGCTTGGCCCAGTTTTTCCATGCTTTGGGCTTGGGTAATGAGTTCGGCATCGTTTTTTAGAGCGGTGCCGTTCCACTGAATGGGGTTTGGGTTGGTAACAATAATTCGGGTGCCGAGCGGTTTTACGGCTTTGGCCGTTTCTAAGATAGCCGCTATTGATTTCTCGGCCTCGTCGGCTTTGTGGAGCGTGCTATTGACATAAATAGAGGGCATGGCGATGCCGTATTTTTTCAAAAAAGGGGCCAATTGCCGCACTTCTTCGGGGTTGTTGAGGCTTGGCTCGTAGGCTTTGATGCCTGTTTTGGCAAAATCTGCCAAGCAAGCATCTAAATCTTGCCCCCATGATTTTTGCTGGCGGCCATAAAAAGTGCTCCAATTGTAGGCATTGCACGAAATGGGGAAACTGGGGGCGGGTGCTTCGGCCGTAGCCAACAACGGCGCGGCTACCACGCTCGATAATGTGCCTAAAAATTGGCGGCGATTGCTGGGAAGGGTTTTCATTGTAAATAATGATTGATTTTAAACCAATAAGTAGTTGGGCAGAAATAGGCGGTTCGCCGCTGCGACGCGGGGCCGCCCGTGCGGTTGGCCGCCGCCATTATATTATTTTTGATTTGTAATAAAGG
>REAB01000202.1 GCA_004293645.1 Cytophagia bacterium | reverse complement strand
TCCGTTGTAAATAACAGATGAACGTACGCCGTCGCCCATGATAACGCCGTCGTTGATGGCCGTAGTCCAGAGGGCAGGTTTGGCTACTACTTCGCCCTGTGGGCCAATCTCCACTTCCAATTTACGCTTGCAGCCGTAGAGTAGTGGCAGCAGCAATATTAAAAACAAGGTTCTAACCATCATTGTAGCCTTAATTGGTCGGGTCGGTCAAATACATCTCTAAATCGGGCATTCATATTGACGTGGCCGCGCATTTCCATGTGGTTTACGCCCACGGCTTCGTAGAGGTCGTTGTTTGTTACTTGCCATTGCGTCCATTCTGCCCGCTGCGATGGACCAGACACCATGCCGTCGCTGCCAGCTTGTACGGCATACCGATACGTATAACTGACGGGTTGCCAGCAAGCATCGCGGCACACTTGGCCTGCCTGCGGGTTGTTAAGCCCTATCTGGTAACATTCGTTGTAATAGTGCTGGTATGTACACACAAACTCGGTATAAGTGAAGGTGTTATTGACATAGTTTTGGTCAGCTCCAATAAGCCACGCCCAGTCCGATTCAGATTGGCCTCGAATGTAATCAGAACCTGCTTTCCATTCAAAAGCGACCCACGTAAAATAGGCTAATCCCCCAAGGTTGAGAGAAACCGCACTGGCAACTGCCGCTGCCGAATTGACAACAAAAGAGGCGAAGTAAACGTCAGCAAATGTATTGGCAACGTCCACCCACTGGGTGTCATCATCGGGCTGCCAATTTTGATTGCTATTGTATCTACTGGTAGAAGAGAGTACGCGCCAATGAACAGGGCTGTTTTCGTTACCCCAAATGTACGCCCTAACTGGCTTTTCGCTTCCGTCGCCATTGATGGCGTTCATGTAGTTACTATTCTCGGCCAAGTCTGTTACGGTTTGTGCGCCATATTGGTCATTATAATTGACCCAATTTGTACCAAAGATATTAAACCAAGCAGGAATCAAAGCATTTGCTGCCACACCAGCAATAATGTATGAGGCGAAACCAAACTGAGCCGACGGCCCCCTTACCATTGTCCAACCGCCCGATGTAATGGTGTTATCAACGGCTCCGCTTTGAAAACTATTCATAATTTTAGCCCCCCTGAGTGGTGCGCCGCAGGCTATTATACCTTCAAATGCCCCATTTGGTCGCCGCGTAGCTTGCCGCACCGCCAAACCGCCCATGCTGTGCCCAATCCCAATTTGATTTCCAGGAACTTGATTGGCGAAATTATCTACCCCATTTCTTGTGCCATACGAAAAGTTGTTTGAGTTTAGTGCGTTGATTTGGCCACGTTCCGCTTCAAATAACGCCCTGGAATTGGCCCAAAAAGTATCGTTTGAATTAAGGCCATGTACCCAAGAAACCCCTTTTTGTTGGGCAAATGCCGAGCCGAAAGATAAGAAGGCTATGACGATATAATTAATTGTATTTTTCATAGTTTTAAGTGTTTATTTGCGTACAACGCTGTTTTCGATTGTCATATTTCGGTAATAAGAAGTGGTAGTCGTTGTGAAAGAAACCCCCTTGCTATCTTTTCCAAATAGTTCATAATGGCTCATTTCAACCTGTGGCACATTCTCTTTCTCATATTTGTGTTTGTATATCATTCTCGAAACTAAATTTTCATTTTGGTCATACATACTTGTGCCTAAGATTACTTTGGCATTGGTATCTAAAATATCAACTGATGTAAATTGTTGCTCTTTGCCATTAAATTGAGTACCTTTTCCATTCCGGTCTATCCGTGCCCGAATAGCCAAAAGCCCTTTTCCTAACTCGGTAATTTGATGACCTTTTCGAGTAGCTTGTTCAATTTTTTCTTTCACATCAATCTCCTCCCCTCCATTTGCAATGCGAGCCGATACAACAGATGCTGGATTTAAAGTGCCTTTGATGCCATTGAGTAAATCTTGAAAATTAGGCATCTGCATTTGATGTGTTCTGAGTAATTTTTGGTCTTTGCCATAAAAATAGGCCATGCCATTCTTAATTCGAGTAAGTGCTGTTTTTGCTGAATTATCGGGGGGAATATTAGCTTGCGGAGATGGGATAGAAAAAGTGGGTTCTAAATTCTTAATTTCCCATTCACTATTGCCATCATCAGAGATTTTCAAATCTATAAACGCGCGATTCACCAAGGGTCTTGCTCGAATTTCATAAAGCGGATCGGGCTTCGCATTATCACCCATTTTTTTTGTCACAGTGATGGTTTCTAACTCATAACTGATTTTTAAAACTGCATCAGTGTTTGCGAGCGTTGGGGCGTTGTCTTTTGTATCAACGAAATGATTGCAGGAAACAAGAAACACTAAACCTACAGTCATAAATAATTGGAAAGAAAGCAACTTTTTCATAACCTTTATTTTGATTTTAAATGTTAGAAATTAGACTCACAAGCCTCCCGTTGTCCGCCAAGATGTAGGGGTCGGAGCGCCGATGCGAGGCTTGCTTATTACAAAGGTCTGCAATTGTTTTTAGACCATCGCTTGATAAAAGTCAATTTCTTGTCGTCAAAAGTCAATTTTTGGCTGCACAAAAGTCAATTCTTCGTTGCCAAAAGTCAATTGCTGTTGCTACACTTATTTTTTTTACTCAAAATACGGCTCAGTGTAGCAGGAACTGTACCCAAAAAAGAAGCAACAAGTTTGAGCGGCAGGCGCTCGAAGAGCGGAGGGTCGGCATCCATGAAAAGTTTAAAACGCTGCTCATTGTTGTAAGAACGCAGAAAACGAGCGCGCTCGTCGTACTTTAAGATGTAGTATTCGGTAATGAGCCGCCCTATTTTATTAGTAATGGGGTAGGCATCGTAAATGGCCTCCATATCGTCGAAGGTGAGCGATACCAGCTCCGCATCTTCAAGTAGCAAAATGGCTTCTTTGCTGGGTTCGCGCTTCAAAAAACTCTGGGGTGAGTAAATAAAATCACCTTCCTTTACAAACCACGAAGTTACTTCTTGGTGCTGTAATGCATAGTAAGCATAGGCCAAGCCACTCTGCAAAAAATAGAGCCGATGGCATACCTCGCCCAAAGTTAGCAGTGCCGTGCCTTTCGGCAGTCGCTGTACTTGCAGTTTCTGGGTAATACAATCCACAACTTGGCTGCTCAGTGGTTCAAAGCGTGCAATGGCTTCAATGAAAGCCTGTTTGGTAGTGTTGTCCATGGCTTATGCTTGTGTTAATTTTTGATAAAACTAACGAGCAAAATCCAATACTCCAAATTTTATGCTATATTCTCGGTACTACGTATATAGGAATGGGGGGGGGGGTAAGTATTTGATATTCAGTATTTTATTGAAATATCTTTACCCAATTTTTGCGCAATATTTAACATTACGGACATATTTAAGAGTGCCGATGAACCAAAATTATACTGCAAATTAAAATCAATCCCTACTCCAACACCACGCCCGTGCCGTTGGCACTGACCATGCGCATTGAGTCGCCGATGGTTTTGTCGTTTCCAATTCTTCTTTATTGACACGTTTCAAAACATAAACGTTCACCCCCGCTGGCATGGCCTCGCGGCTGTCGTTGAGCGTACCTCCACGTTTTTGATGGACCGAAAAAGTAGTTTGAGGCTTTCGAGTACTGCTTGGTGGTCGTCAATGAGTAAAATTCGAGTCATTTGAGCAAAAGCATAACTTACAAAATACTTTCGTGGAGCAATTTACTCATTTATGTTGAGCTAAGTAGCTGAGTAAAATGCGATGCGGGGCCGCCCGTGCGATATTATTATTGGTGGCACGACTGATTTAATACGCTGAATAAAAGCATTTTAAGTAATAGTCGTGCCACCAATTAAATATGCGCAACTACTTATTGAGTAGAATAATTGACTTCAAGTAAAGCCGTATTATATTTGTGCCGTTATCACACTCAACATTGTAAACGCATGAATATTCCGCATTTGCTTCTGGTAGAAGACGAAGTAAAAGTAGCCGCTTTTATCAAAAAGGGCCTCGAACGCCAAAACTTTACCGTAGAAGCCGCCGCCGATGGGCGCGAAGGCAAAGCCTTGATTGACAAAAATAAGTATGACCTCATTATTTTGGACGTAAACTTGCCCTACATGGACGGCATTGAACTCTGCGCCCACCTCCGCACCCGCGACACCCAAACGCCCGTTTTGATGCTCACCGCCCTGGGCACTACCGCCGACAAACTCGCGGGTTTTGACGTGGGCGTGGACGACTATTTGGTAAAACCGTTTGATTTTATGGAGCTAATAGCCCGCCTCAAAGCCCTGCTCAAACGCAGTGCCAACGCCAACGAAAAATCGGACTTACTCCACGTGTCGGACTTAGAGCTGGACTTGGCTCAGAAAGTGGCGCGGCGCGGCGGACAAACCATCACGCTTACTGCCCGCGAATTTGACCTCCTTGAGTATTTGATGCGCAACCGAGGCCGCGTGGTGTCGAAAGTGGATATTGCCGAAAATGTTTGGGACATTGGCTTTGATACGGGTACCAATTTTATTGAGGTGTATATCAATTATTTACGCAAAAAAATTGACAAAGACTCACCCACCAAATTGATTCATACGGTGGTGGGTATGGGCTATACCATCAAAGAAAAATGACCATTCGGACCCGCCTTACGTTGCTTTTTACGGCCATTGTTACGGCCTTATTGCTGCTGTTTTTTTTGAGTATCTATTGGGTAGCCGAGCAATACCGCCGCACCGAATATTACGAGCGGCTGCGTGGCGAAGCACTGGCCTCGGCAGAGTTGTTGTTTGGCAAAGAAACCATTAGCCGCGAGTTGTTTAAGTTGCTCGACAAAAACCACATGACCGTTCTCAACGACGAGGAAATTATTATTTACAATTACCTCAACAAACTGGAGTATGAAAGTGGCACCGACTACCTGAACGTAGATAAAAATATTCTTGACCGCGTGCGCCTCGAAAAAGAGGTGAAATGGCGAGAAGGCGACCGCGAAATTGTGGGGGTGCTTTTCACCGACCGCTACAACCATTTGGTAGTGTTTGCTTCGGCCATTGACATCTACGGTTTTAGAAAGCAAAAAAACTTAGCTTTGATTTTGTCGGCGGGGTGGGTGCTGTCTATTTTGGTGATGCTTGCTACGGGTTGGGTATATGCAGGGCGGGCATTGGCTCCCCTCAAACGCATCATTGGGCGCGTAGATGGCATCACTACGTCGCGGCTTGATTTGCGACTCGAAGAAGCGCAAAGCCCAGATGAAATTGGGCAGTTGGCGCAGCGGTTCAATCAAATGCTCGACCGCCTCGAAGAAGGTTTTAGGGTGCAGCGCATGTTTGTCTCTAATGCCTCCCACGAGTTGCGCACGCCGCTCACGGCCATAACGGGGCAAATTGAAGTGGCACTCATGGTCGACGACGACCCGCAAGAGTGGCAGGCCACGCTTCGCTCGGTACTCGACGACGTGCGCCAGCTCAACCGCCTTTCCAATGGCCTCCTTACGCTGGCAGGGGTGAGCATAGACGAGTCGCTGGTTAAAACTACGCAAGTGCCAATAGACGACCTGCTCGGGCACATTCGCAGTGAACTCTTGAAAGCGCACCCCGACTATCAAATAGACTTAAAAGTGCCATTGGCGCAAACAGAGGCAGATTTTAGCGTGCTGGGCAACGAAGCCTTGCTGCGGGTAGCTTTGCTCAATTTGATGGAAAACGGGGGCAAATTTTCGCCCAATCATGGGGTTTCGGTGGCAGTTTTAAGAAAAAAAAATGAGATTGTGATGCAGTTTCAAAATGATGGACTGCCCATCCCTGACAATGAGTTGCCTCAGATTTTTAAGCCTTTTCGGCGCGGTTCTAACGCCCACCAAGTAAACGGCCACGGCATTGGGCTCTCGCTCGTGGAGCGCATCGTTCGGCTGCACCGTGGCCGCATTGACGTGGTGTCAAATCAAGAAGTAGGTACAATTTTTACCGTTACGCTGCCTCAGTAAGTGAAATTCTAAGCCAATTCTAACTTTATTTTAATGCGAGGCTAATAACGCCAAAGTACCTTTGTACGGCACACAAACTTGATAAAGTTATGACACACTACAAGTTAGATTTTTCGCAACGCGACCCCGAAACAGCCAATGCCCGAAACAATCGGAGTTTGTGGGGAATGAACGTGGCATGGGCAATGGGTTGCTTGGCTTTCGGACTGGTATTTTTTGGTATCGTTGGTACGTCTTTTCAGCAGCGCGTTAGTCATTTGAGTTTGCGCCAAGAATACGATTTGTTGGCACTCAAATATGACTCGCTTTATGCCACAAAACTCAATACCGATAAAAAAATAGCCGATTTGCACCGCCAAATCCAACAGCTGAGGCAAACCAAAGCAAGTGATTGATTTTTTGATTTTCCACAAAACAACTTGTCAAAATACGCATTACTCGTTTTCTGCTTCGTGTTTTTTGCTACTTACTCCTCCCATTCTTCTTAAATTGTCGCACACAATGGCCGCCGCAATGGCTACATTGAGCGACTCTGCGCCCCCAAAACGCGGTATCGTAATTTTGTTGTTTATCAACTTCTCCACGGCTTGGCCAATACCGTTCGACTCGTTGCCCATCACTACGTAGCCACCGCCGCCAAACGCCACCTGATGAATGTCTTGCCCTTTCATAAAAGTGCCGTAAATGGGCTGCGCCCGCTGTTGCTCCAAATAAACGGGCAAATCGCAATAGTAACCCCGCACCCGCAAAAATGACCCTTTACTGGCCGCAACCACTTTGGGGTTGTACCAGTCGGTGGTAGAATCAGAACAAATTATTTTCGTAATGCCGTACCAATCGGCTATTCTGATGATGGTGCCGAGGTTGCCAGGGTCGCGCACATCGTCGAGTACCAGCACATATTCGTTGGCATCTGCACACAAAAAATCGTTTGGTTTCGTTCTTACCACAGCCAGGGCGGCATCGTTGGTTTGGAGTGTTCCTGCCCTGGCAAGTTCGGCGGGGGTAGCAATTTCGAGTCGGAAAGGTTGTTTATCAAGTACGGGTTTGTTTTCTTTGTAAAATAACTCCGACACGACCAGCAGCTCAATGTCAAAATGAGCGGCCAAAAGTTCGAGTACACTCTTTTGGCCTTCTACCAAAAAAGCCCCGTGTTGTTGTCGGTATTTTTTAAGGTGTAGCGCGTTGAGGTATTTGAGGGTATTTTTTGAGAGCATAAAACAGAGCGGCAAACTACTTATTTTTAAATCAACGTATTTCGTTCAACTATAAATTATGCGGCCATCGTCCGTGCAGACACGGACAATGGTACTTGCTTGCCGTTGCCTGTGCCGTTGCCTGTGTCTGCACAGGCAACGGCACAGGCAACAGTGTCCCGTACAGGCAACAGTGTCCCGTACAGATTAACGAAGAATCACACATTTTCAAATTTTCAAATTAATGGTTTATCGATTTTTGGTGATAATTTTGGTGGTTTTGGCGGGTTGTTCGCCCAAAGTTACGTTGCAAAAAGACCAATACCTGCTCAATAACCAAATTTTTAGGGGCAACAAAAACATAACTACCGACGAACTAACCGCCCTACTGCCCCAAAAACCCAATAAAAAGCTGTTTGGAATTCCTGGTCTTACCGTTTCGCGCTGGTTTTATGCGGGTGGTTTGCCGCGTTATGAGCGCAAAAAACCCCTTTGGCAAATCGAGCTCGACTCGCTCAATGCCCGCTACGAGCGCATCAACGAGCAGCTACCGCCCAACTCACGGGCGGCCAACAAATGGCGGCGCCGCAGCAACAAACAAATTGAAAAACTGCGCAACAGAATCGAAAACGGTACTTGGGTGATGCGCGCACTCGGCGAACCACCCGTCTATTTTGCCGATGCCGACGCGCGCCGCAATGCCAAAAAAATCAAAGATTATGCCATCAGCAAAGGTTACCGCGCGGCGCAAGTTGGCTACGAACTCGACACGGTTTCGCTGGCCAAAAACATCATCGTAAAATACTTCATCGCAGAGGGCAAACCTTACAAACTCCGAAAAGTAGATTTGCTAACGCACCAAGACCCCGACATAGACACGCTCATCAAGCGCAACAGCGCAACTTCTACCCTCAAAGCGGGCGAAAACTACCAGTATAATAATGTAATATTAGAAACCGTACGGCTCGAAAAATTGATGCGCAACAACGGCTACTTTGGCTTTAATCGGCAGTTTTTGTTGCCCCGCATCACCGAAAATCGCCGAAGCCAAACGGGTGGATTTTTGATAGATACCACCGTGGTAGTGCCACAAACCGACAGCCTGTTTCGGAGTATTGATGTTTTGGGGTTGCAGGTCAATTATCCCAAAGGACAAAACCGCTTCTTGTCGTATCGGTTTTCGGAGGTAAATTTGGAAGTAACGAGCTTGCTCAACCCCAATTTGGTGGCTACGGCTTTGCCCAAATCAGAAGATTTTCAAAATATTAATTATAAATTTGCCGACCGCTACTATTCGCCCAAAGTGCTGAATACCAAGATTTTGCTTCGGCCCAATTCTCTTTTTAAACAAGAAGCCCTCGACGAAACTTACCGCCAATTGAGCCTACTCGACCAGTTTAGGTTTATCAACATAGATACCGACACCAGCGGCAACACCATCAAAGCCAACATCAGGGCCGTGCCTCACGAAAAATATCAAACCTCGCTCGAAGGCGGTGCCAACGTGGTGGGCAGCAACCTGCCGGGTGCATTTGCCAACGGTACTTTCCGAATTAGAAATGTGTTCCAGCACCTCGAAAACTTTGAATTGTCGGCACGCGGAGCTTACGATTTGCAAACGGGACTAAATGGCTTGCTGTTTTTTCCAACCGTGGAGGCGGGTATCAACGCTTCGTTGATTTTTCCGCGTATTTTATTTCCAGGAAAATGGGTGGGAAAACTCAACGAAAAAGGCCCGCGTACTATTTTGAGTCTGGGTTTCAACTACATTGATAGGCAGCCGTTTTTTACGCGCAGTGGCTACCGCGCCAACATGACGTATAGCTGGCGTAAAAGCCAAAATGAGTTTGTGAACTTTACTCCGCTAGATTTTAACGTACTTCGTACGCGCGATAAAAGCAACGAGTTTAATCAACTCCTCGACCAGCTTTTTAACCAGTTAGGGTCGCCGCTTTTTTATAGTTTTCTTGACCGGGCTTTTGTGTCGAGCATGAGCGTTTCGTACGTTTACAACAACGACGTAATAGGCCAAAACAAACGAGCGCGTTATTTGCGACTGTTTGCCGAGTCGGGAGGAACTACGCTCAATTTGCTCCGAACCCAAGAACTGCCCCTGCTCAAAGATTATACCACGTATAAATTTATCAAGACCAATGTGGAGTATCGGCGTTATTTGCCCATTCGTCGCAACAGCCGCTTGGTGTTTAGGGCCAACGCGGGCGTTATTTTTAACTATGGGCAGCAAGGTGCTGCACCCTACGAAAAATATTTTACGGGCGGTGGTAGCAACAGCCTCCGCGCGTGGCCTCCGCGCCGCTTGGGGCTGGGGTCGGCTTATCCCAATGTGGACTCTTTGGGGCGACCTGTGTTTATCAGAGCACCTTTTACCATTGGCAAAGACACGCTCAGTTATGGTAGTTTCGATTATCGTTTTGAACAACTCGGCGACGTTATTTTGGAGGCTAATTTAGAGCTACGCGGGCGGCTCTTTAAGTTTTATGGTGACATCAACTACGCGCTCTTCATTGACGTGGGCAACACCTGGCGGCTGCCTACGGCGGGCTTTATTACGCCCAAAGACCAACTTCAAAACCCCAATTTTGCCCTCGACCGTTTTTACCGTGAACTATCCGTTGGAACGGGTGTTGGCTTGCGCTGGGACTTCTCGTACTTTATTTTTCGTTTCGATTTTGGCGTAAAAGTCTATGACCCCAGCCGCCGATTTAAAGTACCAACCAACGACGGTGGCACTACCATTGTGGACGACCGTTACTTATTGCCCCGTTTCTCGTTCAAACGCGATAGTCCCAATTTTCCCGTCTTAAATATTGGCATTGGCTATCCGTTTTGAGTTTATTTTTAACGAACTTTAACGACCTAAACTGACACTTTGTCAGTATTTTGCTGTAATTTTGCGGCGTACACAACAGGTGTAAGGTATAATGGTGTAAGGTATAAAGTGAAAAGCGTAAAGTAAATAAGCTGTAATTAAACAGGAAATGCCATACCCCATACACCGCTGACCATACCCCACTGACCACTAACCAAAAATGATAACATCAACACTCTTGCCGTTGCCTGTGTCCTCACAGGCAACTACCCCACTGACCACTAACCAAAAATGATAACATCAACGCTAAAAATACTGAACCAAGAAGACAAAGATGCCTGCGAACTGGTGAAACACAGTGAAGAAGAACTGGCGGTGGGCAAAAAACGCCTGTTTATTGAGAGTTATGGCTGCCAAATGAATTTTGCCGACAGCGAAATTGTGGCCGCTGTGATGCGCAATGCCGATTTTGCCACCACCAATACCGAAGACAACGCCGACGTGATTTTCTTGAATACCTGCGCCATCCGCGACAACGCCGAGCAGAAAGTACGCAACCGATTGGTGCACCTCAACGCACTGAAACAAAAACGCCCAGGCATGATTATCGGGGTGTTGGGCTGCATGGCCGAACGCCTCAAAACCCAATTTTTGGAACAAGAAAAAATGGTGGACATTGTGGCTGGTCCCGATTCCTACCGCGACCTGCCGCGCTTGGTAGAAGAGGCCGAAACAGGCCAAAAAGCCATCAACGTATTTTTGTCGCGCGAGGAAACTTATGCCGATATTGCGCCCGTGCGCCTCAACTCAAACGGCATCACAGCCTACATCAGCATCATGCGTGGCTGCGACAATATGTGCAGTTTTTGCGTGGTGCCCTTCACCCGTGGCCGCGAGCGCAGCCGCGACCCATTCAGCATTGTGCAAGAAGCCCAAGACTTGTTTGCGGCTGGTTATAAGGAAGTTACGCTTTTAGGGCAAAATGTAGATAGCTATAAATACAGCCCCCAAACCCTCGAAGGGGGCTTAAATACAGCTCCCCCATCGGGACGGTACGCCGCGCGGGCGGGGGGGGCTTCTTTTGCTCATTTACTCGAAATGGTTGCCCTTGTCAGTCCCGATTTGCGGGTGCGGTTTAGTACGTCGCACCCCAAAGACATCACCGACGACGTGCTGCACACCATGGCCAAGTACGAAAACATTTGCAACTACATTCACTTGCCCGCGCAGAGTGGCAGCAGTCGGGTGTTAAAAATCATGAACCGCACCTACGACCGCGAATGGTACATTCAAAAAATTGACCGTATTCGGGCTATTTTGGGCAACGACTGCGGCATCTCAACCGATATGATTACGGGCTTTTGTACCGAAACCGAAGAAGAACACCAAGAAACGCTCTCGCTCATGCACTACGTGCAGTACGACTACGCCTACATGTTTGCCTACTCGGAGCGGCCAAATACGCCTGCGGCCAAGAAATTTAAGGACGACATACCCGAAGAGATAAAAAAACGCCGCTTGCAAGAAGTCATAGCAGTGCAGCTCAAACATTCGAGCGCACGCAACCAATTGGCATTGGGAAAAGTGCATAAAGTACTGGTAGAAGGCCCATCAAAACGCTCAGATGCCGATTTGTGCGGCCGCAACGACCAAAATAAAGTAGTGGTTTTTCCGCGTGAAAAATCGGGCGGAGTTCCGCATAAAAAAGGCGATTACGTGCACGTTTTAGTAACCGACTGCTCGTCGGCTACGCTGTTGGGCAAGGCGGTGGAAGAGGTGGAGATTTAAAGGGTTTAAAAAATTATGTTCGTGCCACCACTCAAAGTGGTGGCACGAATTGACTTTTAGATTAAAAATATGATGGTAATTTTACTCATATCAATATTAATTGTATCTATTTCTGGCATCCTTCATAACCATTAAAAAGTAGTTGACACTTTGGCTTGTAAACAATTGAATGTCAATGATTTAAAATGCCTATTTTTTATTTCCGTGA
>REAB01000201.1 GCA_004293645.1 Cytophagia bacterium | reverse complement strand
AGGGTAATTTGGTAGTAATAAATTGATAAACATCGGACCGCCGACGCGGACAATTACAAAAAATTACTATAATTACAAACAATTACAAGTAAGTACTTAGCATATAACAAATAACAAATAAGGAGTTGGGCAGAAATAGGCGGTTTGCTGCTGCGACGCGAACAATTCCAACCAATTACTGTAATTACGAACAATTACGAGTAAGTACTTAACAAATAATTGAGCCTTCAAAAAACCGTCATATATTCTTGTTGATTCGTGTTTTCTTCAAAATTGAAAACAAAATTTTACATATTTCATCGCAATCATTGAACATAGACTCCGCCGCTTTTTTGTCAATATAACCTGTATCGTGCAACAATCTAATCCAATATTTAGATTCTAATGCCTCTTTGTATGCAATAGAAATTTTGGCAGAAAAATCGGCATCCGAAATACCACCGTGCGCCTCAGCAACGTTAGCACCTATCGAAGTACCGCACTTGTTTGGAAAGAATGAATTCTTTCTTATCGCTCAATAAATGCTGGTACATCTTCACCACCCGCAACGCAAACTGATACGTCTTATCAATTACCACATTGCTTTTTTGGTCTTCCATTTCTGCGGTGATATTTGATATTTGGTATCTGTAATTTGACTATTTGACTACCTCTCTGCCAATTGAATAATAAGTAAAGCCCAGTTCGCGCATTTGGTCGAGTTCAAATACATTGCGACCGTCAAAAATGACCTTATTTTTCATCAAAAGCGACATTTTTTCAAATTCGGGCGTTCTAAACTGTGGCCACTCAGTCATTACCATCAGCGCGTCGGCGTCGTCGAGGGCGGCGTAAGGAGTGTGGGCATACTGAATTTGGTTGCCAAACACCTCATTCTTTACGTTTTCCATGCCTTCGGGGTCGTAGGCAATGACTTCAGCTCCTTCTTCGAGCAATATTTTAATGTTTTCGAGCGCGGGTGCTTCGCGGATATCGTCGGTGTAGGGTTTGAAAGCCAACCCCCAAACTGCGATGCGTTTGCCCGCTACGCTACCCCCAAAATAATCTCTAACGAGGGGCAACATTTTGGTTTTTTGGCGTTCGTTTACCTCCATCACCGACTTCAAGGTTTTAAAATCGTAGTTGTATTCGGAGGCGGTTTTGGCCAACGCTTGCACGTCTTTGGGAAAACAACTACCTCCGTAGCCAATACCCGCAAACAGGAAGCGTTTGCCGATGCGGCTGTCGGTACCAATGCCCTTGCGCACATTGTCCACGTCGGCATTGGCGAGTTCGCACAGGTTGGCAATCTCGTTCATGAACGTAATTTTCATGGCCAAAAACGAATTGGCGGCATATTTGGTCATTTCTGCCGAGCGTTCGTCCATAAAAATAACGGGATTTCCCTGCCGCACCAGCGGCGCGTAGAGTTTTTCCATCACTTTTTTGGCTTTTTCAGATTGCGTGCCTACCACCACGCGGTCGGGTTTCATAAAATCTTCCACGGCTACGCCTTCGCGCAAAAACTCGGGGTTAGAAACCACGTCAAACAGCTCTGGATTGGCATTTTTTACAATGGCGGCGTGTACTTTTTCGGCAGTACCTACTGGCACGGTGCTTTTGTCTATTATGACGACATACTGCGAAAGCAGCGGCCCCAAGTCGTTGGCTACGCCCAAAATATACTTCAAATCGGCCGATCCGTCTTCGCCAGGCGGGGTGGGCAGTGCCAAAAATATAACCTGCGCCTCTTTGATTCCTTCGGCCAAGTTGGTCGTAAATTTCAAACGGCCTTCGGCGATGTTACGTTGAAAAAGCGTTTCTAAGCCTGGCTCATAAATAGTAATGACAGCATTACTTAGTTTTTCAATTTTCTTGACATCAATATCAATACACGTTACTTGATTTCCCGTTTCGGCAAAGCAAGTACCCGTTACGAGTCCTACGTAGCCTGTTCCAACAACTGCAATTTTCATGAGATAAAATAAGTATTCAGCTTTTGTACTTTTCTGAGTTTCAGAATATGGTCGCAAAATTAGCAGTTTTTTGTCAATTTTAGCCCCAATAGCCATTTTTTATGATTTATCGGTCAAAAAAGCGATAACCCAGCTCACGGCGAGGCTGGAAAAATAAGCCCTAATTGTAAATTAATTGGGGTGATGACCGCCTGCGATGTGGTTATGAAGAGCTTCAACCCTTTCCCGCTACCACCACCACAATTTCGCCCTTTACGCCTTTGGCAGTGTAGTACGCAATGAGTTCGGTAAGTGTACCGCGCACGGTTTCTTCGTAAATTTTGGTGAGTTCGCGGGCTACGGCAGCTTGGCGGTCGGGGCCGAAATACTCGGCAAATTGCCCCAAAGTTTTGAGCAAGCGGTGCGGCGATTCGTAAAAAATCATGGTGCGGGTTTCGGTTTGCAGCTCAATGAGGCGGGTTTGGCGGCCTTTTTTGTGGGGCAAAAAACCCTCAAACGTAAAACGGTCGGAGGGCAAACCCGAATTGACCAGCGCGGGTACAAAAGCCGTGGGGCCAGGCAGACATTCTACCGTGATACCGTGTTTGAGGCACTCGCGCACCAATAAAAACCCAGGGTCGGAGATGGCGGGCGTGCCAGCGTCTGACACCAACGCCAGCGTTTCGCCTTTCGAGAGGCGCTGCACCAGCTTCTGCACGGCTTGGTGTTCGTTAAAAATATGGTAACTCTGCAAGGGCTTGCTGATGCCCAAATGTTTGAGCAAAATACCCGACGTGCGGGTGTCTTCGGCCAAAATTACGTCAGCACTTTTAAGCACATTGATGGCTCGTAGTGTAATGTCGTCGAGGTTGCCAATGGGCGTTGGTACTAAATATAGCTTCATTATCAGAGCGTTAGCCAGTAATTGAGTTTAAAAACAATGCCCCGATTTTTGTTCCGAAAGAGCGGGTCGGTAAAATAGTTGTCGGTATAAACCAAAAAGAAATCGGACATGGGCTTAAACCGCCATTGCAAACGACTGTTTACGTTGAAGTTGTTTCGCTGGGTATTGAACTGCAAAAAAGTAGTCCAAAACACGCTGGTCGAAAAGTTGATTTCGATGCGCGGACTCACCAACAGCAGGCGGTCGCTGCCGTAAGGTTCGGGCAGTTTGATGTCGTTTTGCTCAAAAGCCATCGTAAAATTGCCCCAGGGCTGGGCGCGGTACGTAACCTCGGCGGTGAATTGGCGCAGCGTGCCATTGTAAAAACCACCCGCCCGCACCCCACCCGAAAAAATAAATTTTTTGCGATAGTCGGAGTTATACGCGGCATTGACTTGCCGATAGCGATACTGGCCAACGGGCAGCGGAAACGCGCTGTCGGTAAAACCAAACGGAAACAGGGCGCGAACGTCGTTGTCGTCTATTTGGAGGCTCAACTCAACGGTATTTTGGAACTGCACGGAATAAGCAAGTGTGCTGAGGCGTTCGCCGAGCGTGCCGTTGGGATTCCAGACAAAAAAGTTACTCGTTTCAAAACCGTGGGTATTCACTTTTTTGTTGATGGGACGGAACGTGTAAGAGCCTTCGCTGTAAATTTGACTAAAACCCAACCGCGCCACCGTGTCGCGCAGGGCGCGGCCTGTGCGGGGGTCGGTAACGAAAGTAAAGTTTTCAATTCGATTGACAAAGCCCATGTCGGCGTAATAGTTGGTGCCGATGTTGGCCAAATCAACAAAAAAATTGACTTTACGACCAAAGTACCCCACCCCTACTTGCGCCATTGCGCTTTGGCCTTTGATGGTGGGCTTTTGCGACAGGTGGTAGCCCGTCCAAGCGTTGATGGTGCCCTGCTGATTGGAATAACTAAACTCTAAGCCTTGGTTGCGCCCGTATCGTTGAAGCGGGTTTTGTTTTTGCTCGTCCGCGCTCATAAAAGACTCTTTATTAAGCACATAACCCTTAACAAGCGAACGTTTCAGCACGCGCTGGTTGAACGAAAAAGCCGTAAAATTTTGGGCAGGCGAGGCATCGTTGGCACGGGTTTGCATGTTGAGTAAGCCCACACGCAGCGTTTTAGACAAGTTGCCAGTTAGCCGCGCTCCGCCCAAAATGGGCATGGGTTGGGCGTTGGCATCAAGGCCAATGGTACGCGAAAAAAACGGGCGAAAAGGCGGTGCGCCGTAAGTGCTGAACAGGTCGTCGTTTTCGAGAAAAAAGGTACGGCGTTCGGGAAAAAAAATATTGAAACGAGTCAAATTGGTTACTTGCCTATCGACCTCTACTTGCGAAAAATCAGGGTTGATGGTTAAGTCTAAATTCATGGAAGGCGTAATAGACACCTTGGCATCTAAACCGCCGTTGTAGTTGCTCGTCGTGGGCTCCCGTTCGAGGTGGCTGTGGTTGGCACCGCCCGTTACGTATGGAATAATAGACACGTTGCCTTTCACGCTGGGGGGCGTTTCTTGCCAACTGAGCCCGCCCGTCCAACCCAAATCGTAGCCGTTAAAATTGACGGGAATAAACGTCCAAGTGTCGTATTGGTTGTTTTTTACGTCATTTCTAATAAAATTGATGCCCCACGTTTTTTTGGCGGGGTCGAAGCGCAGGGTTTTGAACGGAATGGCCATTTCGACCGTCCAGTGGTCTTTAAAAATTTTGGTAGCCGAGTACCATCGGTTGTCCCAACTCCAATTCAAATCGCCAAAATTATCGGACGTAACCAAGTCTTCGTACTGCACATTGGTAGGCCCCACGCCAAACAAAAAGCCGTTGGTACGTTGATTGATGGGGTCAATTACGACCGAAAAAGCGTCAGAATCCCAGAAGCGGGTGTCGCGTTTGAGGGTTTGTACAATGTGATAAGAAGAATCAAAACATACCGCCGACACGTACAAAAAACGCTCGTCGAAGGTCATTTTCACTTCGGTTTGTCGGGCAAGCGGTACGTTGTCTTGCGGCCAATGGGGCGCAAAATCTTTGGCAATTGCCGCGCCGCGCCAAGCTGCGTCGGTCAAGTCGCCGTCAATCTTGATGGGTTCGAGGGCTTTACGAATAGGAAGCTGGTATTTTTGTTGGTAAGCAGGTCCGCCAAGAGAATCGGACTTTTGGGCGTTGGCACAAAAAATAAGTGAGAAGCAAAAAAAAAGTATTGTGTAGAATTTGAATAACATAAAATAGGCTGCTTTGCGCCACAAAAGTACGGAAAAAAAATGGCGATTTTATGGGGCGTGCCGATGGTTAAGGTTGATTAAAATGCGGGTTAGCGTTTTTTTCAATCATAGACCACCAAAAATACAGGACGTTTTTTCGAAATATACCCCAACAATTAATGACATTATTTTTTCGTTTACTGATTTTATGAAATTATTAATCCATTTCAACCGTTCTATTTTTAATAACCAAAAAAACTTAATTATGAAAATTTTTCGTCAAGTACTCGGCATTTTACTAATGTCTTCAATTACAGCATCTTATGCGCAAAGTAATCTTTCTGCTGGCCCCGTAGTAGGTGTCAATTTTGCCCGTATAACGGGAGATATAGCCAACTCCACGTGGAAGGCAGGGCCTACAATAGGGGCATTTTTTAACTATAGTGCCATGGACTTACTTGGTATAAAAGGACAAATAACGTATTCTCGTTTGGGCACTCAATACACAAACAACGCCGATAAACTCCATTTTGACTACTTGCAGCTGCCTATTTTAGCTACATTATACCTGAACAAAAGGGGGAATACATTCAGACCAAAGTTGATGGTTGGTCCTTATGTTGGCTTGTTGCTTGGGGCCAAAGACCACAACGGCAATAACATGAATGACACCAAACGTTACAATTCATTGGATGCTGGCGTACAATTAGGAGGTGGGTTCAACTACTTGGTGGGCAAGAGCACTTGGCTCAATGTAGATGTATTGTACGGGCATGGTTTGATGGATTTAACTACTAACTCAGCAAGTACGTGGAGCAACCGTCAATTGGGCATCAACGTTGGATTAAGTTTTGCGTTGGGGAAATAAATGCTTGGTAAAGGTGCTTTTAAGCCCACTCCCTGACATTGTTTTCCATTATTTCAAATCAAAAAAGCCAATAAACCACTGATAATAAGCGGTTTATTGGCTTTTTGATTTGAAATAAAATTAGGCAAAAATTGCCTTTAACGAAATGATGGAATGCTTTAACAGTTAGATTACTCCTGTCAAGGCATTTTTATAAAAATATTAAGTAGGGTTAAAATGCTTAAATATTGGTATCATCAAAGATGGATTAGCGCTTAGGCAGGCATTGAGCTGTTAATTCCGATTAACGTGAATCGTTTTCAACAAGTCAGCTTCGGTGGTTTGGCCAAATAACGTAATAATGAGAGTCCAAGTAGTGATTTCTTCATCTCTGATTAAAATTTAGCGAACAGGCCAATATTTCCAGCAGGAGATATTCCTATTTTTATATCATGTAGGGTGATTTTTTTATTGCCAAATTTAGCATTGTAATTATCGGCCGTACTTGAGACTAATTCATTAGAGAACTCAATGAGGCAGATGCCTCCAGCTATAGCCCCGATACCTGCCAATAATATTGGCATACTACGCACGGTGTAGTTAAAATTTTCTCCTTCTACAAGGGCAGAAGCAGGTTTTCCACGTATGGCTAAATAGCCAAGTGCAATGCCTCCGAGCGTAGTAGCAGTGCCAAGCGGACGAAGAATCCTTCCGATTCTATATTTGCTCACTAATTTTTTATCACTTTTAAATAGCTCTATGACCGCTTTGTTTTTGAGGGCTACCTTCTTTTGCATCATTTTTCCAGACAAAAAACCTCTTTTGAAAAATAAGGAATCTTGTTCTTCTAAGGGATGGGTTGTTGGAAGAAATCCAAATTCGTTATTCTGAAGCGACCCATCAACCCTGTTATTGAGATTTGCTTCAATTCGTAGTTGGCCGTAACTATTTAAAAAGCTACCCATTAGGAATAGAAATAGGTATGTTCTGAGTAAGAATAAGTTTATTTTTTGCATTTGTTGTATTTTTAAGGGTATTCTTTCCAAATTAAAATTTTCGTTTTAGGAGTAGATTTAACCCCCAGTTATTTTCTAATATACCCTGACTATCATAGGCCAATGACGCACCAACTTGGTATTGTTTGTACGGAAATGTGAACTGCTGTTGAAAAGAGACCTGATTGATAGATACAGGCACCAACAGTTCTCGCGTACCCAAATAATATTTACCCAGATTTTCGCTGTACGATACGCGTGTCAATAAAACTACTTTTTTGATTTGACTTTGCATACTCAAAGCTCCTACTCTCACCCGATTGTTTATAATTAAATCTGGATTTACCAGCTCCCGAGGCTTGAAATTTCCAATAAAATCACTTAGCCCTACCCCTGTCGAAGCACTTAGGGGCATCAAAAAGGGTGTCCCTATCGTTTGTTTGCGATAGGTCCAGCCTTCTTCGTAAGTCGCATTATTGAAATAATCGTCGGCCCCTCTCAATTCAGGGATAGATGCTGTTTGATTACCCGATTGCTTGGGTCCTCCCTGATTTGTTGTATTTAAATACTCGAACACAATTTTTTGAACGCCCTGCTTATTGCCTTTCATATCTATGGATAGTCCTGTAAGCCCATCAGAAATATTACTCAGTACAAAAAGAGAGCCATCTTCATAAATAGATTGCCGATACAGCATCCATTTTGTTTTATTGTTATCATATTCTACAGCCAAATCAATGGTCCCTAAGTGATTACCAAGGCGATTTCCACCTTCACCTGATACAGTATTAGTGCCTCTGTAATACCCCAACGATTGTAGAGGTATTCCTGTTGCCACATAGATAAATGCATCAAGCCCACTTCCATATTGGGTAATGAACGCATTGGTGCCACCCTGCAAAAATGGCACTCTTGGTTTCCCGCCCCACTGCACTTGGTGGTTGATGCCACCGTAGAGTTTAAATCGCCATGCGGGTTTACCAAGCCGTAGGTAGATACTTTTTTGGTGGAGAAAATAATGCTCGGTAGAATCTCCCGAACCAAACCATCCGTGGGCAAAATTTCCTTTGACGGCAATGAGGCCATTTTTTAAGATGGGGGTATAGTTGGGCATTGATATTTGGATTTTGGGCATTGGTAAGGCATTGCCCGACCAAGCATATGAACCAATACTCAAGCTAGTATCTACCAAGCCAATAATTTCTCTTTGTCGTCCTACTTGAAACTCGAAAGCGCCGTAACGAAGTTTTCCGTACAGTTCAGAAAACAAAAATTGGTTGGCTTTTCCTACATTGATGACAGCCCGCGCGCCATACGCATAGCGTAGTTTTTTCTTATTTTTGTTATTTCTTATTTGGGTGTCAAAATCTTTGTGTGCGGAGGCTCTCAAAGTAAAAACTTGGCTTTCTAACGGTACTTCACCGAACTGATTGGACCGCAACCAAAATGGGTTGGAGTTGGCTGAAGACACAAAAGCCCCTGCCTCAAGACCATAACCAACCCCCGTTAATACTTTTGGTTTGAATGCACTTTCTATTTTTTGTGCTGATACACTTGGGACAAAAAAGTAGCTTGATAGGACTACATAGCTCGAAATACACAGCATTTTGCTGGCACTATTTTTTATTTTTTTCATTTTTATTCTTTAAATTACTTTCTTTGCAAGATAGATACTTTATCTAAAACTGTTTATACTGACAGCTTATTTATTTCCTGACGCTCAATTAAATGCTTCTTTTCTTTAAAAAAAGACCAACAGAATCGGTATTCAAAAAAATAAAAGTAGATATTCATTCTCATTTGCTGCCTGGTATTGATGATGGAAGCCCTAATTTAAATACGTCCATTGAACTGGTAAAGGGGCTTTGTGGGTTAGGGTTTGAAAAGTTAATCACTACACCGCACATTTTTTTAGATTTTTATCCCAATACTTCTGAAATCATAAGACAGGGTTTGACACAACTAAAAAAGGCTTTGGCTGAAGAAAAACTTCCAATCACCATCGAAGCGGCAGCCGAGTATTACACAGATTCTTTTTTTGAGGACTTACTTGCCAAGGATGATGTACTTCATTTTGGAAAACCCAAATATGTACTGATTGAAATGTCTTTTATTTCTCCTACTCCCAACCTGGAGGAGATTATTTTTCAATTGATTACGAAGGGGTATCAACCCATTTTGGCACATCCAGAGCGTTATGCCTACTGGCACAATCACACCCAAGTCTTTGAGCGTCTGCAAAAAATGGGTTGCCTATTACAATTGAATATTTTGTCTTTGGTGAGCTATTATGGGCGTTCGGTTGAAAAAAAGGCATTGTCTATGGTAAAATCTGAGCAAATAGATTTCTTAGGGACTGACTTGCACCACCATCATCATCTTGACATTTTACGATCACTTGAATATGACAAATACTTAGACTCACTTTTGAATAAGTATGAATTTAGAAATAATTTGTTGTAAGGGGAAAGGTCAATGGGGCAATGGGGTATATGATGTATGATGTATGATGTATGATGTATGGTATTGGGGTGAAAGCTTGGTTTTTATGAACGGGTTGAGGCGATGGCGATAACTGCCCAAAGTAGTAGCCCAATAAAGACTCCTATGATGTTTGCCATCAAGTCGATGATGTTGTAGGTTCGGTAGGGTAAGATGTACTGGATTAATTCAACTGCAATGGCCAATAGAACGCCTATGGCCAGCCACTGAAAGAAAATACGTAAATCGGTTTTTTCATACAGAATCCTCAGCAGCATCCAAGGAATCAGCAGAATTGAATGAAGCAAATAATCAAGCCTAATCTCTGATGCTGTAAAGTACGTTTTATTGATGAACGAATCTTTACCATTGATGGGCAGCACCGATATCAAAACCAAAGCGATGATATAACCGTAGGTACTTTGGTGGGCTATCTTTTTTGTAAGGGTCATCTCCTATTGTGGGTTGATACTTTGTAATAGGGTTTGGAGGATACTTTCAGCGGCATTTCCATTTCCATAGCTATTTTGATAGGCAATGGTAGGTTTGTTTTCAAAGTAGCCATAGGCATCTAAAATACTTTGATAGTCGGCATCACATAGTAGGGCAGCACCATTTTCTACTATTTCTACCCACTCTGTTTCCGAACGCAGGATAATACATGGTTTTTTGAGAAAATAGGCTTCTTTTTGTACTCCTCCTGAGTCTGTAATGACGAGTTGGGCATACTTTTCCAATTGTATCATCTCTAAAAATGATACGGGCTCTAATAACAAGATACGGGGATTGCTGTGGATAGCCTCAAACAGTTCGGACTCCAGCAGCAGTTTCATTTGTTTTCGGGTACGTGGATGGAGCGGCACCACAATTTTTATTTGATAACTATCCGCAATGGTTTGTAGTGCGTGGAATATGGCATTGATGCGGACGGCTTCATCGGTATTGGTGTTGCGATGAATGGTTGCTAAGACAAATTGATTTTTGAGTAGCCCGTGGGTTTGTATGATGTTGGTTTTCGTCTCTGAAAGTTCGCTAAAAAAACAGGTATTATCATACATTACATCTCCTACACTGATCACAGCAGGGTTATCTATTGTATAAAGGGGGAGATTATCTATCTTAAATCCTTCTTTTTGTAAGTTTTCAAAGGCGGTAATGGTGGGCGGAAACAAATAGGTAGATACATGGTCGCTCAGTATTCGGTTGACCTCCTCGGGCATTTTTTTATTGAAGGAGCGTAAGCCTGCCTCGATGTGCACTATGGGGATGTGGATTTTGGCAGCAGCGATGGCAGCAGCTAAGGTAGAGTTGGTATCACCGTATATAATGACAAAGTTTGGCTTTTCTATTTCTAAAATCTCTTCTATTCCTTCTATCATCCTGGCAGTTTGGTAGCCGTGTTTACCAGAACCTACTTGGAGATTATAGTTGGGCTGTGGAATCTGAAGTTCTTCAAAGAATACAGCAGACATTTTTTCGTCGTAATGTTGTCCCGTATGAACGATTACTTCTTCAATAACTTGGGTAAAATGATTTTTAATGGCTCTGCTAATGGCCGCCGACTTGATAATTTGGGGACGCGCTCCTATGATGGTAAGTATCTTCTTCAAACTTATTTTTTGACAAAAAAGTATTTTTTGATTATATTTTTAGTGTTTTGTAGCAACAACTCTTTCAGCCAAGCGACGGGTTGGTTACTCCAGCGTTGGGGATGAAACGTAAACATGATTTGGTTGGGTAACTGGTTTTTCATTACGGCTTGGATGATATCGCCCGTACTTTTAAAGTGATGGTTTGTTTGTCTGCCATTGACTTTATCTCTGACACTTACCTGCTCTCCATCCCATCTTCGTCCCGTATCCGTTAGGTAGAGTACCTGATTGAAATCTACATCAAAATAAGGCTCACCGATGATCCCGAAATCTTGGTACGAATAGGTTTTCCAGAGGCCTTTAGAATCATATTTGGATAAGGGGCTGCCGTGCATACAAATGGTCGAAACGGGTACGAGTTTTCGAAGTTTTTCCAGATTTTCAGAAAAATCAACGATTGCTTTCGAAACATCACCGCCGCAGGTAGTAAGGCACTCGTAGTGATAGCCTACTTCATGGCCCAGAGCGGCGACCTCCAAAATGATTTTTTCGTCCCAACTTTCGGGCACCGCCCGAAAATAATACACCCCTTTGATTCCGTACCCATGCTGTATGCGCGCAAAAGCCAATGAGTTCTGTGGTAACAAATCCACATCATGCCTTAATACAATACTATTCTTCAGCGGAGCGGAGAGAAATGCTTCAAAGGTTTGAAATTTGCAGTTTTGAGCTATGAGCGCGGCAACCAACTTTCGATAAGAATCTATGGTAAAATCCATTGAGTGCGTGACAAAATCGGGGCAAGTGCAAATTAAGCGGCATACTTGAATGCCGATAGCTGCTCTTTTTTTATTCTAAAATCCATAAAATCCTCCATATCATCATTGAGTTTAACGGCTCTGATGTCCATCACATTTTGCGCGCCATCAGATGACCATCTCATGCCACTTTGCTCCATTCTTTCTTTGACTAAATGT
>REAB01000200.1 GCA_004293645.1 Cytophagia bacterium | reverse complement strand
CTTCAAAAATACATAGCTCCTTAGTTAAATGGCCAGTTCCGATAAAAAACTCCCCCATCGGGGGCTGGGGGGCTTTACCCTCCAACACGACCAGCGCGATTGTGGGGTAGCTTGTTTGTTGTCGTTGGTGCGCTACTACGGTGGCAACAGCACTTTTGAGCATATTCGTCGGTTGTGCGGGGCAGATTTGCACGGTACTACGCTGCTTGGCCTCAAAGAAGCTGCCAACCAATTGGGCTTTCAGGCCGAGGGCTATGAGTCTGATATTCAGAGCCTTATCGAACACGGTGAGCCTACTATTCTGCACGTGGAGTTGGAGGGTGGTTTGCAGCATTATGTGGTGTGGTATCCTGACCTCCCCCCCCAGCCCCCTCTCCTTCAAAAGGAGAGGGGGGGCTTTTTGGTTGGCGACCCTGCGCGGGGGGTGGTGGAGTGGACTGAGGACGAGCTTAGGAGCCGTTGGAAGTCGGGTACTTGCTTGGTGTTGAAGCCTACTGATGCGTTTGTAACGGCTACCGATTGGCGCAAAGCGCAGCGCGAATGGTTTTTGGGCGTGTTGCGGCAAGATATTCCACTGTTGGCGGTTACGGCAGGCATTGGGGTTTTGATTGCGGCGTTGGGTTTGGCCATGTCGGTCTATTCGCAGCAACTGATTGACAAGATTTTGCCCTCTAAAAATGCCGATAAAATCATTCTTTCTACCGTGCTGGTGGTGGTGCTTTTGCTGGGGCGCGTAGGTTTGAGCGTATTGCGGCAGTTTTTGTTGTTGCGCCAAAGCAAAGAATTTGGTGTACGGCTCAACGCCGCCTTTTATGAGCCGTTATTGCAACTTCCCAAGTCGTTTTTTGATACGCGCAAGATTGGCGATTTTGTGGCTCGCCTCAATGATACGCAGCGTATTCAGCATACTGTCAGCGTTTTAGCAGGCAATCTACTGGTAGATTTGTTAATGGTTTTGGTCGCATTTGGCGTTTTGTTTTACTACGAATGGCGCATTGGACTGCTGAGTTTACTTTTGTTGCCCGTTTATTTTTGGTTGATTTATCGCCAAAATAAGAAAATAATAGAAGCCCAAACCAACGTCATGGTGGCCTACTCGTTGAGCGAGAGCAACTACATCAATACTATTCAGGGCATTGCCGACGTAAAAAACAAAAATAAGCAGTCGTTTTTCGGCGACTTGAACCGTGTGCTGTACGGTAATTTTCAAGAAATGGGGTATCAGTCGGGTGTTGTACAAACGCGGCTTTCGGCTTCGGCGGGTGTGGCTTCAGTACTGTTCATTGCTTTGATTTTGGGCATCACCATTTTTCAAGTGCAGCAAAATCAACTCAAAATTGGCGAAATGACGGCTATTTTGGGCATTATTTCTACGTTACTGCCATCGGTTACGAGTTTAGCGTTGGTCAGTGTGCCATTCAACGAAGCGAAAGTAGCTTTTAACCGAATGTATGAGTTTAGCCCCCCACCCCCCGATGGGGGAGTTAAAACTGGGTTTACAAGCTCCCCCATCGCGGGCGGGGAGGGCTGGAGGTCTATCGAATTACGGAATATTATGTTTCGGTTTGCGGGAAAACGGCCTTTGCTTCACAATATTAATCTTTCGTTGCAGCGGGGCGAGATAATTTCGATTGTGGGCGAAAGTGGCGGTGGCAAAAGCATGATTTGCCAGTTGATACAAAAGTTTTACGAACCCGAATCGGGGCAGATTTTGGTCAATGGAAATACGCAATTAATTGATATTGAGGCCAACGACTGGCGAAATATAATAGGCGTTGTGCCACAGCAGGTACATATTTTTAACGGCACGGTGGTGGACAATGTATGTTTTGGTACTACCCAACGCGAAATAGAAACGGCTTTTAAGCTACTTGATGACTATGGGTTCTCGCCTATTTTTGAGAAATTTCCGCAGGGCTTGTTTACTATTTTGGGCGAAGAAGGCGTAAACCTTTCGGGTGGTCAGCGGCAATTGATTGGCTTGGCGCGGGCGTTATGTTCGAAGCCTCAACTGCTTATTTTGGACGAAGCCACCGCAGCCTTAGACCGCCACACCGAGCGGTTTGTATTGGACCTGCTACTCCGCCTCAAATCCGAAATGGGCATTTTGCTCATCACGCACCGCCTCCACACACTCCGTAACATTTGCGACCGCATCTATGTATTAGAAAACGGCACTTTTACCCACGCAGGCGCGCATTCCACTTTGCTCGAATCTTCAAATATGTACAGCGATTATTGGCAAGAATGGACAACCTAAAACCAACTGCCCTGTTTTTGATGAGTCCCGCCAAAGGACATTTGAACGCCTCTTTTGGGCTGGCGCGGGTTCTTCTTGCCCAAAGCAATTATTCAATTGTATATGCCGTACCTTTTGAGTTGCACAGTTACGTTTCGCAGCAGGGTTTTGAATGCGTTCTATTTGCGGGTTTACCGTTTGGTATAAATGGCGAACAAACGTTGGATTATCTATCTAACTCGCAGCGGGTCAAGTATTTTGATAATCTAATTGACCGATTTTATGACACCATTTACAACGCCCGAAAGACAGCCATTGAGCGACTCATTCAGCAAACAAAACCGCAATTGGTACTGTTAGATTCGTTTCAAAGCGCCGATTTTATTTTGCTATACCCAATCTTAAAAGCTCAAAATATCCAATTTGTATTTGTCCAAACGATGTTGTCTTTTCATCAGCAAGCCGATAATTTGCCGTTAGATTGCCCAGTTGTTCCCAATCAAAAAACAAATTTTAGCTGGCATTGGCAACAGTATTATTTCAAAAGAAGGCTTCGTTCGCTCTGGCAAAACATCATTTATTTGGGCAAAAGCAACCGACGAATTATTGAACAAAAAGCCAAAAAGCAAGGCTTGAATGAGCATCATTTGCTTGATTATCAACAAAGTTTTAGAGTGGGTTTTGCAAACGTTCCCGAACTCATCGTTGCACCGCAAGCATTAGAATTTACCCATCAAAAGCAGCAGTATCAGCATTATCTGGGCTTGTTGGTAGATTTAGAACGCAAAGAACCTACCAACGAATCTTTTAGCTTATTTTTGAATAGTTTACCCCAAAACAAGAAAATTATTTATTGCTCGTTCGGAACGCTTTACGCTGATTTTGGAAAACGAAAAGATATTCTTCGATTTTTCAACAACTTGCTCGAAGTGGCAAAAAAACTGCCTGATTATGTCTTTGTTGTAAGTTTGTCAGAAAGTTTTAGAAAAGAATTTTCGCTTTCTACCATTCCGTTTAATGTCTATTTTTTTGAATTTGTGCCTCAACTCACAATTTTGAAACGAAGCAGTCTTTTTATTACGCACGGCGGACTAAACTCCATCAGAGAAAGCATTGCATTGAAAGTTGCGATGTTAGTTTATCCCGTTGATTTGCGGTGGGACCAGCCCAGTAACGCGGCCAAAATTGAGCATCACGGCTTAGGCTTAAAAGGAAACATGGCCAAAGACAACGCAACGGAATTAGAATCTAAAATTATCCAACTGCTTCACGAAGACATATTTAGACAAAGGCTATCTTGTTTTACCGACAATAATGAGCTTGTAGCAAACGAAGGCCTACTTAAAAAAATAGCATCAGAATAGAAACCAATCGAACAAGTGAGTTTTTTAGCGAATAATGCTGACGCTGCCCGTGAATTTGTAGTCCAGTTCGCGAAGGTGAACCACGTAATAATATTCACCAACTGGTAGCGGCTCGCCGTTGTATTGGCCGTCCCATTCGTCAAAATAGCCCTGCGTTTTGAAGACCATATTACCCCACCGATTCACGATTTCGACAGTGCAGTTGGGATAGTTTCTGATACCTTCCAGTTCCCAGGTATCGTTTACGCCGTCGGCGTTGGGCGTAAATCCGTTGGGTATTTTGAGCTCAATCACTACCACTTCCACCGACAGCTCAACAACGCAACCTTCGGGCGTTTGAACGCGTATTTTATAGATAGTTGTGCTGGTGGGGCTGGCTGTTGGACGTTCGGAGCGGGCATTGTCCAGCCCCGCCGCTGGCAACCACTCTACGCTCGAATTGGCGGGTATATTGGTTTTGATAACCACGCCTTCGCCTTTCAAAATGATGAGTTGACGGGGCGTTTGGAGGCGCGGCGGAGTCGAAATAATGGCGTTGCGGCGGGCCGAACTGGTGCAACCCACGGCGTTGGTAACGCTGTAAACCACAGGATAAACGCCTGGTGTTAAATTGACCGTTACAAACCGCTGGCCCACTACTCCGCGCCCCGTGTACGTGCCACCTTGGGGCGAACCATTGAGGCTAACCGCTTGAATACCAAGCCCGCAAAGCGGTGGAATGGAGTCTAAAACTGCCGTTGGGGCGGGTTTTATTAGTATTTCGATGGTGTTGGAGCGGGCTGCGCAGCGGGTAGTGGTATCGGTTATAACTACGCTATACTCGCCCGATTTGGTGGGTTTCCATTGGTTGCCAGTGGCTTGTACGAGCGGCATATCGCCCAAAAACCAGACATAATCGTACGCTTTACTTTGGGTGGCTATGAGTTTGGTGGAGTCGTTGGCACAAAAAGTAGGATTGCCCACGGCTACGATATTGACGCTCGGCGGCGGAGCTATTTTTACCAACAAACTGTCGCGCGAGGTGCAGCCGCTGGAGCGGTCGGTGGCGGTGGCTTTGTAGAAGCCCGCTTGTCTAATACTTGGCAAAACGGGGCCAGTGTTGCTCAAAATTCGACCGTCGCGGGCCCAGGTTACGGCCAAATCTCGGCTGTTGCTCTCGATGCTCAAATTGGTGCTATCGTTGCTACAAAGGGGCATTTTTTTGCTCGAAATCAACTTGATGTTGGTACTATTTTTGAAAACAACTTGTACGCTGGCCGTGGCGGTGTTTTCGGTGCCGCAGGGTTTGGCAAAACGCTTCACGACGCTGTAATTACCAGGCTGCCCAAAAGTAGCCGAAACGCGGTTTTGGTTCATTATATCTTTGCCGTCCAACTGCCACTGGTACGCCCATTGGGGGTTTTCGTCGTTGGTGCGGAGCGAAACCGAGTCGCCTCGGCACAGCGAAACGGCAGTTATGGAGCCATTTTGCCGTTCAATCACCGCCGACTGAGGCGCGGTTTTTAGTTCAATCAAAACGGGAGGAGGCGTTAGTTTGGGGCAATCTATCACTATTACTTCGTAGTCGCGGCGGGTTTCGCCCATTTTTTTGCCCGCTCTTATTTCTTCGCACCGCACCGAAATAACAAAACGGCCCAGTTGAGTAGGTTGGAAATTAATTTTACCCGTTTGGGCGTTGATGGTCATTCCGTTGGCATTTGGCACCGCCCGCAGGCTGTCAAAACCCGCCGCCCAGCGCGCCCGTGGGTATGGCCCGCGTTGGGAGCGGGCAGGAATGGCGTTGCCCGCATCAGTAAAACCCGCCAACGGCGTAACAAACGAATACTGCAGCTCGTCGTTGTCAAAATCAAGTGCGCCAAAATCCAGCTCAAATTCTAAACCACGGCAGGCGTATTTTACGTCGGGAGTTTTGAAAGCTGGCGAGTTATTTTTGATGGTAGTGGGCGGAATTTCCAAGTAAAAAACCAGGCCTGTGTTGCGGGCGTTTTGCAAATTTACCACTGCGCCATTGCGGCAGCACTGCTCCCAAACCACATAATAGCCTTCGGGCGCGTCGTAGGTGGTGGGAGGCAAGGCCACAAACGCGCTGTATTTTACCACCACCACTTTGGCCAGCGGCATATTGATGCAGCCCGCGTTGGCGTACGGAATGGGCTGAAAAAGTTCACGTTGCAGCGTAAAATCGGCCATGCGGAGGTTGTCGCTTTTGCGAAAAACCGAAACCACGACGCTGTTTTGTACCGTGCCAGGCGAGAATTCGTCAAAAATCAATTGCATCGAAAGCGTAGATTCGCCTTCGCGGAGGGCCATGGTAGAGAGGGCAATGTTGCCGCCAATGATGTGCGATGCCCACGCGCTGCTGCTTGTCAGTAGCCAAAGCCAGCAGCCCAGCAGTTGTCGTATTAGTTGGGTTTTGTTTTTCAAATTACCACAAATTATTCAAGTTGATTGGTGGCAAATATTGTTCCAATTTTATCAAATCAAAACGAAATAGTATTGCCTGCTTTGATGCCGTGCTTGTCGCAGTAGCCGCCGTTTACTTCTACCACATACCGCGCATCTCCCAGCGAAGGCAGCGTTTGCTCCGAATAAGGCGTGGCATTTTTTTGAATAGAAATAATTTGTTTTTGCTCGTTTACGTAAATAATATCCAACGAAATCATGGTATTTCTCATCCAAAAGCCCTGTGGTTCAGACTGTTCAAAAATAAACAACATACCCACTGAGTCGGGCATAAATGGCCTAAACATCAGCCCTTTTTGAAGTTCTTGGTCGTTTTGGGCTATTTCTACGTCAATTTTTTGGAGCGTTTTGCCATCTTGAATAAACCGTACTTCTCCTTCTTTTACAAAAGCAGGCGCGGTGGTGGTTTGCTCAACTGTGCTGTTTTCAGCGTTGGATTTGTTTAAAAAAGGCCGCGCAACGTAGCCAATACCAAACAACGCCAGCACACCCAGCAACACATAACCAGCATAAGAACGACGATTGGCCATTGATTCGTTTTTAAAATTGATTGTCCCAAAAATCACCTTCTAACTCACCCGATTTGGACACAAACAGCGGGCGCAATTTTTCGGGACGTTCTGGTTTAACGGTCGTAAATGAGCGGTATTGCGCATCGGTGATGATTTCTAATTGCAGGGCGCGTTTGAGGACTAAACCAAATGGCACGCGAAAAAAATCGGCGATGTCGAGGGCTTGACTGGGTTGAAATTTAGTGATGCCTTTGTGAAAAAATGTTTCGACTTCTTGTTGGGGCAAAAAAACCTCAAAAACCAATTTTTCGGCGCGTTGGGCCAGCAATTGAGGTTGCGGATAAGCCGCCGAAAGCCCCAACGAAGCCGTGAGTAAAGCTGTGTAGTAACAACGTTCGTATGGGTCGGCATTGGCATTGACAAAAACCCAGCCCTTTTGTTGAAAGAGCGCCGAAAATCCCACAAAACCGGGCTGCGTGTTGTGAAGTTGCGCCACCTTTATTTGCTCAGGATAAGGAAGCCGCCGCCCCAACTGCCGCACAATATCCTGCGCCGACGACACATCGGCCCATTCGCCAGCGGGTTCGAGTAGCCACTCGCCGTTGCGGAGGGTTTCAAACAAGCGCTCGCCCTCGCGTTGTGCCACGGCCTGGCCCAAGTGCAGCAGCGTGCGGTCTTGTTGGAGACTAAAATCGAGTAAAACCTGATTGGTGGGGAGTTTGCGCTTGCCCATGTGGCCTAAAATTTACTGATTACCAAGCAAATATAAGTCCAAAGCTACCGTTTTACCAATTTTACTGGTGCCTTGTTTGTAGCACGGCCACAATCTCGTCGAGGTCTATGTTGCGGTGTTCGAGCAAAATGAGGTAATGAAACAGCAAATCGGCGGCCTCGCTTTTAAAAAGTTCGTCGTTGTTGTCTTTGGCTTCTATCACCAGTTCCACGGCTTCTTCGCCTACTTTTTGGGCTATTTTATTGACTCCTTTTTTGAATAGTTTGCTGGTATATGAGTTTTCTTGCGGGTTGTTTTTTCGACTCCGAATCACCTCTTTTTGCAAATAATTCAAGAAAGTAGCCTTGCCTTCGTTGGCTTCGTTAAAGCAAGTATCGGCTCCCGTGTGGCAAGTTGGCCCTTGCGGGTGGGCTTTGATGAGCAGGGTGTCGGCATCGCAGTCTATTATTATTTCTTTTACGTTCAAAAAATGCTGCGATGTTTCTCCTTTGGTCCAAAGGCGTTGTTTGCTGCGGCTAAAAAACGTAACCACTCCCTCAGCTTGGGTTTTGGTCAGGGCTTCGTCGTTCATGTAGCCTACCATCAATACTTTTTGGGTGTCGGCATCTTGCACCACAACGGGCACCAGTCCATCGGGCGATTTTGAAAAATTTACTTGCATTGGTTATTGCCCAAAATTGACGTACATATTTACTTCATCGGCGGTTATTTCGTCGCCGCACATAATAACGAGCCGCTCTATTACGTTGCGAAGTTCGCGCACATTTCCCGTCCACGGCATGACTTGGAGGGCTTCCATGGCTTCGGGCAAAATCACCTTGCGGGCATCGCCGTATTCTTCCGAAATATCGTGCAAAAATTTCTGGGCCAGCAGCGGCACGTCTTCGCGGCGCTCGGCAAGCGACGGCACATGAATCACCATGACGCTCAGGCGGTGGTACAAATCTTCCCGAAAATTACCTTCGCGTATTTCTTGACGGAGGTCTTTATTGGTAGCGGCAATAACCCGTACGTTGATTTTTATTTCTTTGTCGCCGCCCACGCGGGTTATCTTACTTTCTTGCAAAGCCCGCAGCACTTTGGCTTGGGCAGAGAGGCTCATGTCGCCAATTTCGTCCAAAAACAGTGTGCCGCCGTCGGCTTGTTCAAACTTACCAATGCGCTGCTTAATGGCCGATGTAAACGAGCCTTTTTCGTGTCCAAATAGCTCGCTTTCAATGAGTTCGCTGGGTATGGCGGCGCAGTTTACTTCTACCAATGGTTTATTGACGCGGTTGCTTTTTTCGTGAATTTGCTTGGCCACCATCTCTTTGCCCGAGCCGTTGGCCCCCGTTATCATCACCCGTGCTTCGGTAGGTGCTACGCGGTTAATGGTTTCTTTTACCTTCTTGATAGGGGCCGAGTCGCCTACTATTTCGTTTATTTTATAAATCCGTTTTTTCAGATCAGCGGTTTCGGCCACGAGCTTGGCTTTCTCAATGGCGTTGCGCACCGACACCAACAGGCGGTTTAAATCTGGGGGCTTGGTAATAAAATCGTACGCGCCGCGCTTGGTAGCTTCTACGGCGTTTTCAACGTTGCCATAGGCCGAAATCATAATAAACTGTGTTCCGCGCCCTGCTTCGCCTGCTTTGAGCAACACTTCCAACCCTTCAATTTTGGGCATTCTGATGTCGCACAGTGCCACATCGTAGTAGTTTTTGAGAATCAAGCTGAGCCCTTCGTCGCCGTCTTTGGCTTCTTCTACTTCGTAGCCTTCATATTCCAAGATGTCGCGCAGGGCAGCTCTGATTGCTTTTTCGTCATCAACAATTAAAATTTTGGCCATTTTATGAAGGTTGTGTGTTTACTTAGTGCTTAAGGATAAGAGCAAAATTAGCAAACCATCTTTACAATCTACTATTTTTCCCCAATTTATCAGTTTATTGGGCAAAACTATTCGCTATTTACAGTTGCCAAAGCTGTCAATTTATTTCATTTTCCAACATCATTCTCAAATTAGCAAAATCTTCGGTGTAGCCGCATCACTTCACTTCTGATTGAACTACGCCAACAAATCTTGCGCAAACTGGGCGAAAGACTTGATAACGTACTGATTCTGAACTTTTTGGTTTAGTTCGCGGTAAGTAGGTGCGTTTATGTTTTTGAAAATTTCGGCCAATTGTGCGGGCGAACGAATGGCATTTTGGGGGGCTAAATCAATGATGTGGCGGTCGTTTTGAAATTGATGAATAAAATAATACAAACTAAAATCGTCTTTTGAGTCGTAGCCGTAATCCATTATAAACGAAGGGGTTTGGGTAAAACACGCCTCCAAACCCATGGTTGTTCCCAAGTGAAAAAAGGCTTTGGCGTGGCTTATTTTCTCAAACTTTTCAAGAATATGGCTGTCTTTCATAGATAAGTCGAGCGTCCGAAAGCCGTCGTCCATCACCACGTTGGGCAGTTGCCGAATGGGGTCGTAGAGTTGCCAATTGTCTTGCACTGGATACGGGCGCACCACCAATTTATAAGTTGGCTGGACTTTTTGCAATACTTCGGCAATAGACCGCACCACCTCCACTTCTTGCGCCACCAGCTCCGAAACACCAATGGCGCAGCCCACATACACGTAGTCGAATGGGTAAGTGCGGGGCATCTGCGCCTGCCGCGCTCGAAACTCCGCCACGTAGCCAAACTGACTGGCACCTATTACTTTAACTTGTTCGGTAGGGATATTTTGCAACGATACCACGTCTTGGCGCAGGGGTTCGTTCCAACACAAATACTGCGCCCTCGGCGAAAAACACACGTGCTTGCAGGGGTGGTCCCAGCTGTACACATATACTTTTACTTTGCGCTGCTCGTCGAGTAGCCGGGCCATCAAAAAATCGTCGGCAATGGCCGTAAACGTAATAAATTGGTCAATGCCTTCAAGTTGCGTGGCAGCTTTGTAACGAAGTTGTTTCAAATAAAAATCGTAAGAAATAATTTTTGGCAACCGCCGTACCCACTTCAAAATTTGATAGTTTTTATCTCTCACAGCGGGCGTAGTATTGATGGAGACCTTGAAAAATTCCATCAAGAAAAAATTTTGACGGCTTTTGGGTATTTGCTTAAACAGCACGTACAAACGTAGCCAGAGTTGATTCCAGCGGGTATTTTTGCGCTCATCAATGAGCCTAAACTCCAAACCATCAGGCAAGTGGCGGAGTATTTCGTGTTGGTGTTCGGGTTTACCAAAAATAACAACATGGTGCTGCTTGGCCACTTCGGCCACTACCCGGCGCACGTCGTTGCGAAAATCAAAAAAAGAAACTACAAAACCGATGGTCATTTTAAGGAGGCGTAAGGTGGAAAGGTGTAAGGTGTAAAAAGGAAAAGGTGAAAGAAAGGGTAAGGCTGTGATGGCACTAAGCCGTTGCCTGTGTCTTCACAGGCAACCAGACTCAATCCGCTCTGGTCAAATCATAGATGGTGCGCAGCAGCTCGGTTTCTATTTTGCCAAATACATCGCCGCGCCGCGCTACGGTTTGCTTGGCCACTTCGAGGGCTTTCTCAAAACGATACTCGGTAAACCCCTCCGCTGCGCCACCCCAACTAAACGAAGGAATGTGCTTGGGCTGAAAACCTGCCCCAAAAACATTCGCATTAACTCCTACCACCGTACCAGTATTAAACAAAGTACTGATGCCCACCTTGGTAAAGTCGCCCATAAAAAGCCCGCAAAACAACTGCTGCGTGTCGGTAAGGGTTTGGGTGGCGTAGTCGAAAAGTTTGACGTTGGTATAATCGTTTTTGAGGTTAGAATTATTGGTATTTGCGCCCAAGTTACACCATTCGCCCAGCACCGAGTTGCCCAAAAAACCATCGTGGGCTTTGTTGCTGTACGCAAACAGCACCGAGTTGCTCACTTCGCCACCTACTTTACAAAATGGCCCGACGGTGGTGTTCATGCGCATTTTGCCACCCCAGTTTACAGTAGCACCTTCGCCCAGTGCAAAAGGGCCCATCACAACCGAGCCTTCGCTGATGGTGGCGTTTTTGCCAATGTAAATGGGGCCGTTTTCGGCATTCAAAACTGCCGCTCTAATGTTTGCCCCCGTTTCTACAAAAATTTGCTCGGGTGCGTAGCAGCGGGTGTGCGGGTCGGCAATGGGTTGAGACGTACGCTGGCTTGCAATTTGCTCAAAATCGGCGCGAATTTGCGCGCCATTTTGCAAGTAAATATCCCACAAGTGAGCAATGACGGTGTATTTTTCTGGCCACCTCACCACTTTCAATTCTACCGCAGGATTGACCACCTCATAGCCTGAACGATAGGCGATTACGGTATTTTCGGCCAACAAAACCTCCCCCATTTGCAGTTGTACCACCGCCGCCGTTATGGCCGCCGTGGCGCATACCGCGCCATTCACAAACACATTGTCGGCGGTGGCCACGAGCGCGTATTTGGGTTGCAAGTAAGGTTCGGTCAGAAAAGAAGGCTTACTTTGCAGGTAATACGCCCATTTTTCGGTGAGCGTCCATACGCCGCAGCGTATTTCAGGCACGGGTCGCGTAAAAGTAAGAGGCAGTAATTGCGCCCGAATGAGCGGGTCGTCGTAAAGAATATAATTGGTCATCGGGGCGAATGTTGCTAAAAACGAGGGCAAAATTAACGATTGGGTAGCTTAACCCGACAAAAGACTTTTAAAATTGAAGAATTTAACAGAATTTTAG
>REAB01000199.1 GCA_004293645.1 Cytophagia bacterium | reverse complement strand
CGAGTCTCTGGCTCGTGCCGCTTATTAAAAGGCTTCCAGCCGCTATCAAAACTCTCTTGATGGCGCGAGTCTCTGGCTCGTCCCGCTTATTAAAAGGCTTCCAGCCGCTATCAAAACTGCGACTGGAAGTCGCAAGATAATCAGCACAAGCGAAGACGCTCGCGCTATCGGACTCGTGCCGCTTATTAAAAGGCTTCCAGCCGCTATCAAAACTGCGACTGGAAGTCGCAAGATAATCAGCACGAACGAAGACGCTCGCGCTATCGGAGAAGGTTTAGATTGAAACAACAAAAGCAAAAAACGGCAAAACTCTCCTTATTTTTTTCTGTGAGGTATCCAGTGCTCCACGTTTGATAAAAAACCAGAAAAGATGCTTTACTTTGTAGCATGAGCAAAAAAGCCTTTTTTGTTACTGTTTATTTTTTGTTATTTGGCCGCCCAATCATTGCTCAAAAGCCCGATTCTACGCTCACAAAGCCCAATTATCGCGCCCTGCACTGGATTTTTGCGGGCGAGACAATAGCCTATGCGGGTACTATTTATGGCCTCAACCAAACTTGGTACAAGTCACCATTTGGCCAATTTCAGTTCAACGACGATGCCCACGAATGGCTTCAAATTGACAAAATGGGGCATTTTTTTTCGGCCTACCAAATTTGTCGGCATACGGCGGCGGTTTACAAAAAAACGGGTATTTCTAACAAACAAGCCGCGCTTTACGGAGCATTGTCGGGCTTCATATTTTTAACGCCCATCGAGCTATTAGACGGTTTTCAATATCCCGAATACGGCTTTTCGATGAGCGATATGGCGGCCAATGTGCTGGGGCCGTCGTTGTATTTGGGGCAACACGCGCTTTGGGGCGAGGAACGAATTCAACCCAAATGGTCGTTTCATTATACCTCGTTGGCGGCGCAGCGTCCCGAACTATTGGGCCGCACTTACGGGGAGCGTTGGCTCAAAGATTACAACGGACAAACTTACTGGCTATCGGTCAATTTGTCAGCCTTTTGGCCGCAATCACGGCTCCCCAAGTGGCTCAATGTGTCGCTGGGTTACGGTATTCAAAACATGGTTGCTGCCGAAGTAAATAAAAGTAAGGCGTTGGGTTTTGTCCCATTTCGGCAGTATTATTTATCATTAGACGTTGATTTTAAGCGCATCAAAACCCGCAAAAAATGGCTAAAAACGTTCCTTTTCATGCTCAATACCCTCAAGATTCCCGCCCCAACCTTAGAATGGAACCGTCGGCAAGGGTTTGTTGGCCACGCGCTTTATTTTTGATGACGGGCCCGCCCGTGCGGTGCGGTGAATTTCTAAGTTATACTTAATCCACTCATTCATAATCCACTAATTCTCACATTCACTCACTCATTCACTCATTCACTCATTGATATATGAACATCGGCGACAAAGTTAGGTTAATCCATTCCAAAGAACAGGGCATAGTGTATCGGTTTTTGCAGGGCGACGTGGTCGAAGTAGAAATCGAAGACGGCTTTCGGTTGCCCGTTCTCAAACGCGAACTCGTGGTAGTAGCTGCCGCCGAAGCCACTATTTTTAAACCCCAAAAAGCTGCCGAAATACAACCTGCCGTAGCCAAAACAACGAGTGTGCGGGCAGAGCGGGGTATTTTTATGGCATTTGTTCAACTCAACGACCGCGAAGTGTCGCTGCACCTGCTCAACAACACCGACTGGGACTTACCTTATACCCTCACCAGCAGTACCGAACGCCTGCACCGTGGCTTGGCGGGCGGGTTTTTGAAGGGCAAAACCAGCATCAAAGTGCAAGAACTGGCCATCAAAGATTTTGAAGAATGGGGTACTTTTGCGCTCCAATGCTTTTATTACACCGTTGGCCACGCCCCCGAACGCGCTCCGCTTATCAAGCGCATCAAGTTTCGGCCTGATACTTTTTTTAAGAGCAAAAAAGTGGCTCCGTTGCTCGAAAAAGACGCTTTTTTGTTTCAACTCGACAACGAAGAGCCCAAAGCCGAGCCACTGACAGCGCAAGCCCTGCGCGAAAAAATGCTCACCCCCAACGCGCCCGAACCCACGCTCACCACAAAAATCGAAAAACCAGCAGCGGTAATAGACTTGCACATTGAGGAACTAACGACCAACCACGCAGGAATGGGCAACGCCCAAATGATTGAAATACAGCTCAATACGTTTGACTCTCAACTCGAAAAAGCCATTGCCAGCGGCATGGACTACATCACTTTTATTCACGGCGTAGGTAGTGGCGCGCTGCGCAACGAACTCCACCGCCGCCTAAGTAAGCACAAAAACGTGCAGTTTTTTGAAGATGCTCAAAAAGAAAAATTTGGCTACGGAGCTACTAAGGTGAAGATTAAATAATTTGCCTATTTTTGCTAACAAACAGAACAAACATGACAGAAAGACCGCTTATTAGTTTCGACTGGGCTTTAAAAAAATTGCTCCGCAACCAAGCCAATTTTGTGATTCTGGAAGGCTTTTTGAGTACCTTACTTAAAAAAGACATCGTTGTAATCAGTATTTTAGAAAGCGAATCGAACCCTGATTATGCCACTCAAAAAACCAATCGAGTGGATTTATTGGTCGAAAACGAGCAAAAAGAACGAATCATCGTAGAACTGCAATACAACGACGAATACGACTATTTCCAACGAATGTTGTATGCTACTTCTAAGCATATTATCAACAATTTTCAGAAAGGAAATGCCTACGGAGGCATTAAAAAAGTGTATTCCATCAATCTCATTTACTTCGATTTAGGCCAAGGCTCTGATTATGTTTATCATGGCAAAAATGAATTTAAGGGCATTCATCAGAACGACATTTTGGGGCTATCAGCGCGTCAAAAAGACATTTTTAAGCAAGAACATACGCACCAAATTTACCCCGAATACTACGTTATTAAAATCAATAATTTTGATGACGTAGCCAAAGATAGCTTGGACGAATGGATTTATTACTTTAAAAACGACGAAATAAAAGAAGAGTTCAAGGCCAAAGGACTGGCCGAGGTCAGGGAACATTTACGTTTGGAACAACTGTCGAAGGTCGAAAAAAGAACTTACGAGCGTTACTTGGAAGACCTGTCGTCGGCCCAAAGTATGATTTTTACTGCCAAAATGAACGGCATATCGGAAGGGTTCGAAGAAGGCCGTACCGAAGGACTCGAAGAAGGCCGTGCCGAAGGACTCGAAGAAGGCCGTGCCGAAGGACTCGAAGAAGGCCGTGCCGAAGGACTCGAAGAAGGCCGTGCCGAAGGCGCATTGGAAAAAGCCCTTGAAACTGCTAAAAAAATGAAAGAAAAAGGTTTTAGCACAGATGACATAGCCGACATAACGGGGCTTTCTCGCCAAGAGATATCCGACGGTTTATAGGCTTTTATTTTGGAATCCCCCTTCGTTTTGAGCGATTATCAAAAGCAAAGAATAGTTTAGAAGGCTTTCTGCCAAAATGTCATTTTTTTACTGTCAAAACGCAATTGGCACATTCATTGAGCATAGGGAAATATGATTAAAATTATTCAATCATCCAGCTATTCAATCATTCAATCACTAATTAAATAACAATGGGAAAAATTATTGGCATTGACTTGGGTACTACCAACTCGTGCGTATCTGTAATGGAAGGAAATGAACCCGTCGTAATTGCAAACAGCGAGGGCGCTCGTACCACCCCATCGGTGGTAGCCTTCATGGACAACGGCAACGGCGAACGTAAAGTGGGCGCTCCCGCCAAACGCCAAGCCATTACCAATCCTACCAACACCATATCGTCTATCAAGCGTTTCATGGGTAAGCGTTTTGCCGACGTAGGTAGCGAACTCAAAACCGTAGCTTACAACGTAGAGCAAGGCCCTAACAACACGCCCCGCGTCAAAATTGGCGACCGCCAATACACCCCGCAGGAGATTTCGGCCTTGATTTTGCAAAAAATGAAGCAAACTGCCGAAGACTACCTCGGCCAAACCATTACCGAAGCCGTTATTACGGTGCCCGCTTATTTTAACGATGCCGAGCGGCAAGCTACCAAAGAAGCAGGCCAAATTGCGGGCTTAGACGTGAAGCGTATCATCAACGAGCCTACCGCTGCTGCCCTGGCTTATGGCCTCGACAAGCAAGGTAAAGACATGAAAATTGCCGTTTTTGACTTGGGAGGTGGCACATTCGACGTGTCGGTTTTGGAATTGGGCGACGGCGTATTTGAAGTAAAAGCAACCGACGGCGACACCCACTTGGGCGGCGACGATTTCGACCAAGTGATTATCAACTGGCTGGCGGCTGAGTTTAAGGCCGACGAAGGTGTGGATTTGCTCCGCGACCCCATGGCCCAGCAACGCCTCAAAGAAGCCGCCGAAAAAGCCAAAGTAGAATTGTCGAGTTCTACCCAGAGCGAAATCAATTTGCCGTACATATTTCCAGTAGATGGAATGCCCAAACACTTGGTGCGCACCTTAACCCGCGCCAAATTTGAGCAATTGGCCGACAGCCTTTTTGTACGCATGATGGAGCCCTGCAAGCGCGCCGTGGCCAATTCGGGCATTAAAATTGCCGACATTGACGAAATTATTTTGGTGGGCGGCTCTACCCGTATTCCACGTGTGCAAGACGAAGTGGAAAAGTTTTTTGGCAAAAAACCATCGAAAGCCGTAAATCCCGACGAAGCTGTTGCCATTGGTGCAGCCATTCAGGGTGGCGTTTTGACGGGCGAAGTAAAAGACGTGTTGTTGTTGGACGTGATTCCGTTGTCGTTGGGTATTGAAACCCTGGGCGGCGTGTTTACCAAATTGATTGAGTCAAACACGACCATTCCAACCAAACGTTCTGAAACTTTCTCGACTGCCGCCGACAACCAACCTTCGGTAGAAATTAACGTGTTGCAAGGCGAACGCCCCATGGCTACCCAAAACCGTACCATTGGCAAGTTTCACTTAGATAGCCTACCACCCGCGCCGCGTGGCGTGCCACAAATTGAGGTAACGTTTGACGTAGATGCCAACGGTATTTTGAATGTAACGGCCAAAGACAAAGGCACAGGCCGCGAGCAGAAAATCAGGATTGAAGCATCAAGTGGCTTGACCGATGCCGAAATAAACCGAATGCGCGAAGAAGCCAAAGCCAACGAAGCAACCGACAAAGCGGCCAAAGAAGAAATTGAGAAGGTAAACCAAGCCGACTCCATGATTTTTAGCACCGAAAAGCAGTTGAAAGAATACGGCGACAAACTGTCGGCAGGCAATAAGTCGGCCATCGAAAGCGCGTTGGGCGAGTTGAAATCGGCGCACAGCAGCCGCAATTTAGTGGCTATTGATGCGGCCATGGAAAAAATAACGGAAGCCTGGAACGCGGCCTCGCAGGAAATCTACGCCGCAGGTGCCGCCGACGGCCAGCCGCAACCACCCAATAACGATGCGCAAGAACCCGCCCAAGAAAACAAAACCGAAGGCGAGTTTGTGAATTTTGAAGAAGTAAAATAAAAATGTAACGCCCACAAAAATAGCCGCCCCGTCGAAAGATGGGGCGGCTATTTTATGCTGGTTGGTTTGAGAAAAGCGCGACGTTGCACACGCTTTTTCAATTCATTAATGGTCTAAAATTCAGCATTTTACCAAAAATTCACCTTGCATTTTTGTTACGAGCTTGCTCGCTCATACACCAACAACGAAAAGGCGTAGGGGTGGCGCAAATCAGCCACAAAATCTTGTTTGCTGGTTATTTTGAAGGCATTCTCGTCAAATTCAGGAAAGAAAGCATCGCCTTCAAAAGTGCCGTTTACAAGCGTAAGGTGAATGCTATGCGCCAACGGCAGGGCTTGCCTAAATATTTCTTCGCCCCCAATCACAAACACCTCGTCGTCGGCTTGGCAGCACGCCAGGGCTTCTTCCAAGCTAAAAGCACGTTCAAAACCCGCATCAAGCGGAAAGTCGGCTTGGCGCGTTATTACAAAATTACCCACCTCCGACCACAGCCTGTCGGGCGTATCGTAGCTTTTGCGGCCCATTATCATGCGGCAGTTTTTGGTAACTTCAAAAAAGTTCTCCCAGTCGGCGGGAAGGTGCGGCCACGGCAAGCGACCACGCAAGCCAATGGCCCGATTTTGGGACATGGCGGCAATGAGCGAAATCTTCATACCTATAACAACAAAAAAGCGCGGCAAATGTTGCCACGCTTTTGTTTTCAAAAAACCCCTACTCTATGAAAAAAAATACGCTACTTTCTTTTGGTTCGTAATTTGAGGTTTGCGATTTAGCATTACCTCCAAACTTTTCACTCTAAACTCTACACTTTTCACTACTCAGCATCTTTCTTCACCGACGTAATTTTAAACTCAGTGCGGCGGTTGAGTTGGTGGTCGCCTTCGCCGCAGTTGATGCCGTTGCTGCAATCGTTTACCAATTCTGATTCGCCGTAGCCGTTGGCGGCAAGTCGCTCAGGACTAATGCCTTTGCGCACCAAATAGTCGAAGGCAGCGCGGGCGCGGCGTTCAGACAGGCGCAGGTTGTAATTGTCGCTGGCGCGGCTGTCGGTAAACGAACGCAATTCAATGCTCATGTCAGGGTATTTTTTCATCAATCCCATTACTTTATCCAATTCTTTGGCGGCATCGGCCCGAATAAAATATTTGTCTAAGTCGTAATACACGTTTTCGAGCGTAAACACGTCGCCTTCGCCGTACATACTCAAATCGTTTTCTACCACTTTGGCTTTGTTCTTTTTGTTTTTACCCAATTGTTGCTGATTTGAGGCCAATTTGTCGCCCTCAGCACGAAGTGAATAATTTTTGCTGGGGTCCACTTCAAACTCGTAGCCGCCGTCAGTTCCCGTTACTACGGTCTTTTCTTTACCCGTTTTGTCGTCGCGGAGCGTTACCGTTACGCCTTCTTGCGGGTTTTGGTTTACTTCGCGTTTTACCACGCCACGCAAAATGGTGTTCTCACTTTTGTCCAAATAAATATCAATACCCATTTGCGGTTTCATGGACTGCGTGAGGGTAGAAAAACGCACCCCGTTGGTAGCGTAGCCCTCTTTAATGGCCTTAAATTCGTAGTCGGTGCTGCCGTCTAAGCATATTTTGGTACCACCGTCCATGCCCGTTTGCTGCATATCTTGGTTCGAGCCATTCTTGACAATGCGTACGTCAGCACCTTCGATGGGTGCTTTGGTTTTGGCATCATACACCATGATGTCCAGCGGACGGCAGGTGCGTTTGAAACTGTAAATGTTGTCGTCAGAAATCCCTTTGAGCCGATTGGAACTAAAAAAGCCTGTGTTACGCTCTTTGTCGGTAATGAGGCCAAAGTCGTCTTTCTCAGAATTGATGGGCGCGCCCATGTTTTGCACACCTTTGTAAGCAATGCCGTCTTTGAGTTCGGCATAAAAAATATCCAATCCACCCAAGCCCTCGTGGCCGTCGGAGGCAAAATAAATGTTGCCCTCGCTGTCCACGTACGGAAACATTTCGTTGCCTTCGGTGTTAATTTCTTTGCCTAAATTGATGGGCGTTCCCCATTGTCCATCGTTATAATCTACCACATACACGTCAGTACCACCGTAGCCACCTGGCATATCCGACACAAAATACAGCTTGCTGTCGTCGGGGGCCAACGCGGGGTGTCCACACGAGTAATCATTGCTGTTAAAAGGCAGTTCTTTTACGTTGCCCCAATCGCGGGTTTTTTGTTCGGCAAAATACAATTTCAACATATTGACCCCCGCCGTGCTTTTCTTGGCTTTGCCGTTGTAATTGTTACGGGTAAAGACCAATTTGCTCATGTCTTTAAAAAATGTAGCCGGGCCTTCGTGGTATTTGGTATTGATAGTACGGCTAAAACGCTCCACTTTGGTAACGGGCATGGGCATATCTTCGGTCGCAACGGCGGCTTCGCTCATGCTGTTATTGCCCTCGGCAGCACCTCCCAACGCCCCCGCCGACGAGCGGCGGTAGGTGTCGCGCACACCCCGCAAGGCGGCGGTATCGGGCGCAAAAAACAAATCTAAAAACGGCGTTTGATTCCAATTAAAAACCCGCTTCACGATGCCCGTTTCGTTGCGAGCCGACACAAACACCAGCCCTCCTTTGTAATACATGGGGCTAAAATCGGCTTGGCGCGAGTTGAGCGGCAAATAATCTACCCGATACATGGCCGAGTCGCGGTAAAAGCGGTTCATGTCCATGTACGACACCGCCGATTTGCGCCCCCGTAAATCAGCAGACTGAAGTTCGGCGTACTTGCTGTACATTTTCTGAGACTCGCGGTATTTTTTATTGCTGGCCAACGCCTGGGCATAATACAGGTAATTTCGACTGTCGGCATCGGCAAAATTGCTGGTCAAGTCGCCATAAACGCGCTCGGCATTAGGCGTATCTTGCAACCTACGGTAGCTGTACGCCAGCTTTTCGAGGGCTTCTTTTCGCTCCACGGGGTCGTTTTTCTTGTCGGATCTTAAAAAGTCTTCATAGCCTCGAACGGCATCAACGTAGCCATAATTGTCAAACGACCGATTGGCCGTGCGAAGTCGAGCGCTCTGTGCAAAAACGTTGATTGTTAGCAGGATTAGAGCAGCTCCCAAGATAGGTATTCTTACGGTTTTCATACTCGTAAATTTGTTTCGTTGGGAAAATTTTGGGTTTTACAATTAACTGGGCATCAAATACAATGCCAAACTAATTTTTTATAAAAAAAAGGTAATTTATTTAAAAAATAAAAATACAACCTATTGATAATCAGATAATTAAGTTTTTATAAATTTTACACTATTTTTCGTACTATCGTTTATTTTGAAGCGTTCGTCGGCCCGAAATCCCACCACCCACACCACCTGGCCGTCAGATTTAAGCACCCATACCTCGTTTTTGGCAGTGAGTGGCATTTTTTGGTCAATCAAAAAATCGCTCACTTTTTTATGCTTACCGCCCATGCCCAGCGGACAAAACCAGTCGCCCATTTGCCAGCGGCACAGTACCAACGGAAAACGCAGCAGCGCGGCATCTACGTACAAAAAATCGGAGTTTTTCTCAAACACCACGCTTATATTGGGGGGCAAATCAGTCCGAATTATCGTACAATGCGGCAAAGTCCAGCTTTGTTCGTGGCTTTGCAACAGCATTTCCTCAGTTGCGGGCGGCGTTGATTTTTCGGTCAGTACAAACACGCTCCTGTCTTTGAGCAGCACGTGCGATGCCGACAAAAACACCTTACCAGCTTGCCCGTGCCGCGCAGCCCATATTTGCTGCACTTGCCCAAACGTAAAGCCAAACGGGCGCAACAGCCCCGCCAATCTTTCGACGGGTTCAGAAAAATTACCCAATAATTCGTACGAAATATGGAGTTTATTGCCCTCTTGCGTGGTTATTTGCTGCGTAGTTTGTGCCAAATTTTCTTGCCAAATCCGCACCACGGCAGCCATGCGAGCGGCAGTTTCGGCCACTGCGCCCACCACTTTTGGGTTTATTTGCTGCAACACGGGCACTACTTGGTGGCGCAACAGGTTGCGGTGGTAATAGTCGGTTTGGTTGGAACTATCTTCGCGCCAGGTTAGTTGGGCTTGCGTTGCAAAGCTGGCAATATCATCTTGGGTTGCAAAAAGCAAAGGCCGCAGCACGCGACCGTTTTTTGGCAAAATGCCCTGCAAACCCGCCCAATTGCTGCCGCGCGTGAGGTTGAGCAAGATGGTTTCTAATACATCGTTTTGGTGGTGCGCCGTCAAAATCCAGTCGTATTGGTGCGTTGCGCGTATTTTTTCAAACCAAGCGTAGCGCAAATCGCGGGCGGCCATCTGCGTTGAAAGGCCGTTTTGGGTGGCAAAATGCGCCGTATCGAAGCGTTCTTCGTAAAAAGGCACGCCGCAGCGCGTCGCCAACTGCCGCACAAAATCAGCATCGCCCTCCGACTCCTGGCCACGCAACTGAAAATTACAGTGCGCCATGCCAAAATCGAAGTCCGCTTGTTGGCACAAATACACCAAAACCACCGAATCTCGGCCACCGCTCACCGTTAGCAGGAGGCGGTCGTTGGGTTGAAACAACTGGTTTTGGTTAATGAAAGTTAAAAAAGCCTGTAACATGGGTTTTAGTCGCTATTTTTGTGGCAAAGTCTTTAAAATTTGATGTTTAAAATAATGATGATTGATCGTATAAAGTCATTCTTTTTTTCTGAGTTAAAAACTCGTACTTCGGCATTTTGGAAAATAACCGTCTTGTGTAGCCTCACTTTTCACTTTTCACTTTTCTCTTATTCCGCCTTCGCTCAACGCCCCAGCCCTACCCTGCTTGCCAACGAAGAAAAAGTATTTTTACTGCCTGGGGCCGACAGCATTACGTTTGTACGGCAACCCGACGGTACCGAGGTGCGGCGGGTGGTCAATAACGTGGTTTTTAGGCACAAAGGTGCTTTGATGTATTGCAATCTGGCTATCTACAACGTGGGGGCCAACTTCCTCGAAGCCTACGGAAAAGTACGCATTGTGCAAAATGACACCGTAACCGTAACGGGCGACACGCTGTTTTATTACGGCAACCAGCGGTTGGCCAAAGTATCGGGTAAGACGGTGGTACTCAAAGACCGCAAACGCACCCTCACCACTACCCGCCTCGACTACGACATGATGAACGGCGTGGCGTATTATCCCAACAAAGGGCAAACCATTGATGCCGAAAACACCCTTACCAGCACCCAGGGCTACTACGACACCCGCACGAAGATTTTTACGTATTACCAAAATGTAAAATTAATTAACAAAAAATACACCCTCACCACCGACACCCTCATTTACAATTCGCTCAACAAATTGGCCGATTTTCGCAGCCCCACCAAAGTAGTGAGCAAAGATGGCGTGTTGGTAGCTAAAAACGGTACCTACAACACCCAAACGGGCGAATCATTATTCAGAACCCGCACCACCATCGACAACCCCGACTACACCCTCACGGGCGATTCGCTCACCTTCGACAACCTCAACAAACGCGGTTTTGCCAAAGGAAACGTAGAATTAATAGCCAAAAACGATAAAACTTTTTTGAACGGCGACTTCGGCCAATACGACGGGCGCAAAGGCCGCTCCAAAGTGTGGGGGCACGCCCTCACGCGCACCGTGATGAACGACGACACGCTTTTTATGGTCGCTGATACGCTCTACTCCATCGAAATTAAACCCGACTCGCTACAAACCGACTCGACTACCAAAAAATGGATAGCCAAACCCCGCCCCGCTCCCACCGACAGCACCGACGACAAACAAAAACCCCGCAAGCTCATCGGTACGCGCAACGTGCAGGTTATCAAAAAAGATTTCCAGAGCAAGTCCGATTCTTTGATTTATAATACCCTCGACTCCACCATCACGTTCTTGAAAAAACCCATTTTATGGGCCAGCAAATACCAATTGGAAGCCGACTCAATTGTGGCACATTTGGTAAAAAACAAACTCAAACGCATGAACCTGCGCGCCAAAGCCTTTGTCATAGCCCAAGACACGCTTTTTAATTTTAATCAAGTAAAAGGCAGGCGCATCACGGCCTATTTTGACGACAGTACGCGCCTCGAAAAAGTATATGTAGAAGGCAACGGCGAAAGTATCTACTATGCCGTAAACGATAAAGACAAGTCGTTGGGAATGAACCGCGTGGACTGCTCCAAAATGACCCTCAATTTTAAGAAAAACCGCGTCCAGCGCATTCAATTTGTGGGCCAGCCCGAAGGCAAGTTCATTCCCCCGCGCGATATCAAGCCCGACCAAAAACAATTAGATGGCTTCAACTGGCGCACCCAAGAAAAACCTACGCGCAAACAAGTATTTGCGCGAGCCAACTGGCAGCCACCCAAGCCCATACCAGACTCCAAAACCACCCAAAAGCCAACTTATCCTGCCGCCAGCTCAAACAATAATCTTATCAAATCTGTTATAAAACCTAAAAAAGTAGTAAAAAAAGGGCATCCTTCACGATGCAGTTTACAGTTTTAGAAAAAAAAAGGAGGAGAGTGAGCAAAAAGAAGTAATTTAGTTTTTCTACAAATCAAAAGACT
>REAB01000198.1 GCA_004293645.1 Cytophagia bacterium | reverse complement strand
TCTTTTGATTTGTAGAAAAACTAAATTACTTCTTTTTGCTCACTCTCCTCCTTTTTTTTTCTAAAACTGTAAACTGCATCGTGAAGGATGCCCAATTTTACATGAATTTACCTTTTTATATTCTCGACGTTTTTGCCCAAAACAAGTACGAGGGCAATCAGTTGGCCGTTTTTTGTAACGCTCAAAACCTCAGCACGGCGCAAATGCAGGTCATAGCCCGTGAGATAAATTTTGCCGAAAGCACTTTCATTCTTTCAGATGCGCCCATCAATGGTGGTTACGATGTCCGCATTTTTACGCCCGACACCGAGCTGCCCTTCGCGGGGCACCCGACCATTGGCACTTCTTGGCTTATTTTAAATAAAATAGCCCCTGGAAACAACGTAAAACTCAATTTGAAAGTAGGCCAAATTCCAGTTGTGAAACACCCCGACGGTGCTTTATGGCTCACCGCCGCCCAGCCTACATTCAAAGAAACACCATTTTCGAGCGCAGCCCTCGCGTCATTTAGTGGCATTTTGCCCGCCCAGATTACTGAGTTTGGTCACGTTTCAACGGGCGTGCCTTGTTTGGTTATTTACGTAGAATCGGTGGCTACGCTCGCTCAATTGAATTTTAATGTGGAAGCTGCTATGCAGTTTTTTGTGGACAATGCGCTCTACAAAACCAACAGTCCCGATGGCATTTCGAGTCAGCTTTATTGGGTAGCCGCCACCTCCGAAAACAGCTTTCAAACCCGAATGTTTTGTTGGGAAAACAACCGCCTCATCGAAGACCCCGCCACGGGCAGTGCGGCATCGTGTTTGTTGGCTTATTTGCTCAAAAACAAAAGCCCCGTCGTAGAGGCCCACATTCGGCAGGGCGTAGAAATGGGGCGAAACGCCCGCATCTACCTCAAAGGCCAACCACTACCAAATAAACGTAGGCGGCCACGTAGCCCAGATTGCGACGGGCGTGTGGGAAGTGTAAATCAGAATCATTGGTCGTAGGTGCGGCCTTTCCAGACGGTTTGTTTTTGGAGGTAAAAATTGAGGAGCATGGCAAAATTCATACCAACATGATAGAACCAAAACACGGGCAAAGCCACCCACGCGCGGGATAGCGAGAGCCAACTCAAAATACCAGCCACCCAAGCCGTAACTCCCACGTAGCCTGCAAAGGTGAGCCAGAGAGCTATTTGGGGAAACAAAAATCCCAAAATAACCAAAAAGGGCAGCAATAATCCGTTGAAATAAACACCCAACCGCTGCTGCCACGGCAACGACATGGCCCCGTACATCCAACGTTTGCGCTGCATGAGCAACGCCCCAAAAGTAGGAATAGGCGTGGAGAGCGTCAGCACGCGGCGGTCGAAGAGTTGTGCAAAACGAAAACCTTTGCTCAAAATAGCCCGAAAAAGTGCGTAATCTTCGGTAATAGAAAAACCAATGTTTTCGTAACCTCCCACTGCGTCATAGGCTTGGCGGGTAACGGCCATGTTGTTGCCCATGGCTGTGAGCGGAATTTCAAAAAGCGAGAACAAGCGCACAAACGACAAATAATAGAGCCATTCTAAACCTTGCAAGTCGCCAAAACTGACCATTTTCTGGTGGGGTTTCATGGTGGTAATGCCCGTAACAACGCCCACGTTGGGTTTGAAGGCCGCCAGCATATTTTGAATCCAGTCGGTGGGTACTTCAATGTCGGCATCGGTAAAAAACAGGTATTCGCCCGTGGCGTGGTGCGCCAATTGCGCCAGTACGTTGGTTTTGCCTTTGAGTGCGGTAACAGTGGCTGTAATCCGAACCAACTTAAAATGGGGCTTTTCTCCGATAAATTCTTCTATTAAGGCCGCCGTTTCGTCCTCAGAAGCATCGTCGCCAATCAAGATTTGCAGGTGCTGGGCAGGGTAACTCAACGCCGCCAACGCCCGCAGGCAATCGAGGATATTGGCGGCTTCGTTGCGAGCAGCTATGAGAATAGATACTTTTTTCAAGACAATACGTTACAAAAATTGGGGGGCAAAGATAAAAGCACCACGTGATGAGGTCTTTGCGGAAGGGCGCTAACAAGCAGATTTTAAAACAGCATCTTGCTTTGAATCAGATGGTTACAGTAACTTCAGATGCTCTTCAATATAATCTTTGACTTTGCGAAGAATAGACACGATTTTGAAAATATCGTCTTGGGTAGAGTCGTAGGCCAAACTAACCGAGTACTGGTTTTCAATCAATACCACAAAAAACCACAATCGGCCTACAATATACGAGCCAAAAAGCGGGTATTTGTGTTCGTTTTTGGCCTGGGCCGCCAGCATTTCCGACAGCACTTGGCCCAATGGGTCGGCCTCGCGCTTGCGCTCCTGCTTATACTCGTGAATGAAGAAAAACGGCTGACGCGGATTTTGAATACCTGTTGCAATCATGTAATCTACCACGCCCGTTAGTTCAATATTGCCAATAGTGGCCGAGATTTTACGCTGCGTAAATGCCTTGTAATGCGCGCTTTCGTAGCCCACCAAATCAATTAAATGGCTCAAAAAGAAGAATTTAAGCTCGTCTTCATTCCATACTTCGGCATTGCGTTGCAGCTTGTTTTTCAACTGCTCCAGTTTTTGCTTTTCAGCATCAGTAAACTGAGTTTCAGCCGATGTCCATGCTGTAAGCAGGGGCATTTCGTAGAGCCGCTCCAAACCAAAAGTAATTTGGAGTTCTTCAAATTCCCAACGTTCAAATGATTTTACCATGATATTTTTCTTTGAATTTGTTGGTTCAAAGATAACCTTTTTTCTACGAAATCTACGCCAAATAGCTACTGATGCTGCTTATTCTATGCAGCAATTGGGAGATTCAATTTGACATCAAATTCATTTAAAAGTATTGCCAACTGGCTCAAAAAATTAGCTTTTAGTCTTTCAAAATTATGAATTGCGTTTGTGTCTGACTCCTCAAAACTGCGATGAAAAGCCAGTCTTTCATTAACGAGTTTAATTTGTTCGAGCGTTTGAAGTACTTCAATCAAGGTTGAATCGTTAGTTTCCATACATTTTTAAAGTTAAATATCCCTTCGCACGGTTTTGGCGGGAACGAGTAAACAACTGATTCCAATACAATAAATCTGAATAGTAACGAACATAAAAAAGATGATTTTCGGGGTAAACCATTTCAAAATAAACATCAACTTTCTTGTATTCGTTCCTCAATTTAAGCGCATTAATTTGGGCTTTATGTAGCTCAATCAGTTGATAATCAGCAAAAATTACGACATCTATATCGTTTGGATTGAATTTATTAGTAACAAAACTACCGTCTATAAAAATGGTAATTTCAGATTTAAACAAGGTAATAATTTCGTTTAAAAAATCAGACAAAGACGCAAATAGTTCGCTTCGAGTTACCGATTTGGCAAACGGTTTTACAAAATAATCATCAATCATTTCGATACTTGTTTCAGTAGCTACATTAGGCGTTAGATTTCCATAAATATCAAAAGTAAACATAGCCTACCAAATCTATGCCAAATAGCTACTGATGCTCATCATATCGGCAAAAACGCCCGAAGCCGTTACTTCTGCTCCTGCGCCTGGCCCTTTTATAACCAACGGACGCGAATTGTAGCGTTCGGTGGTAAAAGACACGATGTTGTCGGCCCCCGAAAGTGAGTAGAACGGGTGGTCGGCCCCGACGGTGCGGAGTTGCAGGCTGGCTTTGCCGTTTTCGAGGGTGGCCATGTAGCGGAGGGTTTCGCCTTTGTCGGCGGCAGCTTGTACCAACTCCGTAAAATAAGCGTCAGCGTTTTCGAGTTCTATAAAAAAGTTATCTACTGAGCTGGCTTTCAGACAATTTTCTGGCAAAATAGGGTCAATCGTAATGTCGGCTGGTTCGAGCGGCACGCCCGTTTCGCGGGCCAATATCAAGATTTTGCGGGCTACGTCCATGCCGCTGAGGTCGTCGCGGGGGTCGGGTTCGGTGTAGCCTTTGGCTTTGGCCTCGCGCACCACGTCCACGAAGCGCGTACCTGGCTTGAAATTGTTGAAAATAAACGATAACGTACCCGACAAAATGGCCTCAATTTTTAAGAATGTATCGCCGCTGGCCATTAGCCCTTGAATGGTATTGATGATGGGCAAACCCGCGCCCACGTTGGTTTCGTACAAAAACTTCACGCCCTTGCGCACGGCCGTTTGCTGCAAGCGGCGGTACTCGGCATAAGGCCCCGAATTGGCAACTTTGTTGGGCGTGATAACCGACACACTGGCCTCCAAAAGTGGCTGATAATACTTGATAATGTCTTTGTCGGAGGTACAATCTATAAAAACGCTGTTGGGTAAGTTAAACTCTTTGATGCGCTGCACGTAGGCGGGCAGGCTGGTGGTTTTGCCTTCGTCCATGAGCAGGTTTTGCCAGTTTTGGAGGTCAATACCGCCCGCATCGAGCAGCATCTTTTTGGAACGTGCCAAACCTACCACGTTGATTTTGAGCAATTTTTCGCGGCGCAAATAATCGGACTGCGCCGCCAACTGGTTCAAAAATGCGCCGCCAATTAAGCCCGTTCCGACCAAAAATAAGTTGAGTGAGCGCACTTCCGATTGGAAAAACACCCCGTGAATGGCATTGAGGGCTTTGGAAAGGTCATTTTTGCTAATCACCACCGAGATATTCAACTCCGACGACCCCTGCGCCGTGGCCACCACGTTGATGCCGTTTTTGCCCAACGACGTGAACAGTTTGCCCGAAACCCCCGTGCTGCGGCGCATTCCCTCGCCCACTACGGCAATGATAGAAAGATTCTTGGCCACCTGAATACCGTCGCGGTCAATGTCGCCCGCTGCTATTTCGGGTGCGAACGTTTGCTCCAAAACTTCTTTGGCGCGGTCGGCGTTTTTGGGATCAATGGCAAAACAAATGGAGTGCTCAGACGATGCCTGCGAGATGAGTATCACGCTGATTTTGTGCCGCGACAAAGCAGAAAACAACCGCGCCGACACGCCCGCTACGCCAATGAGTCCACTGCCTTGCACGTTCATGAGTGCGATGTCGTCAATGGAACTGATGCCCGTAATGGCGTAGTCGGTAGCCTCGGCCACGCGGCTCACTACCGTTCCTACAAAGCTGGGATTGAAGGTATTGAGTACTTTGAGCGGGATATTCTGGGCAAAAGCGGGTTGTAAGCTGGGCGGATAAATCACTTTTGCCCCAAAATGCGACAGCTCCATGGCCTCGGCGTAGGTGATGGTCGGAATGGTAAAAGCGGTGGGTACTTTGCGCGGGTCGGCGGTCATCATGCCGTCCACGTCGGTCCATATTTCAATGACTTCGGCCTCCAACGCTGCGCCAAAAATAGAAGCGGTGTAGTCAGAGCCACCCCTGCCCAGGGTAGTTGTTACGCCCTCGGAAGTAGCCCCAATAAAGCCCGTAATACACTGTAAATCAGTATATTGAGCAAAATGTGTTTGAATGTTTTTATTGGTAATTTCAAAATTCACTTCGGCAAAACCATAGGTGGCGTTGGTCTGAATGAGCGTGCGGGCATCACAAAATGCAGCATTGATGCCCCGCGCCCGCAAGGCTTCGGTGATGATGGTGGTAGAGAGCCGTTCGCCAAAACTCATGAGCAAGTCGGTGGTGCGCTGCGACAGTTCTCGGATGAGCGAGATGCCTTTCAATAAATCTTCGAGTTCGTTGATGAGGCCGCGCACTTTGGCGATGGAGCTGCTCTGGTTTTTTACCTCCAACAGCCCCCGAACGGCCACAAAATGACGGTCTTCCACGGCTTTCAGCAAGGCCATGTATTCGGGGTTGGCATGGGCAGCCATGCGGCCTATTTCAATGAGTTGGTTGGTTACGCCACCCATCGCCGAATACACCACGGCTATTTTTTCGTTGTTTTCGAGGTTGCTTTGCAAAATCGAAATAACCTGCTTGATGCTCTCTACTGTTCCGCAAGAAGTGCCGCCAAATTTTAAAACTTTCATCTGAAAATAACGCATGAGCGGTTCGCCGCTACGATAAGAAGTAACTTGTGCGTCCTGATTGTGATTTGCACAAGTCGCAAATATAGCGTAAAGGCCGCTTTTTGCGGCAGTAAATGCTAAAAAATGGCGTTTTTAGTGCTACTGCCGCAACCTGCGCCACAAATAAACCCAATGAGTTAGCTACTTTTTGCCGAAGACTTTGCCAATGGGTAGCCCTCTTCCGTACATCCGCTCTTCATTATCTTATTCCCTCAAAAAGTAAGGGCAATTTTTTGACGCATAAATTGCAAAATCGTACAATCCCCAAAAAAATAGCACGGTGTAGTAGTTTTGCCCTTACCTTTGTAGTAATAATTTTTCTAAAAATGGTTTACGTTACACGAAAAGAACATTTTAACGCCGCCCACCGAGTTTATAATCCGAAATGGACGGACGAAAAAAATACCGAAATATTTGGCCTTTGTGCCAATCCAAATTACCACGGCCACAATTTTGAGCTGATTGTTACCGTAAAAGGTCGCCCCAACCCCGAAACAGGCTTTGTGGCCGACATGAAAAAACTCGGCGACTTGATGAAGCGCAGCGTGGTAGATAAATTAGACCACCAAAACATCAACCTCGACGTGGCGTTTATGGAGGGCATCATTCCGAGCTGTGAGCACATTATTTTGGAAGTTTGGAAAATTTTAGAAGCAGAAATCAACCAAACCATGCCCGAAGTAAAGCTACACTACATCAAACTCATTGAAACGCCCAAGAATTTTGTAGAGTACTACGGCGAATGAAATATTACCTCATAGCAGGCGAGCGTTCGGGCGATTTGCACGGTGGCAATCTCATCAAAGCCATTGCCCAACACGACTCCGAAGCGCAGTTCAGGGCTTGGGGCGGCGAACAAATGCAGGCCGCTGGGGCTACGCTCGTAACGCACTACGCCCAAATGGCATTTATGGGCGTTTGGGAAGTAGTCAAAAATTTGTTTACCATTCAGGGATTCCTAAAAAAATGCAAGGCCGACTTGTTGGAATACCAACCTGATGTGGTCATTTTGATTGATTACGCGGGTTTTAACATGAGAATTGCCCGTTTTGCCAAAGAAAACGGCCTCAAAACGTTTTATTATATTTCGCCCAAAGTATGGGCGTGGAACCAAGACCGCGCTTGGAATATTAAGAAATACGTGGACAAACTGTTCGTGATTTTTCCCTTTGAGCAGGCCTTTTTTAAGCGTTACGATTATGAGGTAGATTATGTGGGCAACCCGCTCTTCGATGCCATCGCCGACTTCGTGCCTGACCCCAACTTTTTAACCCAAAACAACCTCGACCCGCAGCAGCCCATCGTGGCGTTGTTGCCAGGCAGCCGTCGGCAGGAAGTGGAGCAAATGCTGGCTATTATGGTTGCCACAAAAGCGCAACTATCAGACTATCAGTTTGTTATTGCGGGCGTGAGCAATTTACCCGATTCTTTATACGCGCCTTTTTTAAGTCAAAACGTGCAGCTTGTCAAAGACGCGGCCTACGATTTGTTGGCCGTGAGCCAAGCAGCGATGGTTACCTCTGGCACAGCCACGCTCGAAACCGCGCTCTTGGGCGTGCCGCAGGTGGTGTGTTACAAAGCGAGTTGGTTGAGTTACCAAATCGGCATCAGGCTCATCAAAGTGCCGTTTGTTTCGTTGGTCAATTTGGTGGCTGAAAAAGAAGTAGTGAAAGAACTGATTCAAAGTCAATTAACGCCCGAAAACCTGCTTCAAGAACTCGTGCCGCTGCTCTCAGAAAGCCCAGAAAGAGTAGCACAATTGGCTGGTTATCAAGAAGTAAAAGATACATTAGGAGAAAAAGGCGCGTCCGAAAAAGCGGGAAAACTGATGGTGGAATATTTACGCCAATAGTTCTTCGACCGAAATCTGAAAATCGTCGAGAACGGGGGCCGCCGAGCAAATATCTTGCTCCATGCAAACTTTTATATCTCTAACGGACGTATAAACCTCCACCATGTCTTCTTCGGGCAGCACCACCCACACCACCCGCACGCCATTTTTGAAGTATTCTTTTATTTTCTTCTTTACATCTTTTATCTGATCATTAGGAGAGATAACTTTAATATAAAACTCAGGAATTAGCTCGTCGTTTTCGCTATTTATCTGCTCATCGGTAAAAAAAGCCATATCGGGGCGGCGCAATTGAATGCCTGCGGGCGGCGTTTCGCTAATCATTACGTCTTGTTCACAGATAAGTTCACCGCCTTTTTGGTGAGCAACGGTTACTAAAAACAAGCGATTTAGTTTTTTAATCAGTTTGAGATGTTTTCTTTTCATGTTTGTAAACTTGATTATTTCTCCATCATTCCACTCATACCGCGCGGGCGGCCCTGTTAAAGCCATCATTGGGCAAACTCGGGGAGTGCAGCAGTTGTGATTTGCAAGTCGGTTGTCATAGCCTTGTGTTGTTTTTGTGTTGAACAAATTTACTTTTTTCTACGATATCTCCAACCACTCTTCCAATTCTTTTTGTTGGCGCAGGTGGTGGCGAGCGTGCATTTCGTGGAGGTGAAACCACTCGTGGGCGTTGAGCCAACCAAAAGCAGGTTGAATGCACTTGTACTCGCCCGCGTCGGCGGCTACGGCTTCCACCATTTTTTGTGCGTCGGCTATTATTTGGGCAAAATGCAGGCGGTAGTCGGCGCGGGTTTGGGCAACGGGTTCGGGGCCGCGTAGCACTTCTGGAATCCTGACTTTGATGGGCGGGAAGCTGTTGTATTTGTAGAGTTTATCGCCGTATTCGTTCTTTTGGCCGCCCATTTGTCCTTTGCGTTGTTCTATGCAGCGCAGCGTGTTGGCCAAAAAGAAAAACGTGCTACTGAGGTACAAATGCTCGTACATCTGCCCCAGCGACCATTCTGTTTCTGACGGTTTTTGGGCAAATTGTTCGTCGGTATAAACATCAAGTTTGGCCACGTAGCCGTTGAGGGTTTGCTGCAAATCTTCAAAAATTTGCAGGGGCGTAATCATGCTGGTCATGTTAATTGTTGATGAATGTTGGAAAATAAAGATTTGGGTAGCAAATTAGCAAAAAACTACCAAACCAAACCTTAAAACCTCCGAAAATCATGCCCAATTCTCAAAAAACCGCAAATCCGTTACTCAAAATTCTTGGCGTGGGCTTTGGCATTGCCGTTACCATTGGCGGCACCATCGGCACGGGTATTTTGCGCAAACCTGGCCCCATTGCGGCGCAGTTGGGCGATGCGTGGCTCATCATGGGCGTTTGGGTTTTGGTGAGCGTTTACGCGTTGTTGGGCGTACTTTGCACCATTGAGCTGGGCGTTTCTGTGCCACGGGCGGGGGCTTGGTACGTCTATGCGCGGCGGGCTTTTGGGGGCTACGCGGGTTTTGTGGTGGGTTTCAATAGTTGGCTTGGCACGGCGGCGGCCACGGCTTTTGGGGCGTTTACCATGAGCGAGTACATGGCGTTGTTGTTTCCTGCGTTGGCGGGAAAAGAGCCGTTTGTGGCCATTGCCATTTTGTTTGGGTTGGGGGTGTTGCACTGGGGCGGCCTCAAAACGGCCAGCCGCGCCCAAGAAATCATGAGCGTGGCCAAAGGCGTGGGTTTGTTTGCGTTTGTGGTGGTTTGTTTTGTGTATGGCAAGCAAGTGGCCGCCACCGAAGTAGTTGAAACCACCGCCAATGTGGCCCAAAACGGCTCTTTGTGGGCGGCCATTATTTTTTCGCTGCAAGCCGTTTTTTATACGTTTGATGGTTGGCACACCGCCGCCTATTTTGCCGAAGAAGATGCCGACCCCGCCAACAACCTGCCCAAATCTATGTTGGGCGGTTTGGCGTTGATTGTCATCATCTATTTATTGGTCAATGCGGCCATTCTCTATATTTTGCCCATGCCCGTTTTGCAGCAATCCAAGTTGGCCGCTGCCGATGCCATTACGCTCATTTTTGGGCAACAATCGGGCACCATCGTTACGTTTTTCTTGATGATTTCTATTTTGGGTATTGTCAATGCGCAAGTCATGTTCAACCCGCGCGTGCTGTATTCGATGAGCCGCGACGGTTTGTTTTTGCCGCAAGGCACACGCGTAAACACAGGCGGCACGCCCACAGTCGTGATGCCACTTTCGATTTTGATGGCCACCATTTTTATTCTGAGTGGCAAAGAAGCCAGCGGCAAACTCTCCGACATTGCCACGTTTTTCTTTGTGCTGGGCTATGCTTCGGGCTTTGCGTCGTTGCTGCGAATGCGCCAAACCGAACCCCATTTGCCGCGCCCGTGGCGCGTACCTGGCTATCCTGTTGTGCCGTGGATTGCGTTGTTGGCATCGGTGGCATTTTTAATTGGCGCGGGTTTTCAGGACCCAGCCAGTAGCCAATACGCGCTCGTTTTCTTGGCTTTGAGTTACCCGCTTTTTTGGCTGGTAAGGCGGTTAAATGGTGGACAGTAGTTGTAAACGAGTCATTGCTTTTACGCTTAAACCAATTTTTCGTCGCCCCCTCAAACCTTTTACACCTTTACACCTTTTACACCTTTCCCCTTTTCACCTTTCACCTTTCCCCTTTCACCTTTCACCTTTCCCCTTTACACTTCTTTCACTCCTTTTCGAAATCATGAAAAAATATTTTTTGTTACTATTTCTGCTCATCAATTGCGTTGCTTTTTCGCAGCAAAATTCGCTTATGGTCGAGCAGTTGCGGATTGAGTACCAAACCAATCCATTGGGACTGGGCGTGGCTGCGCCGCGTTTTAGTTGGAAACTCAAATCGGTTTCGCGCAATGTGATGCAAACCACCTACCAAATATGGGTGAGTACGTCCGAAAAAATGACAAAAAAAAACATCGTTTGGGACTCCGAAGAAATAGCTTCTGATGCGTCGCATTTGATTGAATACCAGGGCAAAACGCTGCAATCGCGGCAGCGGTATTTTTGGAAAGTGTTGGTAAAAGACAACCAAGGCAACGAAACACAATCGCCCACGGCTTTTTTTGAAATGGGGCAACTCGCCGCTTCCGACTGGAAAGCGCAGTGGATTGAACCTGAAAAAGAAGGTTTTGACGTAAAAAAACAGCAACCCGTGCCGCTGCTTCGCAAAGAATTTGTGGCCAAAGGCAAAATAGCTTCCGCCCGACTTTACGTAACAAGCCACGGCCTCCACGAAATTGAAATCAACGGCAAGCGCGTTGGCGATGCAGTTTTAGCCCCTGGTTGGACAGCCTACCAAAGCCACCTCCAATATTACACCCACGACGTAACAGACCACCTCAAAACGGGCCTCAATGCCATTGGGGCCATGTTGGGCGATGGTTGGTACCGTGGGTTTTTGGCTTGGGAAGACAACCGTAACGTGTATGGACAGCGATTGGGACTGTTGGCGCAGTTGCACATTCGCTACGCCAACGGCAGCGAAGAAATAATTGGAACAAACGATACTTGGAAAGCCAGCAACGACGGCCCAATCCGCGAAGCGGACATCTATAACGGCGAAACGTACGACGCACGGTTAGAAAAAAACTTTTCAATGGCAGGTTTTGACGCTAAAAATTGGTGGGCGGTCAAGGTGGCCGATTTTCCAAAAAACAACTTGGTGGCCTCCGCAAGTCCACCCGTGCGGCGCATCGAAGAGATTAAACCGCTCCGTATTTTTAAAACCCCCGCTGGCGAAACCGTCTTGGATTTTGGGCAAAATATGGTGGGCTGGGTGCGTTTCAAGGTGCAAGGCGCGGCGGGCAAAACGGTGAGAATAACCCACGCCGAAGTGCTCGACCAGAAAGGAAATTTTTATACCGCCAACCTGCGCCATGCCAAGTGCGAGCTGAACTATACGCTCAAAGGCGGCGGCGTAGAAACCTACGAACCGCGTTTTACTTTCATGGGTTTTCAGTTTGTACGCCTCGAAAACTGGCCAACCGAAGCCACTCTAAACGACATCGTGGGCGTGGTGATTCACTCGGATATGCCCATTTCGGGTTCTTTTGAATGTTCCAAACCGCTCATTAATCAACTGCAACACAACATTGTGTGGGGGCAAAAAGGCAATTTTGTAGATGTACCCACCGACTGCCCGCAGCGCGACGAACGCCTCGGCTGGGTAGTGGTACATTTATGGTGCTATTGATTTTTGGATTTGCAAGTTATAATCACAGATGAAATAAGCAATTGCTCCAATGTGGTTGTCTAAATCTTT
>REAB01000048.1 GCA_004293645.1 Cytophagia bacterium | reverse complement strand
ACATCCTTGGCGGTTTTTGCTTGTAGTAAAACAAATATCCGCCAAGTTTTATTATGCTCCAATTTGTACCCCACCAAATCCGTTAGTGTCAGCAAAATTACAGCTTGCAAGTAAAATCATAAAGTACCTAAATATTCTGCAAAATAACATTTGGTTAGATTACAAACCCTCAAATTGATACCCTGAGAGGGGTTAATTTTCGACAAAAAGAACGTCTCCAAATATCATTTTGCAAAAAAGCGCAAATTTAGATGATTTATCTCTGGCGTGCAAAATCTTTAGATTAAGCATAGTTACAATTAAATAATTCTTATTTTTTCACTAACTTTGTTTATTCATTTGCTTTTCCATACAGGGAAAAATGCAACTAAATTACTTTTTTATCTTATACACGTTTTTCCAAAATGAAGAAAATACTGATTATTATTGGTGGCTTTGTGCTACTATTGAGTGCCTGTAAACCGAAGGAAATAGCTCCGCCCACATTAAATTTATCAAGTCAAATGATTGATTTAGGCGCAATCACGATGGCATCAACTTCCAGTTTAACGCTCACCCAAAATGGCGAGGGTACGATTGCCTACACAATCAACAGCAACAAAAGTTGGCTAAAACTCTCAAAATCTTCGGCTACAATTATGGCCTCTGATGTGGTCAATCTTAGCACCGTAATTACGGCCACCGACTTGACAGAAGGGGATAACACCGCAACTCTTACCGTTACGCCAACCATCAACGGGGTGCTTTCGCCCGCAGTTACGGTGGCTGTGAAAGGTATATTTAAAACCACAACCGTTGCCGTAGCGACTGCTACCGTTGATTTTGGGACAATTACAGCCAACAAATCGGTATTTATAAAAATAGCAAAGGTTGGGACTGAAAATCTAACTTATGACGTTACATCTGACAAAACTTGGCTGACGATTGACAAAACTACGGGAACACTCACCGCCACGGACTCGCTCAGACTAACTGCTAACACGCAAACCCTGCCAAGCGGCAACCAAACGGCAACGCTGACCATTACCCCAAAAGTGAACGGCGTGGTTGGCAAGCCAAGCACGATAGCCGTGAAGGTTAATTATGATGATGCCATCACGGGAAATATTGAAAAACGCACCCTCACTAAAAACGAAACTTGGGGCGGTGCTATCAACTTGAATGGCAGTGTAGTGGTACCAAGGGGCCTCACATTGACCATCAGGCCAGGCACAAAAATTAGAGTAAGAGCTGTTCCCAACGATAGAATACTCTTGGAAATTAACGGCAAACTTCTAATGAATGGTGATGCCTCAAACATTATTGAGTTGCGTTCGGCCAATGCCACCCCCAGCAATAGAGATTGGCAGGGAATTGAAGCAAATGGTGATATTGAGGTCTCTTATTGTTTCATAAAAGATGCTAATGCGGGGCTTGATTTTCTTTTTTCTAACCTGAAAGCAACCCCAACAAAGACGCCCGTTATTCACCATTGCTTGTTTGATAACTGTTTTAACGCGATACAATTTTTCTCCTCAAACTTTGAATCAACGCTTTATAATCTTACTTTTAGAAGATTGGGCTTTAGTTCATTGACTACAAACGATGTTAAAAAATTAACGCTAAACGATACTGAATTGCTGTCCACCAGCACTGATATTGGTGTGTACAGCACCGGTTTAGACTTCAAAATAAACAACGCGAACTTTATAGCGAAGCAATATGTGTTCTACGAAAATATTTTTGTCTCCGATGCCACAAGGCATTCCAACAACAACGTAACAATAACCAATTGCTTTGGTTTTAGCACTGCTGGTGGTTTTGGGAAAAACGGCAATGTTTTTACCAATACTACACCCGCAACAACAGCTAACTCTAAAATTGGCTGTGGTTTTATTGATAAATACCCCGCTTCTGGTCGAATGGCGGCTGTTGTTGAAGGCAATGAAATGTCGGCGGAGGAAATTTTAGCGTACAAGAAAAAACTCTATTTGAGACTGACGCAAAAATAAATTTAGCACACAAAGAAGCCTCAAAGTGTTGCTTTGAGGCTTCTTTGTGCAAAAGCCCCAGAGCGCGAGGTAGTAGTGCCTGTACAAAAAGCTCTTATATAGCTGTTATTTAGTACTTTATTTGGCATCCTTCACGATGCAGTTTACAGTTTTAGAAAAAAAAAGGAGGAGAGTGAGCAAAAAGAAGTAATTTAGTTTTTCTACAAATCAAAAGA
>REAB01000047.1 GCA_004293645.1 Cytophagia bacterium | reverse complement strand
AATTTTTCCGACTACATGTTTAGTGGGCAATATGCTTGTGGACTAATTTCTCAAAAACTGTCAACTACTTTGGAAGCAATATGAAAGATGCCTGAAATTGAATTGAAAATGACACCAAAACCAACCAAAGCACAGTGGCTTTTGGACAGTGGAAGTTGCACTGATAAGTGCATCAAAAGTAACAAAAACCCGTCAATGAAGTAAGGTTTGTCTGTTTTATTCTGCCAAAACACTACCTTTACAATCTCCTACACAAGGTTTTAATCCTCAAAATGAAAATTATTCTACGCTTTTTTTGCTTTTGGTTGTTGCTCACTGTCAGCATTTTTGCCCAAAACAAACAAACCATTGCTGGCAAACTCCTTGACTCGCTCACCGCCCAGCCGCTGAGTTTTGCTTCGATTGGCCTCCAAACCCAAAACACTGACACGCCCTGGAAAGGCCAAGTAGCCGACGAAAAGGGTAATTTTAAGTTTGAAGTGCTTAAAAATCAAGCCATTACCATAAAAGTTGAGTACGTGGGCTACCAAACCAAGTACCTCACCATCAACCTCGCCGAAACCGACCAACGGCTTGATTTGGGGGCTATTTTACTTTCGCCCACGAGCCAGTTGCTTCAAACGGTTACTGTTACGGGCCAGAAAGCCAACGTGGTGGCTACCTTAGAAAAGCAAGTTTTTAGGGCCGAGCAGTTTGAAGTAGCCAAAGGCGGCACCGCTACCGACGTGCTGCGCAACATTCCGTCGGTGTCGGTCAATGCCGAGGGCGAGATTACTGTGAGGGGGTCGAAGGGGTTTTTGGTGCTGATAAATGGTAAACCCAGTCAAATAGATGCCGCCACCATTTTGGCTCAAATACCCGCCAACAGCATCGAAAGAATTGAAATGATAACCGCACCATCGGCCAAATACGATGCTGACGGCAAGGCGGGAATTATCAATATTGTAACCAAAATGGGTGCGTTAGATGGCCTCTCGTTCAACACCAATCTGCAATATGGCCTGCCGCGCATCAAACAGTACGACAACCTCACCGAACCACAACGCTACGGCGTAGATGCCAGTCTAAACTATCGCAAGGGCAAATGGGACGTTTCTGTTTCGGGCAATTACCTCAAAAATGACATCGCAGGCCGCCGCGTGGGCGACGTAAATACCACCATCAACAATATTTTTACGAGTTTTCCGAGTAGTGGCGAGCGCAGCTTCAAACGCGACAATTATGGCCTGCGTGGGGTGGCGGTATTTAAACCAAATGCCACTAACGAGTGGGTGCTGGGGTATTATTACGGCCAAAAAACGCAGTATCGCCGCGCCGATATTAACTACAACAACACCAAAACCAATTTGCTCACCAACCAAACCATTGGCAGGGCGCAGTATTTCAACCCGAATTTGGTGTTGAAAGAAGGCACTTTCAACGTACTGAACTTAGACTACACGCACACTTTCAAAAATCGCGCGGCGCTGACGCTCTCTGGACTGTACGAAAACGCAGATTTGAGCGGTTTTACCAACAACCAAAATTTAAGCCAAACCAATCGCACCGACACCCTCCAATATACTTTCAACACGGGCATCAACCCCCTGTCGGCGTTGCGGCTAAAAGCTGATTTTGAGCAAACCATCGGCATCGGAAAACTATCTTTGGGCTATCAGTTTAGGCAGCAAGACCAAGACGGGGTGTTTGTCTATCAAGAAAAAGCGGGCAATTTTACGCCTCTGTTGGTCAATCCTGCTTTTTCGGCCAGCGTGCGGGTGCTCAATCGCATTCACGGGCTTTATACCCAATACGCGGGCAAGGTCAAAAAAGTAGAATTTTCGGCGGGTTTGCGTTACGAAAATGCCCTTCGGGAATTTAGCGACAACAAAGGCTCAAAGCCCAATGTCTTGAAACTTTCCAACCTCTTTCCGTCGGCCAATGTGCTGGTTGATTTGGGCAAAAACCTGAGAGCCAAAGCCGCTTATAGCCGACGGGTGCAACGCTCTACCAACAGCGAACTAAACCCCTACCCTGAGCGCGAACACAGCGAAACCCTCGAACAAGGCGACCCTTCGATTCGGCCCGAATTTATTGGTATTTATGAGGCAGGTATCATCAAAGACTTCAAAAAAGGGGCATCCTTCACGATGCAGTTTACAGTTTTAGAAAAAAAAAGGAGGAGAGTGAGCAAAAAGAAGTAATTTAGTTTTTCTACAAATCAAAAGACTTAA
>REAB01000197.1 GCA_004293645.1 Cytophagia bacterium | reverse complement strand
CTAATTTTTCCGACTACATGTTTAGTGGGCAATATGCTTGTGGACTAATTTCTCAAAAACTGTCAACTACTTTGGAAGCAATATGAAAGATGCCGAAAATTGACCGAGTTAGCAATAAAACACAGTTCGTGGGCGCGGTGGTGCAGGGCGTGGGCTTGCGCAATCATCGAAGCATGGGCTACCGTAACCACAGGTTTGAGCGTAACCTCCGCGAATTGCCCGCCGCCGTTACTATGTTCGGTCATGATGCCCTCGGCTTGGTCTTCATAGCCCACCACCACCACGCTTGCCTCGGCGCAGAGGTGCAAATACCACAATAAATGACAACTTGAAAGCGTCGAAACCAGCAACTCTTCGGGGTTATAGCGGGTTTTGTCGCCCCGAAAAGATGGGTCGGACGAGCCTAAAATGGGTGTTTTTCCTGTGGCCTCAATGCTGTGATTGCGATTGTAGGCCGTGTAGTGGCTCGTGCCAGTTCCCAGATTGCCCGTCCAAGCTACTTTGATTTGATAATGGTGCTGCTTCATATTTCGTTGGCCAGTTCAATGGCTTTTCGGAGTGCCCCCAATTTATGGACCACTTCCTGCATTTCAGAATCAATGTTTGACTTGGCCACCACACCCATTCCTGCCTGATAAAATAGCGTATTGTCTTTGCTCAAAAACGTGCGAATGGCAATGCAATGGTTAAAATCGCCGTTGAAGCTCAAATGCCCCAACGCCCCGCCGTATATACTCCGATTGGTGGGTTCGAGGCGGTTGATGATGGTCATGGCGTTGTGTTTGGGCGCGCCCGAAAGCGTTCCCGCAGGAAAAGTATCGGCTACCAATTGCAACGGATTAACGCCCGCGTTGAGGCGGCCCGTTACTTTAGAAACCAAATGAATAACGTGCGAAAAAAACTGGGCTTCTTTGTAGGTTTCTACTTTTACTACGTCGCAACTGCGGCTGAGGTCGTTGCGGGCCAAGTCCACCAGCATTACGTGTTCGGCAGTTTCTTTGGGGTCTTCGGCAAGTTGGCGGGCCAATTCGGCATCTTTGGCATCGTCGCCAGTACGTCTGAACGTACCCGCAATGGGGTGGATTTCGGCTTGGCCATTTTTGATAAAAATTTGTTTCTCTGGCGACGAACCAAAGACGCGGTAGCTCCCAAAATCGAAGAAAAATAAGTAAGGCGACGGATTGACCGAGCGCAGGGCGCGGTAAACGTTGAAATCGTCGCCTTCAAATTTTTTGCTAAACCGCCGCGACGGCACAATCTGGAACACATCACCCCGCAAACAATGATTGATGCAAGTCTGAATGGTCTGGCGCATTTGGTCGTCGGTGAAGTTGCTTTGTTCGGTTTCGGCGGCTTTAAATTTGAATGTGGCCATTTTGGGGGCTTTCACAATCATTTCCAGCGAATCCAAATCCATGCCCAGTTTGCCTTCATTGGCCGTGCCATAATCGTGTTCAAATAAATACACTTCGTCTTTGAAATGGTTGAACGCCACCACAAACCGATATACCCGATACACCATTTGCGGAATGGCCGACTCAGGGCTTTTGGGCTGTATATCAATGTCTTCAAAGTACGCTACCGAGTCGTAGGTAATGTGTCCAAACAACCCGCCCGAAATAAACGGGTGCGCACTTGGGGGTGCTTCAAAACGCTGCGTAAAGTTGTACAATGCTTCTATGCCTTGCTCGCGCCGTGTGAGCATAAACGACTCTTGCGTACCGTCTGGAAAAACTTGGACGACGCGGTTTTGGTCGAGTGTAAAAGAGGCCACGGGGTCGCAGGCAATAACGCTAAAACCGTGCTCCATGCCGTGGTATTCGGCACTTTCGAGCATTACCGTATAAGGAAACTTGTCGCGCAGTTTGAGATAAACCCCCACAGGCGTGAGCATATCGCCCAGTAGTTTTCGGGTTTGGGTTTCAATTTTGAAGGTTGTTGTTGGCGTATTCATTGGTATTTTGGGTAGAATTTTGAAGGTTCATAAAAAATCAAAACGCCCCGTTGTTGAGATAAACAGCGGGGCGTTTTGCGTCAAAAAAATGGCACGGTGCTAACTGTTCATCTCGGAGAAAGAAGACTGCCACCACCACATTGCCTTGTTGTTCGACTGATTCATGCCACAAACATAAAAAAGATGTTGAAATATTCGGCTATTTTTTTCGATAAAAATTATAAATCACCGACAGTTGAAACACGCTATTGTACTGAGTTTGGGTGGGTACGGTGGTCAAATTGGTAAAACCACGGGTGTAGCGCAGGTTGAGGCTAAAATCCTCGCCTGCGTCGAGTACATCGTAGCGCAAGCCAATGCCCATTCCTACGTCGCGTTTTTGTTCGGGGCCGTTGGTTTTAACGTCGTTTACGGCAAAACTATATTCGGGCACTGCCTCAAAAGTTAGCCCTTCGGTTATTACGTATCCCACTACTGGTGTGAAGCTCACGTAGTTGAAATTGTTGCGAATTATCTCAGATTCGCCCTTAAAAGTACCACCTTTTACTTGGTATTGTACTTCGGGTTGAAATACAAATTTTTTGCTCCGAATGCGGTAGAAAGCACCCAAATTAAGGTGCGATTGCAGCCGCAAGGTGTAGATAAAATTGGGCGAAAAAGTAGTGTAGGCGGAGTTGAGGCCAGCCCGCACCCCAAAGTGAGGTTTCATGTAAACGGTCTGCGCTGAGGCTGTCAAAGAGATTGTAAAAAGCAGCAAAAAGCAGTAAAAAATGGGTCGTTTGTTCATCTAATTATAATTCAAATTTTGTTTATTTTTTTGCCTTTTGTCAATTTAGCCTTGGGTCGGTAGGGTAGTGCGATTTTACGCGGTACTCGCCGCCCATTTGCCGCAACACCGCGCGCCAAAACTGGTCGGTGGGGGTTTCAAATACAAAATCGGCGGTGGTTTGGCTCACTATCCACGATTTTTGTTTCATTTCTTGGTCGAGTTGTCCGCTACCCCAACCCGAATACCCTACAAAAAAACGCACATCGCGCTCCGATATTTTGCCAATGTTCAATAAACTGGTCATTTGTTCAAAATCGCCGCCCCAAAACAGCCCGTTGCCCAGCTCAACGGCATCTTCCAAAAAAACGAGTCGATGCACAAAATGGAGCGTGTTTTGCCCCACTGGCCCGCCCACATAAAGCGGCAAATGAGTGGAAGTAGGTTGGCTCAAAACATCGTTCAACTCTAAATTGGCCGCTTGGTTTAGCACAAACCCAAACGACCCGTCCTCGTTGTGTTCACAAAGCAACACCACGCTCCGCTCAAAGTTGGGGTCGCCCAAAAACGGTTCAGCAATGAGCAATTTACCTACGGCAGGCATGATTCAAGTGGATTGATTGCGAAAAAGTCCCCAAAATTACCACTTTTTCGTAACTTTGTTGGCTTAAAAATAGAATTAGTGCCATTAAATTGGCCATTTTCACCCATTCAAATCAATCATGTTAGAACAGTTAGAATCCATAAAGGAACGTTTTGAGGAAGTAGAGCAGCAAATTGTGCAACCAGAAATTGTTTCAGACCAAAAACAATTCTCGAAATTGAGCAAAGAATACAAAGATTTGGGGAAGATTGTGGCCAAATACCAGACTTTCAAAAAACTATTGACCGACATAGAAGGCTCGAAAGAAATAATAAACAACGAGAAAGACGAAGACCTGCGCGAAATGGCCAAAGAAGAATTGACCGACTTGCAGCCCAAACTCAACGAACTGGAAGCCGAACTCCGCGAAATGCTCATGCCACGCGACCCCAACGACAGCCGCAACGTGATTTTGGAAGTGCGAGCTGGCACGGGCGGCGACGAAGCCTCCATCTTTGCGGGCGACTTGTTTAGAATGTACCAGCGTTTTATTGAAAAAATGGGCTGGCGCATGACCCTCATGGACCACACCGACGGCTCAACGGGGGGCTACAAAGAAATAATTGTGCAAGTAGAAGGCGAAGACGTATATGGTAAAATGAAGTTTGAGTCGGGTGTGCATCGGGTGCAGCGCGTACCCGTTACGGAGTCGCAGGGGCGGGTGCATACCTCGGCGGCGAGTGTGGCCGTGCTACCCGAAGCCGAAGAGGTGGACGTAGAAATAAACATGGGCGATATTCGGATGGACACCTTCCAGTCGTCGGGGGCGGGTGGGCAGTCGGTAAACACCACTTACTCGGCGGTGCGGCTCACGCACATTCCGAGCGGGCTGGTGGTGAGCTGCCAAGACGAACGCTCGCAGCACAAAAACAAAGACCGCGCCTTGACGGTGTTGCGGTCGCGGTTGTACGAAATAGCCCTCCAAAAACACAACGATGCCATCAGTGCCGAGCGCAAAGGCATGGTGGGAAGCGGCGACCGCTCCGATAAAATCAGGACTTATAATTACCCCCAAAGCCGCGTAACCGACCACCGTATTGGCTACACAGTGTATAACTTACCGACCGTAATGGACGGCGAAATTGGCGATTTTATCGAGAACCTGCGCATTGCCGAAAACGCCGACCGCATGAAAGAAGGGACTGTTTAGAATTAAATTCAAATGACGGCTCTCGAAAAATGGTGGATTTTGGGACTTGTTGGTTGCTGCGTGGCGTGTAGCGGTGCCAAAGAAGAAACTAAGGCGCAGCCTGCCAACCCGTACTATTCGCACACTGATACCCTGCCATTGCGCCTCTCTGACAAAGTGTGGAAAAGCGTGCTGTCGGGGGGCGTGTATGACATTGCACGGCAAAAATCTACCGAGCAGCCCTTCAACAACAAATACTACAAACACACCGCCAAAGGCACGTATTGCTGCGCCGCCTGCGGACATAAATTGTTTAAATCTACTTCCAAATTTGCGAGCAGCAGCGGCTGGCCGAGTTTTTTTGAACCCGCCGCGCCCAACAGGCTTTTGTACAAACGCGATTATACCCAACAAATGGAGCGCGTAGAAGTGCTTTGTGGGCGTTGTACTGCTCATTTGGGACATCTTTTCGACGATGGTCCACCGCCTACTTTCCAACGCTATTGCATCAATTCGCTGGTGCTTGATTTTGTGGCACAGTAGCCCGTACAGCAACGATTTTTGTCATGTAGTTATCTGATAATCAATTGGTTTTTCTTCTGAATAGTGATTTCAAAAGTGTCGGCAAAGGTAACCTTCCCGACAGCCTGCCGTTGCAAGTAAAACGCAAAGTGAAAAAATAGCGTGGGTTGCCGCCCAATTTGTGGTAATTTTGGGCAATTGTTCAAAATGAAACAATCATGTCTGATATTTTACCTACCAACGGGCGCATCAAAACGGGTGAAAGCGGGGTTATCTTAACCAGCGTCGAAGACCTCCTCAACTGGTCGAGGCTGTCGTCTTTGTGGCCAATGGGCTTTGGTTTGGCCTGCTGCGCCATTGAAATGATGGCGGCTTATGGCTCCAATCACGATTTAGAGCGGTTTGGGATTTTTCCGCGTTCCTCGCCGCGCCAGTCAGACGTGATGATTGTGGCTGGCACAGTTACCTTCAAAATGGCCGACCGCATTCGTCGTTTATACGAACAAATGCCCGAGCCACGCTACGTCATTTCGATGGGAAGCTGCTCCAATTGCGGTGGGCCATATTGGGAACACGGCTATCACGTCGTGAAGGGCGTAGATCGCATTATTCCCGTAGATGTGTACGTGCCAGGCTGCCCGCCGCGCCCCGAAGCCTTGATTGGTGGTTTTTTGAAATTGCAAGAAAAAATCAGGAATGAACACACTTTGGCCCCTAAAATGCTACTCGAAATGTAGCCATGCTTGGCGTTGCTGCGTCTTTGGCAATAAGTACTTACTCGTAATTGTTTGTAATTACAGTAATTTATTGTAATTGTCCGCATCGGCGGTCCGATGTTTATCAATTTGTTATCACCAAATTACCCTTTATTGCAAATCAAAAATAATATCATCGCAGCGTCGAACCGCCTAATTTTACTCAACTACTTACTGCGTCAAGCAGAGTAGGTTTTTTTCTACAAATTCCTTCACTAAACGACATTGGTAAATTGTGATTTCGGTAACTTCAAGTCTGATTTACAGCTTCACTATTTTTCGAGAAAGCCACTGCTCGCCGACGCGCACGCGCAGCACGTAAGCACCCGCAGGTAGGTTTTGGAGCGAAATGTCTGTTTGATAAGTGGGTTGTTTGTCGCAGGTTTGTTGCTGAACTATTTTTCCTGTGGCGTTAAGAAGTTGCCATTCGCTTGGTGGTGTTTTTGGCAAATTAACGCGCAAACGCACACGGTCTGTGGCAGGGTTGGGATACACCAGAACCGCATTGTTGATTGCCTCTTCGGCGTTCGTAATAATGACATTTACCACGGCACTGCCCGCCACCGAACCCACGCCGCAGCCATTACTCACCGATTGTAGCGTGTAGGTAGTTGTAAAACTGGGTTTTACCGTAATGAGTAAAGGAGAGATGGAAGTATTAAACGTGCTATTGTCAGAAAGCACCACGTTCCAGGGTGCGTCGCCCGTCAGTTGGGCAATGAGCAGCACTTCGTCGCCAGGTTTAATTCCAAAACTACCACCGCCACTCAACGTGGCCGCCGCTTTTTTACGAATTTGAAAAGTCTTATTGGGCAGCGTATTGACATTGGTTGTGTTTTCGGCCAATACCCGCAACCGATAATTGTTGCCCGATATTACCGTGGCAGGAATCGTAACTTCGATGGGGCTTTGGAGGCCTCTACCCAGCAAAATGGCGTTGTTAAAATTGCCCGCGCTGTCGGAGAGTTGCACTTGATAAGTGGTGTTGGCGGGCAAAACACCACCCACGCCAAAGCGCACATTGAGCGTACCACCCACGCAGATATTGGCTGTAATGTCTTCGGTAATTAACCTTGGAATCACCGTTACGGTCGCGCTTCCTGTGGTAGAACCCGCCCCGCACAAATTACTCACATTGTTGAGTACGTAGTTGGTGTTTTGATTGGGCTTGACAGCCAACACAAATGGCGTACTACTGGCCGTGTTGCTGCTCCCGTCCGACAACGTAAAATTCCATGGACTTTCGCCCGTGAAAGTAAGCGTTAAATTGGCGGTTTCGCCAAAATTGACCGTCGAGTTGCCGCTGATGCTCGCCGTGGGGCGCACCCGCACCGCAAAAGCGGGACTACTAACCGAAGAAGCCGTAGCAGCCGAAACCACGCGCAACCGATAGCCCGCTCCCGCCGCTAAATTAGCAGGAATGGTTGTGGCAATGGGCGACGCGCTACCCGTGGCTAAGTTGAGCGGCGTAGTAAAACTGCCCGTTGCATCTGAGAGCTGAACAGTGTAAGAAGTAGGTTGCTCAAAAGCCCCCGTTATGCCAAACGGCACACTCAAATTGGTGCCAACACACACACTATTGATAACCAAGTCGGCGGTGCTGATGCGGGGAACCACAACCACCCGCGCCGCGCCCGAAAAGCTGCCGGTGCCACACTCATTGCTCACGGCTTGGAGGGCGTAAGTAGTGGTAACAGTAGGCTGAACACCCACCGTGGCGGGACTTGCCGTAGCGGTTCTGATGATACCGTCGGCCAACCGATACGTCCAGGGCGCATCGCCCGTAAATGCTACCGAAAGATTGGCGGTTTCGCCGATGTTGATGGTGCTGTTGCCGCTCAACGTGGCGGTGGGCAAAGGGCGTATGGCAAAAGCCGCGCTGCTGACGGTAGTGGAAGTGGCGCTGGCCAAAACCCGAATGCGATAGGCCGCCCCACTCGCCGAAGTAGCTGGTAAAATGGCGGAAATGGGCGAAGCCGTTGCCGTTCCGATGGTAACTGGAGCCGCAAAACTGCCCGTAGCGTCCGAAAGTTGAGCTGTGTAAGTAACCGCCGACTCGAAGCTGCCCGTTACCACAAACGGAACCAACAAATTGCTGCCCGCACACACCCGAGCGAAGCTGAGAGCGGCAGTACTCAGATGCGGAATCACCGTAATTTTGGCCGTGCCGCTTACTGTACCCACCCCGCAAAAATTGCTTACCGATTGCAGCGCGTAGGTGGTTGTAGCAGTAGGCGAAACGTTGCCCAAAAGTGGGTTTACGCTCGTTGTACCCGTGTTGCTGTTGGTAAAAGTATATGTCCACGGGCCGCTGCCCGTAAAAGTAAGCGTGAGCGAGGCCGACTCGCCCACGTTGATGGTGTCTCCACCCGTAAGCGTAGCAGTAGGTCTGTTTATGAGCGTAAAAGCTGCCGAAGGCACGTACTCAACATTGGTAGTGTCGGTTACGACGCGTAGTTTGTAGCCGCTTGCCAGCGTGATATTGGCAGGAATCGTAACAGCAATGGGGCTGGTTTTGCCCACCGCCAACGGCAAAGGTGTGCTAAAAACCCCCGCCGCGTTGGAAAATTGTACCGTGAACGAGCGGTTGGCAACTGCCAAATTGGTAGTAGTAAAAGCAACAGAAGTAGCGGTACCAGCACAGGCTACGTTGCCGCTCACATTGGCCGTGGTAATACGCGCCACCTGGGCAACTGAGGCAGCGGTACCAAAAACCAGTAAAAGCAACGAAAAAGCGGTGTTTTGCAGTAATCTCATGGTTAAAGATAGCGGTTGTTGGGGGCAAAGATACAAATTAACGGCGTTTTGCGTTTTAATTTGTACTTTTGAGAATTGATTCAATTACGCAAGATGTCCATTCAAATTCAGCATTTAACCAAATTGTATGGCCTCCAAAAGGCTGTTGATGACGTGAGTTTCAGCGTGCGGCCTGGCGAGATTGTCGGTTTTTTGGGGCCAAACGGCGCGGGCAAATCTACCACCATGAAAATTGCGACGGGCTACTTGGCAGCCACGAGTGGTCAAGTAGAAGTAAACGGTTTTGACGTGGCCAAAAGTCCAATTGAAGTGCGCCGCAGCATCGGGTATTTGCCCGAACACAACCCGCTTTACTTGGAAATGTACGTCAAAGAGTTTTTAGAATTTATTGGCAAGTTATACGGACTCAAAGGGCTGGCGTTGCAGCAGCAAGTGGCCCAAATGATTGAAATGTGCGGCCTGGGGGCAGAACAACGCAAAAAAATAGGTCAGCTTTCAAAGGGCTATCGGCAGCGGGTGGGCTTGGCGCAAGCGCTCATTCACAACCCGCCCGTGCTGATTTTGGACGAATCTACCACGGGCCTCGACCCCAACCAAATTGTGGAAATTAGAAATTTAATTAAAAACGTGGGGCGCAACAAAACGGTGCTGTTTTCGTCGCACATCATGCAAGAGGTAGAGGCCGTCTGCGACCGCGTGGTAGTGATCAATCAAGGCAAAATAGTGGCCGACCGCCTGCTGGCCGATTTAAAAAATGAAGGGATTCAATTAGAAACAGTTTTTCAGCAATTAACCAACCGTTCTGTTGTACAATAGCGCCCCGCGTGCTTACGTTGATACATCACAATTTAACCAACACCATGAAAATCCAATTGTTGCGCGTTGCCTTATTAACGCTCCTTACCCTGCCTGTTTTGGCGCAAACGCGCCCCAATCCCGACGCGCCCAGCCAGCCTCCTCCACGCCAAGACGACGGCCCCATGCGCGTACTCGATGCGCCACCGCGCCAGTCGGACGGGCCGCGCCAAGACCAGCCTCCTTCGTGGAAAGACCGCTTGCGGTTGGGCGGTAGCTTTGCGCTGACATTGGGTACTTTTACCAACATTGAAGTAGCCCCCGCCGCAGGCTTGCAACTCACCGACCGCCTGGCCGTGGGCGGTAGCGTAGTGTACCGCTACATCAGCAGCCGTGCATCTACGGGGCAGCGTTTTACCGACAACTCTTACGGAGGCCGCGCTTTTGCTTTCTACAATATTTTTGAGAATATCAACCTCAACGCCGAGCTCGAAACCCTAAACGTGAGCTACTTCGACGTGTCGGGGCCTGTAGTAAAGCGGCGTACCAACCTGAACTCATTTTTGGCGGGCGGTTCTTATTCGCAGCCGCTCAACGGGCGTTTTGTTCGATCGATGAGTATCATGGTTTTGTATAATTTTAACTTCAATCAGCACGTTAATCCTACCCTACCCATTGAAAACATTTACCCAAGTGCTTCGCCTTTGGTGATTCGGTTTTTGTTGTTTTAGCAACGCCATACTTAATTTTTCGCCGAAACAGGAATGCTCTGATATGGCTGGTAGTTGTTTGCTGCTGCGAGGTTTTGATAGACAATAGAAGCCGCAAGTAACCACAAAAAAACCCGTAAAGTATTAATAAACAACAAGTTGTACTTTTGGTAGTATTGCCTAAAAAGTGTAAATTGCAATTATAGACAACAAAATACCACTGCGCGCAAAGACCGAACAATCTTCAAAAGAGATAACACCTTTCGGGGGATTAAATTTTATTCTCAACGCAATTGAAAAATTGGCCTAAAAAAGAGTCGAGAAATCTATCAGTGGATTTACCAAATGATATAACTGGTATTTTGACTACAAACGAGTTAGAACCCGTTTTTTCGAGGATGCTTTCGCCAATGGAAAGGTCGGCGGCTTCGATAAAGTAGGGTTTGATGACTTCGGGCTTGATGTCCTCGACCGAGCAACTACCGAGTAGCAGCGTGAATAGTAAAATGTATGTAGATTTTATTGGGAATTAGGATTGGTTGTTTTTGGTTATATTTGTAGAAAAATAAATTGATATGGAAACAATAACTATTGAACTAACCAACCCAAAGGCGTTGAATCTGTTGACAGAGCTAGCCGAACTAAATTTGATTAGATTCATAAAACAAGAACCTGTTGTCAAGCCTAAGTTATCGTCTTTGCTTCGTGGCAGCATATCAACCCAAGCTGCTGATGAATTTAACGAATCTATCCAAAAATCAAGAAACGAATGGGAAAGAAATATCTAACGGATACCAATGCCATATCCGACTATTTGGGCGGCAAATTACCCCCTGCTGGCCTCGATTTTATGGATATCGTCATGGACGATTCACCTGCTATTTCTATCATCAACCGTATTGAACTCTTGGGGCATAATCGGCCAGAATTAGCTAAGTTCAAAATAGCCGTAGAGGGCTGTCGTATATTTGAATTAACAGAAGCCATTGTTTTACGAACGATTGCCTTACGAAAATCTCGTAGTATCAAATTACCCGATGCCATCATTGCGGCTACGGCCTTAGAATATGACTTGACTTTGATTACACACAATACGGCTGACTTTAAAAATATCCCTGACCTCAAATTGTTGGATTTGTGGGTGGGTTAGTCTTCTTCTTTTTGACAGCCACAAACAACATACTTTGAATACGTTGGGAGATACCATCTGGCGTTGTTCCACTAAACTTTGTAACAACACAGTAGCACTGCACACAAAACCCAGCCTGCACACAAAGCAGGACTTTGTGTGCAGGCTGGTAAGTATTTGAAATAGGGTTACGGCTTTTCTACAACATAAATATTTTGCACCTCGGTATTGGTCAATGCTCGGTTGTAAACTCGAAAATCGTCTAAGATACCGTTGAAATAATAAATAAAGCAGCCCATATTACCGATTACCAAATTATTGGCATTGGTAAGTGCCAAGTTTAATGTTGTGGTTTTGGTAGAAACTACAACGCCATCTACAAATTGCTTTAAAGTACTGCCATCATAGACAATGCTAATCATTTTCCATTGATTGAGTTGAAACGGAATCGTAACTTGGTCGCCGTTGTTGGCGTAGGTTTGTAGTAAAAATGTGCCATTTTGTGGATAAATAGCAGTCCGAAGATGTCCTCCATCACAATTTTTTGTAAAAATACATTGCTCAGAGCTCGTAGTTACTGCCCCGTTGCCATCTCTGCCAGTAGCCGAAAGCATATTGACCCAGACACTAAACGTAAAGGCATTGGGCAAGCTCAAACTGCTGCTATTTGGTACTGTTATTCTGTTGCCATCGCTAAATCTATAAGCTCTGTTAGCAACACCAAATCTATCATTAGCCAATATTGCACCGCTCACTGTACCGTTGTTGGCGTTGCCGCTCATGTCGTTGGCATTGCCGCTAAACGGATAGTAGGCCACCAAGCCATTGGTAGGAATTGTTGCACAACCTTGAATTCTGGCTATAAAATTCTCATTTGGCCCTGCCGAAAACCTAGGTGATAGTAGAATAGACTGCCCTGCAAAATAACTTGTATTGGTTGGCACATTACTGGTACTACTGATGCTTTGCGATGCGGTATAAACGCCCGTATTGACCGTGCCGCTGTGTGTAATAGTTGGTGGGCAAGGACTTGTTACGGCATTAACCGTTACAGTTCCTGCTCCACGAGTGGGACTGGTACAGCCATTGGCCGTACACGCGGCGTAGTAGGTTGTGTTTGTGCTGAGGGTTGGCGTTGTAAACGGATTTCCTGAATAAACAACACTTCCGCCCGTAGCTGCCGCAAACCATGTAATTGTAGGCATCCTTCACGATGCAGTTTACAGTTTTAGAAAAAAAAAGGAGGAGAGTGAGCAAAAAGAAGTAATTTAGTTTTTCTACAAATCAAAAGACT
>REAB01000196.1 GCA_004293645.1 Cytophagia bacterium | reverse complement strand
GATAATTATTTCTATCTGTGCCATTTTATTGAGGGTTAATATATTTCCTCAAAATTAATAAATCTCCTATATTACCAGTCTATAATTTACACTAACAACGATTTTACGCCATTTGGCTTTAATATTTTCTTGGCAATGTTTATAAAATAGTAGTAAATTTCATAATCAGGGACTTTCCCCAAAGATGAAACCACAGCTTGCCTTAGTCCGTTTTTCATTGAAACGCCATACGGCGGATTTCCAATCACCACATCAAAGCCCATGAAGTCGCCTTGGTCGTTGAGTACTTCGGGAAACTCAAAGCGCCACTCGAAGGCATTTTTATAGACGGCGTTGCTTTTTATGTCGTCTATGTCGCGGGTCAGTTTAGATATTTCGGCTTCGAGTTTGGCTTGTTGTTCTTTTCGGGTTTTGGCTTCTTTGGGCGTGGGCGGCAGCAGGCTGGTTTGGGCGGTGAGGTTGTAGAGTATGCCGCTGGCTTTGTTGAGGGCGAGCAGTTTTTTGTCGTTTTTGTTTATTTCGGTTCTAAAATCGGCCTTTATGCGCTCAATAATTTGGGTAAGGCCACGTTTGGCTTCGCGGTTTTTTTCGTTTTTGTAGTCGTTCACAAAGCCACGGTAGGCGGCCACGTCATATTTGATACTTCGCAGGGCTTTGCTCAAATCGGCATCAAGCGCAAATCTACTCAAAAGGCTATTGCCACATTTGATGTTGATGTCAATGTTGGGCAGGGTTTGAAGTTGCCAATTTTTAACGTCGGCGAGGTTTGAAACCTCGCCGACGTTTTGACAATAATAGGCATTTTTGAGTAATTCTATCCACAACCTCAATCGGCATATTTTTACCGAATTGGGGTTGATGTCCACGCCAAAAAGGCAGTTTTCGATGATGGTTTGTTTTTCGTGGAAGAGCGTTTTCTGTACCCGCGTGCTTTCTTTGCTGTTGGGGTTATAGGCAAAAACATCGCCGTTTTCGTCGGTTATCACCAGTTCATCGTTTACGATGCTGATGTCGTAGTCGCGCAAGGTTTTGCCGTTTTCGTCCATCAATATGCCCAATTCGCTCTTGATGACAATAATCTCGTTGAGGGCCGACACCAAAAAATGCCCCGAACCCACGGCGGGGTCGCACACACGCAGTGTATTTATTAAATCATTGGCTTCTTTGCGCGAAATTTGGCTGCCGATGCGGTCATAGACAGCCCCCCAACCCCCAGCAGCCCCCCCCGCCCGCGCGGCGTACCGCCCCGATGGGGGAGCCGCTGGGGGGTGGGGGGCTGTTAGTTTCTCCATCACCGCCGCTCTTATGGTTTGGCGGCACATATACATGGTAATAAAGGCGGGCGTAAAGATGGAGCCATCTTTGTAGCCGTTTATTTTTTCAAAAACCTTGCCCAGTACAGAGGCATTGATGATGGTTCGGTGGTCGTCTTGAATGGCTACGGCTGCCCCTTCGCTGGCAAAGTCGTAGGCATCAAGAAACTGAAAAAGATAGCTGAGAAGCCCCACCGTAGCTTTGCCGCGCGGCGTACTGTCCGAAGTGGAAGTAGCAAGTGCAGAGCCTTTCATGAGGGGCATCATACCACCGTTGTCGAGGGCGTTTATTTTGATGGTTTGGTCTTCGAGCTCGCTGATGTCGAAGAGCGAACTGTTGAGATAGGGCACGCGGCTGTATTTGGCTTTGATGGCCTCGCTGCGGTCGTTTAGGTTCACGGCCAGCACTTTATGAAAGAGTTTGAATAGCTCGTCGAAGTCGTTGATAGTGGCCGAGTTCAAGAACAGATAATCTTTGTTGGCAGCGTGGTAGCTTAGGAGTTGGCCTTCGAGGAGTTTGAGAAACAAGATGCGGTTTATCCAAGTAATGCACAGTTCGAGGGCTACGTTGAAAGTGCGTTCGGGCAGGGTGCTGCCGTACATGGCACCGTCGGGAATGCGGTGCAGCACGTCTTCGGTTTCGATGGCATCAATGGCCGCTTCGAGCAGTGAGGCCGCGTGGCGTTCGGCGGGTTGTTTGCGCCTGATAATGTTCTTGCCGCCATCTTTTACTTCTTCAAGGCCAATGAGGTGCAACAGTTCGCGGTAAAAGCGGTCGTTGAGCGAGTTGGCATCGTTGGGGGCGGCCACTTTGAGCAAGTGCGGTGGCGAGAGCAGTTTGTAAAGGGCGGTTAGTTCGCGGTCGTCGTCGGGGTTTTGGTTGCGCAGGACTGTGTCGTAGGTTGTGATGTTGAAGTAAACACAGGGCATCTCAACGTCCATTTTGGCCACAATTTTGGCAATTTCTTCGTAAAAAAACGGGTTATCCTTGCGGTCGTTTAGCTTGGTTTCGTAGAGTTTCTTGATTTGGGTGTTGCGGTAAACGAGCTTGTCAAAGTCGTTGGCATCAAAGACATACCACTCATTTATATTGCTGACAATGAGGTGTTTGAGTTGGGTATTTTCGGCGCGGCCGCGCTCGTCCAAATAGTACAAAATCAGTTCGTGCAGGGCTTTTTTGTTGGGGTTTTGGGTGGTTATCATCTCGGCCACGTTGGCAGGCCGTTTGGCTTCGATAAGTACGCCCGCGTCGGTGTCGGTGGTTTTGCCCGTATGAATAACCAAATCTTTTTTGTCTTTGGTGTTGATGGCGTGGCTGTTGCGGTAGTAAGTATCGCGCAAAAAATCGCGGAGGTCGTTTTTGAGGTGTTCTTCGCTTTCGTCTTGGGGGCGTTGGTCAATGGCGGCTATTTTGTCGAGCAACGTGGTGAGATTGGCCTTAAAAATATCTATTTCTGAGCGTAGCACGGGCTGCTTCACGAGGGCTTTGACGGCTTTTTGGGGTGGCTGCGGCAGTAGTTTCATCAAGGGCGATTGGGTTGTAAAAAAACAAATTTAGGACAAAACAGCGTGAAAACAGGCCATGAGTTGAGATTAAGTTTGTTGCCGTTGGTTGTGGTGGTGGGGCAAAATAAAAACCCCGCTCTTCTCCATGACTGACCAGCAATGCGGCCAAATTTTGTTGGTACGGCAATTTACTTTCAACCCAAAGAAATGCGGTTTTAGGAGTTGTTTTTTGCCAAAAAAATGCCTTATTTTGATAAAAAATGCCAACAATATGACCCAAACAACCAACATAGCACCCGTGCTGCCCAAAACCCGAAAAATACCCCAAAGGTTGGTGCGGGAAGTAGTAGGTGGCAGGCCGTTTTATTACAAGGGCTATAAGTCGGTGATGAACGGTACCAAAAAATTAGAAGAGATTATGGGGTGTAGCTCTCTGCAAGCAATTATTGTGTCTATTTTAGACTTTTTTGTTAAATCAAACATTGACCGAAAATTGTACTGGACAGCTACCAACGAAGCGGGGCTGCACTTGGGCCACAAAAATAATCTCTCGACCGATTTGGGCATTTTTTTGAAAGAAAAAGTAGTTTTGAACGACAAATATTTTGAAGTAGCCCCCCAAATAGCCATCGAAGTAGATGTTAAAATAGACACCGACAAAGAAATTGACTATGTGTTCTCAAAAGCCGAAGAATTGATGGCGTTTGGCACAGAAAAAGTGTGCTGGATTATGACCCAACGACGCAAGATATTTGTTTTTGCCAAAGGTCAAACCACCACCGTGGTAGAGTGGCACCAAGACATCGAACTCATGGAGGGCATCACGCTCAACCTCCAAAAACTGCTCGACGAAGAAGGCGTAACGTATTGATTTAAAACACAAATGGCCATTATCAGTAAGAAAAAAATTCCTTTTCGCATCAATGGCCACCTGCGGGAGTATTTGGAGCAGTACAACCGCGAAGTAGCGTTGCCCATTCAGTATGCTTCGCTGCTGCGTTTTGACAACGCCATTCCGCTCTATGACAAAAAAGGCAGCGACACGTTCTGGGAAACGGTGTTTTATTCGCAAGCCGACATTGAGGAGGTGTATTTGGCCCTTAAACTAATCTACGCCGACCTCAAAGCCGACGGCGATATGTCGGTGATGAAACACCTCTACGTGGACCGCGTGGACTTGTGTTCGTACGGCAATTCTAAGCCGTTCAGGGTCAGAATTGTAAACAAAGTAAACGACAATTTTGACTATTTTTACCTCAAAAATGCCGACGCTTCGCGTATTTATGGCCTTGAATTAGAACATATTTTGTCGCCCAACCGCATCAGTTACCTCACCAGCGGCGACACCCTCGTGGAAGAACACATTGCGGGTGTGCCTGGCGATATGTTTATGAAATCTTATTTGCAAGACCCCAACCTCAACGCCATCAGGCTCTGCAAAGAGTTCGTAAAGTTTAACGAACGCTGCTTTGTGCGGCTCTTGGGCGATATGCACAGCAGTAATTTTGTGGTGGACATTACCCCCGACTTCGAGGAGGTTTACTATCGCATTCGTTCTATTGACTTCGACCAGCAAAGTTACGAGGGCAAAAAAGTGGTGTATATGCCGCAGTATTTTAAGCAAAATAACGCCCTCATTGATTTGGGTTTCAAATACTTAACTACTGAAAGTGTACTACAATACCAAAAAGAAGAGCGGTCGCTCATTGCGGGGCGTTTGCGGGTAGAAGGCGGGCGTATCAAAGATTTAATGAATGTAATGATAAAAGACCGCATCTCACTACCCCAACACACCGAGCAGCTCAAACAGGAATTGGCCAAACATTACCGCAATAGTTCGTTTTTAAATTGCGTTAGCATGGGCGATATTGTCCAAAAAAGCCTTGATTTGGTGACAATTCATTAAGGTTTAGTTTTGAGCGTGCCGCACAAAATTGTAGAGTAAGTAGTTGAGTAAAATGAGGCGCGGGGCCGCCCGTGCGGTTGGCCGCCGCCATGCTATTATTATTGGGGGCACGACTGGTTTAATACGCTCAATAAAAGCATCTTAAGTAATACTCGTGCCACCAATTAAATATGCGCAACTACTTAATCACTGCAATTTAAAATAGCTTTATGTCGGCTTCGCTCACCAATTTTTGATACGCGGCCCAATCTTTGGCTACAAAATCGTTTACGGTGGGCATGGCCGCTTTTACGGCATTTTGCATGTTTTTTAGCGCGTTTTGCTCGGTGCTGGTAGGCATTCCTTCGGCGGTTTGGAAGTAGCCCAAGTTGCTTTGCAAAATACCGCTTATTACCTTCGGGCTGCGCACAATACCCTGCAAATCGGAGTTGCCAATGAGGCCATCGAGTAGTTTTTTGGCGTTGTCTTTGGCCTCTTTGCCCGCTTTTTTTACGGCTTTGGCTTTGTCGTCGGTGCGCTCGGCCAAAATACGGTCAATCAAATCTACTTTTTCGCGGGCGGCGCGGAGCTTGTCGGCGGCCTCGGTGGTTTCGTTTACAGATTTAAACGCCTCTTGCATCAACTCGTAGCGGGCTTTGCGCTCGGCATCGGTAATGGGCGAGCGCGGGTCGGCTTTTACTACCACGGCGGTCGAGTCTTTCCACTTTCCTGCGCTGATGCGCACCGTGTAAGTGCCGGGCAATACCTCCCAGCCACCGCGTTCGGGCGCGTCGGGGCGCGGTTTGGGCGCGGCAGGAAATCGTACCAATTTTTGGTCTAATCGCCACTGCAAACGATTGATGCCCGCTTTGGCTTCGGCCTTAAACGTTCTGATTGTCTGGCGATTGGCATCAAAAATCTCTACTTTAACGCTGTCTTTTTTGTCTTTGTCTTTTGGCAAATAATTAAAACTCACCATCGCGCCTTGGGGGCGGTTTTCGCCCATAAACAAGTTATCGGTCTGGAAGTCGTGCTTGCCTTGGGGTTGGCGATAACTGGCCAAGTAAGCCTCGGGCGCAGGGAATACTTTAATGCTGTCGCTCAGTACTTTAACGCCATTTTGGGCAATGCTCCGCAACGGGCGAATGTCGTCTAAAATATAGATAGCGCGGCCAAAAGTGCCGATGGCCAAGTCGTGGTCGCGGGGGTGAATCACCAAGTCCATGGTTGGCACGGTGGGGTAGCCCGCTTTCCATTTATTCCAATTTTTGCCCGCGTCAATGCTCACGTACAAGCCCGTTTCGGTGCCCAAAAAGAGCAAATTGGGCGCTTCGGGGTCTTGGGCAATGGCGTAGCAAAAACCCACTTTGGGGTCGTTCACGACGCTTTCCCACGTTTTGCCAAAATCTTTGGTTCTAAAAACGTAAGGTTTCCAGTCGTTGGTGCGGTGGTTGTCGAACACCACAAATGCTTCGCCCGCCGCGTATTTGGAGGCTTGAATCTGCGGCACCCAAGTGGTGGTTGGCACACCTTTGATATTTTTGCTGACGTTGGTCCAGGTTTTGCCGCCGTCGGTGGTGAGTTGCACGTTGCCGTCGTCGGTGCCAGCCCACAACATACCCTGCTGCACGGGGCTGGCCGCCAGGGCGATGATGGTGCAATAGTTTTCGGCGGCGGTGGCATCAAAAGTCAGGCCGCCGCTGATGTCGGCTTTTTGGCGGGTAGTGTCGTTGGTAGTGAGGTCAGGACTAATGATTTCCCACGAGTCGCCCCGGTCGGTGCTTTTATGAACGTGCTGCGAAGCGTAATAAATCGTTTTGGAGTCGAAAGGGTCGGCGGCCAGGGCTGAGTTCCAATTGTAGCGCAACGTTTTGCCTTCGGGATGCACGGGTTTGATAAACTTCACGTCGCCCGTGTTGTTGTCAAAACGCCCAATGTTGCCCCCCTGCGACATGGCATAGCCGTAGCGCGGATTGGAGCGGTCGGGCATTACGTCGAAGCCATCGCCAAACATTACTTCTTCCCAATGCTCGTGCCTGATGCCACCCTCGCGCCACACCGCGCTGGGGCCACGCCACGAGCCATTGTCTTGCATACCGCCATAGACGTTGAACGGCACGGCATCGTCCACGTTGATGTGGTAAAACTGACCCACGGGCAGGTTTTCGGTAAATTGCCACGTTTTGGCTTTGTCGCGCGAGATAACCAAACCGCCATCGTTGCCCAAAATAATAAAATCTGGGTTGTCGGGGTGTACCCAATAGGCGTGGTAGTCGGAGTGAACTTTGGAGAATGGCACGATGGTCTGGAAATTTCTGCCGCCGTCTTCGCTCCGCGAAATAAACGTCGCGATTTCATAAACGCGGTTTTCGTTTTTGGGGTCTATGAGCAAATCGAAATAATAAAACGGGCGGTCGCCAATGCCTTTGTCGGTGGTTTTGCGCCACTTCAAGCCGCCGTCGTCAGAGCGGTAAAGCGCATTTTTCTTCGATTCGATGAGCGCGTACATTACATTGGGGTTGCTACGGGCAATGCCAAATCCCATTTTACCCAGCTCGCCTTCGGGCAAGCCATCTTCTTTGGTGCGTTGCTTCCAAGTTTTGCCGCCGTCGGTGGTGATGTACATTCCCGAGCCTGCGCCACCCGATTTAAAAAACCACGCCTGCCGCTTAAATTCCCACATACCCACAATGAGTTTGTTGGGGTTGGTAGGGTCCATGGCCATGTCCGACACGCCCGTTCGCTCGTTTACGTACAAAATCTTTTCCCAGGTTTTGCCGCCGTCGGTGGTTTTGTAAACGCCGCGCTCAGGGTGGTCGCCGTAGGCCGAGCCTTGCACGCCCGCGTAGGCCACGTTGGGGTTGGAGGGGTCTAAAATTAAGCGGTGAATGTTGCTGGTTTTTTCTAAGCCCAAAAACTGCCACGTCTTGCCACCGTCGAGGCTTTTGTAGATGCCATTGCCAAAATTTTGCGAGTTGCGGGGATTTCCCTCGCCCGTGGCCACCCAAATTACGTCGGGGTTGCGCTGGTCAATGGCCACTGCCCCAATAGAAGACACAGGCTGCTCGTCCCAGAGTGGCGCAAAAGACACGCCGCCGTTGATAGATTTCCACAAACCGCCCGAGGCTGTACCAACGTACATCACGGCAGGGTTGGAAAGTTGCACGTCAATGCTCGTAACGCGCCCACTCATGCCCGCTGGGCCAATGCTGCGGGCTTTCATACCCGCAAATTTATCCATGTCTAAAACTTGGGCGTGCGAATAGCCAGAAAATGAAAAGTAAAGAATACTACAAAGTCGAAATAATTTTGAAAACATAGATGTAGAGTTTTGGGTAAATGGAAAATTAAAAGTACCAAATTTTTGGAGAAAAACGTCAGCACAAGCCACAATAAACTACAAAATGCCTCGAAAAGGGTTTTTGTTTGACTTGCTTTACTCGTTTTTTTTCGTAGATTCAGTCGGCGTTACTATTACTTTTCTTGATTGGCCAAGTAGGCGTAATCATTGATAATGGTTGTTAGAAATTGCTGCGAATCGGCATAGACCCGGCCTACATTTAGGACACCGCTCACGCGCTCGGCGGTGCGATTGGTGAGGTCAAAATTTGCCTTTCTGAGTACTACTCTGACGGTTTCAATGTCGCGGTCGGAGAGCTGGGCGGCTTCTGGGTAGCGCACGGTGTAGTTTTCGGCAAGTGGTTGGTACGTAATGTCGTCGAGCGATACCGTTTTGTTGATTTTAACCACCGTCGTACCCGCCGCAATGTCGCCTACGCGCTGCCCTTTGCCACCTGCCGCCACCGCCACCACGGCCACAAAAGGCGTAAACAACTGACTGTCAATTACAATCAGCAGCCATCGCAAAATGTACGCGCCCAAAGTGGGCTTGCCGCCGTCTAAGCGCACTACCCTAATTTTTAAGGCTTTTTTGCCCAACGTTTGCCCATTTAAAAAATACTCGGTAAAAAGCGGATAAAAAGCAATGGGTAAAAACAAAAAAAGAATGCTAAAAAATGTGGACAAACTCCCGCCCGAATGAAAGGCTTGGAATAATAAAATACCGCCAATGCCCCACGCTATGTAAATGAGGTAATCTATTAAATTGGCCAAAATACGCTCACCAATGCTGGCGGGCTCATATTCTACATCAACATTTTGGGAGGTTTGAACGCGAACGGACATTTTTTGAGAAATAAATAATAGAATGAGCGAATTATTTGTTTAACTTTTGCGCAAAATAACCAATTAGCGTGTCTTCTGGTTTGTGTAAGTAGTTGCGCATATTTAATTGGTGGCACGACTATTACTTAAGATGCTTTTATTCAGCGTATTAAATCAGTCGTGCCACCAATAATAATATCAACTAATTTTACTCAACTACTTATTCACAGATTTTTTAATGAAAGAAGCTGTTTTTGTAAAACGAAATACCGACAAATGGCGCGAGTACGAGCAAACGCCCACCACCGACCCCGACCAACTCAGCGAGCGTTTCATTGAGCTCACCGACGATTTGTCGTTCGCCCGCACGTTTTATCCCAATGCGGCCGTTACCAAATATCTAAACGGACTTACGGCGCGGTTTCACCAAAGTTTGTACGCCAATCGGCGCGAAGACCGCAACCGAATAGCCCAGTTTTGGAAAGCCGAATTGCCGCTGCTGATGTACGAGGAGCGGTTTAGGTTGCTCTACGCTTTCCTGTTTTTTGGAGTTGCGTGCGTGCTGGGCTGGGTGTCGGCCATGAACGACGATACTTTTGTGCGGCTCATTTTGGGCGATAGTTACGTAAACCAAACCCTCGAAAATATCAAAAAAGGCGACCCACTGGCCATTTACAAAGGCGACAGTCAAGCCAATATGTTTTTGGCCATTACGGTCAATAACATTCGGGTGTCTTTTATTGCGTTTGTGTTTGGGTTGTTGTTTTCGGCGGGTACTATGTTTGTGCTGTTTCAAAATGGCGTAATGCTGGGGGCTTTTCAGTATTTTTTTTATGCCCGTGGGCTGTTGCTGGCATCGGTACTCAAAATCTGGATTCATGGCACGCTCGAAATATCGGCCATTGTGATTGCGGGAGCGGCGGGGCTGGTGGTGGGGCACAGTTTGCTTTTTCCAAAAACATACAGCCGCCTCGAATCTTTCAAACGCGGGGCTAAAAATGGCGTTAAGATGGTGATTGGGCTGGTGCCTATTTTTATCATGGCGGGTTTTTTAGAAAGTTTTGTTACCCGGCTCACGCTTCCGCCTTTGGTTAGTATGCTCATTATTGGCGTTTCGGCGGCGTTTATTGTTTGGTATTTTATTGTTTATCCGCGTATTTTATTCAAAAAAACCTATCCTAAAAATGAAACCTTCTATTAAACTGCTCCAAGAGCGCGATTTTGGCCAAAAAGTCAATGTTACTTTCGAATTTGTGATTCAAAATCTCAAGCCGCTTATGGTAGCTTTGCTTTGCATTGCAGGGCCTGCGGCCTTGGTAGCGGGCATATTCAACGGCATTTATCAATCCAATATGTTTTCGACGTTGGGCCAAAACAACGCGGGCGGTGCCCTCAGTGCCATCGCAGGGCTCAACAATGTTTTTACGATACCCTATTTTTTGTTTATTGTTTTTTTACTGGCATCAAGCGTGGTGGCTTCATTGACGGTTTATAGTTACATTTTGATTTATGAAGAGCAAGGCGGCAATACCCCCGCCATTGCGCCCGCCCAAATTTGGGAGCGGGTACAAGGCAATTTATTCAAATACCTCGGTTTTACCATTGCGCTTCTTTTTCTTTTGGTGGTGGCAGCGCTTTTTCTAATTATCCCTGCCATTTATTTGGGCGTGGTTTTCTCGCTTATTTACATTGTAGGGCTGCGCGAAAACCTGGGTTTTGGCGACTCCATGCGGCGTTGTTTTTACTTAATTACCGACAAGTGGTGGTCCACTTTTGGACTTGTGGTGGTAATCAGTATTATTCAAAGTATTATTGGTTACGTTTTCCAAATTCCGACGGGCATTTTTGCGTTGCTCAAAGCATTTCAGGTTTTAGACGCGGGTTCTACCGTAGTGGGGGCTATTGCGGGGGTTATTGGCACGGTTGGGCAAGTGCTGTCGAGTTGTTTGCTTAATACTGCCGTGGTTTTTCAGTACTATAACTTGGTAGAACGCCGCGAGGGCAGCGGCATTGTGGGTGCTATTGATGCCATTGGCACCGCCGAAACCCCAAAAATAGCGCGGCGAGAAGAAGATTTTTGAGTTTTGTTACGACACCGTTTTCTTATTTTTTTTGGCCTTAAAAATCGGCGCGGTATAGGCTTCATACAGCCCAAACAGGTATTCGATGCGGCTCAACTCGCTCACAAAAGCCTGCGGGCGGTAGCACAAGTCCACGGCTTTGTCTAAGTTTTGGTGGGCTTTTGTCAAATCGGGCGGCATAGTAAGCGGGTCGTAGAGGTCGGCGAGGCTGCTATTTTGATACGTATCGCGCACGTCCAAAACCACTTGTGCGGCTTCTGATACCCTATTTTTATGGGCTTCACTGGCCGCTTCTGGAAACGGGTAATTGTTGTAAACGATTGTATTCGAGTATCTATAATCACTTTTTAAGCGTCCACAAACGTACTTTATCCATATCATGTGCATGGCTGATGTCAAGACCCCAAAGTGAAATAATGAGGCATTGGGAATAATTAGGCACAAATTGCTTGCAATCACATCTTTTGTTAAAAATCCGATTGGTATGTACGTTCTTCTTTCTGAGGATACACTTGGAATGATGACATAATCGCTTTCATCGTGCGAAATAAAAGCAAATTTTGTTGGGTAACGCGCTAAATCTCTTGTTTCTTTTCGAGTGCTATTCAGCCTAAATTCCTTTACTTTTTGAACCCTATCCAAAAGTATTTTTGACTGTTTTAGCTCATTGGGCGCAATTTTATCAAGCCAAAAGACCCACCTCTCAATTCCATTTATAAATTCTTGGCTTCCAACAAATTTCCTAATGTGATTGATGAGGACTGGTTCTTGCTGAGTTATCGCCTCGTATTCTGCTCTTGTTTCAATAATAAACCCTCCGCCATCTATTGGTTGATTCCCAAACTTAATAATCGGCACATTACAAATCGGCTTGCTTCTTCTGGTTACAAAAATGTCGTTACCACCTGTTAGATAAGGGCTTATGTTTTTTACGGGTTGCACTTGGGCTTCGGCTTTGACGTTGGCATATTCAAAAAGTAGTTTCTCGTCGGTGTCAAAATTGGCAAAACCCACAATCACGCAATACACCGCCGCGTTGCCTTTGGCCTCGTTGCTCCACTTGAAAGTTTGGTGGGCAAAATGGATTTTTATTTTGTAAAAATTAAAAAGTACGCCCCACAAAACGCCCACTTGCTCGCCCTGCGCAATGCTGTTGGTACTCACAAAAGCTACTTTGGTATTGGTGTTTTGAATGTACTGCGCCGCCTTCACGTACCAAGCCGTTACGTAGTCCATCACGCCCGCTCCCTCTGTTGGCCCAAAAACCTGTAACAAATCTTGGCGTTGCGCTTCGTTCATCATTTTTGAGCCAATAAAGGGCGGATTGCCCAAAATAAAGTCAAAAAAATGCGGGCCTTTGCTCGTCTGCGCCATCTGGAAGGCATTTTCTGACGAAAAGACGTTCACCTGTTGGGCGTGTATATTGAGTGTTTTGTAGGGCGTTTCGGGGTCGTTTACTTTCAAAATAGGCATCCTTCACGGAAATAAAAAATAGGCATTTTAAATCATTGACATTCAATTGTTTACAAGTCAAAGTGTCAACTACTTTTTAATGGTTATGAAGGA
>REAB01000061.1 GCA_004293645.1 Cytophagia bacterium | reverse complement strand
TTTTTGCTGTCGTTAGTAGTAACACCATTTTTGATAATAATTATATACATCCCAAATAATATTTTGTATTTTGTTTGTAATTTAACACAGAACATGTTAAAGCCCAAATGCGCGGCCAATAGTTTTAGGTTGATATTGCGCTGCTTGTTGCTGGCCGATGGCAGTTTTTCAAGCCCCCCGTATCGTTCAATGATTTGCGCGGCTATTGGGTGTAGTGGCATTTCGTAGGGCTTATCTTTTTTACCTTCCTTTGACTTTTTGCGGTAGCCCTTTATCCATTGCCCCCCGTTGGTGTTGTGTATCTCAAAAGTCTTTTCTGCGTAGTCCGAATGATGCAACCCCGTAAAACAGCAAAAAACGAACGAATCGCGCTCTTTGGCTAATTCGGGGTTGGCCGAAAAATCAAACGCAAGCAGTCGTTTTACTTCATCTTGTTCTAAATGTGTGGTGTCATATTCGTTCTTGCGCCTTATGGTGTTGTACCCTACGGGCGGGCGTTGTATCATTTCGTGTAAGTGGCCGTACTCAATGAGCCGTTTAAAAAAAGACACATTGGCCGCAACGTAGTTATTGCTCAATCCTTTTTGCCTCAAACTGGCTACCATCTTTAAAAACCCCTCATGGCTCATGCCATTGAGCGGCATACCGTCAAGGGCTTTTTGTAGGTTATTAAAGTGTCGTTTATATACCGAATAGCTACCCGTGCCTACCAAAGAAGTGTTACGTTGGTCTTCTATAAACCGCTCATAAATAGCCGATAGGCTTTGTCCAGTAGCTTCTTTTCTGGCTGGCCAAATACCATAGCTATCAACTTTTGGGGCGTTACGTCTTGCCCTATTTGGTAAAGTTGCAAATAGGCATTGTCAAAACTTAGCCCGATTTCTTTGAGCCTTATATTGATAGTTTTAGCGGCCATTGTGTCTTTGCTGGCTACTTGCTGTTGGCGGGCGTTCCATTCACATTTATTGATGTGAATGTTTAAGGATTTTTCGGGGCCGCGTGCGCCATCTACCGTACATCGGCAGTAAATGGTAGCCTTTTTATCGTTGGCCCGGGCGGTGCGTAGCCTAAAAAGTACTTCCATTCTGTTGTAAGTCGTTATTTTCATACCTTTACATTGTTTTATTTGAAGTGAATAATTTAGCCCGTCGCACTACTGGACATAGTGGGCGGGCTTCTTTTTTAGTTTAAAAATTCGTTGGCCTCGACCCCAAAAAAGGACGATAACGATTTAACTTCCGAAACCGTTGGTTCTAAGTCCCCTCTAAGCAATAGCCCAAAGCGTTTTTGGTTAATGTCGGTACGTGCATAAAACACGCCGTTTGGCTTCCATTTGCTGCAAAAACGCTCTTCGTATTTGCGAACAACCCTTTGAAGCGGGTTTGGTTGTTGTGAGTCATTTGTCATATTCATATTTTTAATTTTTATTGTTTTGCAAATGTATGACATTAAAATTAATAATTCCAAATATTACTATTAATAATATTCCCTTTTTATGTAAAATTCATAATGGTACTTTTGTGGATTATGAACGATATATACAACAACATCAAAGCGGTAAGGGCTTCAAAGGGTCTTACGCAAAATGTCATGGCTGAAAAACTCAACATGACCCAAAGTAATTACACCAAGTTGGAGCGCGGCTTAACTCAAATAACCATTGAGCGTTTAGAAGAAATAGCGGTGGTTTTTGAAATGTCAATCTGGAGCATCGTTAATTATGATGGAGATGTAACCATAGAAAAGTCTGACATTGAATCTTGGCGCAACGAAGTATTAAGGCTTCAAACCAAACTGGAAAAACTCCAAAAAGAAAATGACGAACTGAACGAAGACTATTACAAAGAATCTTGGGACAAAAACAACACGGAAGAACGCCACAAAAAGGAAATGAAGGCCATAAAACAAAAAACAGAAGAAATGGCCAAACTGGTAGCCGAAAAGGATAAGCGTATAGAGGAACAATCTAAAACAATATCCAACCAACAAGATACCATTAGCTTTCTAATGGCTCAAATTTCGGCCTCAAAACAGTAGCATCATTCGGGTACACTCAATGGTGTACCCGAATTTGCTTTTGGCCGTTTTTGGGGCGTATGAGGGCTTTTGTGAAGTGATGCAATATAGGGGTAAACGAATAGTTGATTTTTAGGGCTGGCAAAACCTATGAAATTTGGGTACTGAAAAAAAATTGTTTTTATTTCGGGCAAATATCCAACTTCATGCACAACACCATGAACGAACAACAAATCAAAGCCTTGGTGTCGTTGTTAGACGACGACGACAAGGAAGTGGCGCAACTGGTCGAAACCGAAATCAGGCAGCAGGGTGGCAAAATTATTCCATATTTGGAAAGCGAGTGGGAAAGTGCGGGTTTTAGCCCCAGTATCCAGCAAAAACTCGAAGACCTCATTCACGATTTGCAGTTTAAACTCCTGCGCGAACGCCTCACCAACTGGTACAACGGCGGTAGCCTCGACCTGCTCGAAGGACTTTGGATAGTGGCTACTTACCAATACCCTGAACTCGCCATCGAAAAAATTCGCGCCGACTTGGAGCAGTTTTACTACGAAGCGTGGCTCGAGTTTAAGCCAGATATGCACCCCATTGACCAAGTGCGGGCGTTGAACAACGTTTTTTTTAATAAACTCAAATTTGGCTCCAACACCAAAAACTTCCACTCGGCGGGCAATTCGATGATTAATGTGGTGTTAGACACGCGCCGGGGCAATCCTATTTCGCTTTGCTGTATTTATATGTTGGTAGCCCAAAAACTCAATCTGCCCGTTTATGGGGTCAATCTGCCCAATTTGTTTGTGCTTACTTACAAGCACGAATCGGCTCAGTTTTACGTCAATGCCTTTAACCGTGGACTGGTTTTTATGAAGTCAGACATTGACCATTACATTGCTCAGCTCAACCTCAAACCCAACGAAACTTTTTACCAGCCTTGCACAAATTTGGACATCATAAAGCGGGTTTTGCGGAATTTAATCATGGCGTTTGAAAAAACAGGCGACACCCACAAGGTGAAAGAAATTGAACAAATGGCCTTGATTCTGAATGAGTCGTAGGAAGGTCCGTATTAAAAAAATACATTTTTGAGTTAGCGTCAATAAATTTCGTATCTTTGCGGCCATTTTAATTAATTTATTTACTAACTTAGTCTGAGGTTACAATCATGTATTTAACACCGGAAGTGAAAAAAGACTTGTTCAAGAAACATGGACACAGCAAGTCGGAGTCTGATACAGGCTCGCCAGAAGCGCAAATTGCGCTCTTTACCTTTAGAATCAACCACTTGACAGACCACCTCAAGAAACACAAGCACGACAGCGCGTCGCGTTTGGGCTTGTTGAAGCTGGTTGGAAAACGCAGAAGGTTGCTCGATTACCTCCAAAAAGTGGAAATCGGTCGTTACCGCGCTATCATTGCCGAGTTGAATATCAGAAAGTAAAAAACAACCGACAGCAGGGAATCGTAAAGGATTTCCTGCTGTTTTATTTACTTCTTCGCTTTTCTTTTCAAACAGACTTACATTTTAGAAAGTTTTAAAGAGGAAAAACCCTCCGTGGTTTGCTTTTAAAACTAACTGCTTATTTTAACTCTATTTATGTTTAACATCATCACAAAAACCATTACCCTTCCCGATGGTCGTACCATTACTATTGAAACGGGTAAACTGGCCCGCCAAGCCGACGGCGCAGTAGTAGTACGCATGGGAAATACCATGTTATTGGCCACGGTTGTGTCTAACCCAGAACCCAAATTGGGTATTGATTTTTTGCCCCTATCGGTTGATTATCAAGAAAAATTCGCTTCGGCGGGTCGTATTCCTGGCAGTTTTCAGAAGCGTGAAGGCCGCCTCTCCGACCACGAAATCTTGGTAAGCCGCTTGGTGGACAGAGCCTTGCGTCCTATGTTTCCCGAAGATTTTCATTCTGATACCCAAGTTAATATTTTCTTGATTTCGGCCGATGCCGAAGTATTGCCAGACGCATTGGCCGCATTGGCAGCTTCGGCGGCTTTGATGATTACCGATGTGCCTTTTGGTGGGCCCATCTCGGAAGTGCGCGTAGCCAAAATAAACGGGCAATACCTCATCAATCCACCTACTTCATTGCTCAAAGAAGCCAGCCTTGACCTCATTGTGGCGGCCTCGGCCAAAGATATCTGCATGGTAGAAGGCGAAATGAACGAAGCATCTGAACAAGAAGTGGTAGAAGCCTTGAAGGTAGCCCACGAAGTAATAAAGATGCAATGCGCCGTTCAAAAAGAATTGGAAGCCGCTTGCGGTAAAACCGAAAAACGCACATTTGAACACGTAACCCACGACGAAGCTCTGCGCGAGCAAGTGCGCGTGGCTTGTTATGACAAAATATATGCCGTAGCCCAGCAAGGTAGCGACAACAAAAACGTGCGCAAAGATGGATTTAAGGGCGTTTTGAAAGCATATTTGGAGCAATTGAAAGCCGAAAACCCCGAAACCGCTATCAACGAGGGTTTGGTAAAGCGCTACTACCACGATTTGGAATGGGAAGCCTCGCGCCGATTGGTACTCGATGAGCGCAAACGCTTGGACAGCCGCCAGTTAGACCAGATTCGTCCCATAGCTTGTGAAGTTGATTTCTTGCCCAATCCGCATGGTTCGGCCTTGTTTACGCGCGGCGAAACGCAGTCGCTGACCACCGTAACACTTGGTACAAAATTAGACGAGCAGATTATTGACACCACCATGTATTACGGCATGAACCGTTTCATGTTGCACTATAATTTTCCAGGCTTCTCAACGGGCGAAGTAAAACCCAACCGTGGACCAGGCCGCCGCGAAATAGGACACGGCAATTTGGCCCACCGTTCTATCAAAAAAATATTGCCCGCCGATGCCGACAACCCATATACGATTCGGATTGTATCGGATATTTTGGAGTCGAATGGCTCTTCTTCAATGGCTACTGTTTGTGCGGGTACGCTCGCTTTGATGGACGCAGGCATCAAAATAAAAGCACCCGTAGCAGGTATTGCCATGGGTTTGATAACCGACAACACGGGCAAATACGCCGTACTTTCTGATATTTTGGGCGACGAAGACCACCTGGGCGACATGGACTTTAAAGTAACGGGTACCGAAAAAGGTATTACGGCTTGCCAAATGGACATGAAAGTAGATGGACTGTCGTACGATGTACTGGTGGAAGCACTCGACCAAGCGCGGCGGGGACGTTTGCACATTTTGGGCGAAATGAAAAAAGCCATTGCCGCCACCCGCGACGACCTCAAACCCCACGCACCACGTGCCGTTACCATCAAGATTCCACAAGACCAAATTGGGGCCATCATTGGGCCAGGCGGTAAAATTGTGCAAGAAATTCAGCGTTCGTCTGGTGCTACCGTCAATATCGAAGAAAAAGAAAATGCGGGCTTTGTTACCATTTTTGCTACCAATAAAGAAAGCATGGACAAAGCCATTGGCCGCGTGAAAGGCATTGTGGCCATTCCCGAAGAAGGCGAAACCTACGAAGGCGTAGTGAAAACCATTCAGCCTTTTGGTGCATTTGTGGAGTTTATGCCAGGCAAAGACGGTCTGTTGCACATTTCCGAAATTAAGTGGGAACGCCTCGAAACCATGGACGGCATACTGCAAGTGGGCGAAACAATCAAAGTAAAACTGGTAGAAGTAGATAAAAAAACGGGCAAGTACCGCCTGTCGGCCAAAGCCCTGCTGCCACGCCCCGAAGGAATGCCCGAACCACAGCCCCGCCGCGAACGGGAGGGTGGCGGCGAACGCCGCGACGACCGCAACCGTGGCGACCGCCCCGAAGGAAACCGAAATCGGTATTGATTTGTTGTCAGTACCAATAAAGCATTCCTGTATTTCGTTAATAATGGACAAATAAGCACTATTCTATAAATGAGACAGCTCAAAATCAGCAAACAGATTACCAACCGCGAGAGCCAGTCGCTTGATAAATACTTGCAAGAAATTGGTAAGGTTGATTTGCTGACTCCCGATGAGGAAGTTACGCTGGCCCAGCGCATCCGCGAGGGCGACCAGCAAGCATTAGAAAGATTGACCAAGGCCAACCTGCGTTTCGTGGTTTCGGTGGCCAAGCAATATCAAAACCAAGGACTCTCGCTCGGCGATTTAATTAACGAAGGCAACTTAGGTCTGATTAAGGCAGCCCAGCGTTTTGACGAAACGCGCGGTTTTAAGTTTATTTCTTACGCTGTGTGGTGGATTCGCCAGTCTATTTTACAGGCTTTGGCCGAGCAGTCGCGCATTGTGCGCCTGCCGCTCAACCGCGTGGGGTCGTTGAATAAAATTTCAAAGACGTTTTCGGACTTGGAACAAAAATTTGAGCGCGAGCCATCGCCCGAAGAATTGGCCGAAGTACTGGACATTTCAGCGTCGGAGGTCGTAGATACGCTCAAAATATCGGGCCGCCACGTTTCGATGGACGCACCTTTTGTGCAAGGCGAAGAAAATAGCCTGCTCGACGTACTCGAAAACGACATGGAAAACAAACCCGACCAAGGTTTGATGGACGATTCGCTCCGCAAGGAAGTGGCTCGTGCACTTTCTACGCTTACGCAGCGTGAGTCGGACGTAATAGCCCTCTATTTTGGTTTGGACGGCAACCACCCGATGACCCTCGAAGAGATTGGCGAAAAGTTTAATTTGACCCGTGAGCGTGTACGTCAAATCAAAGAAAAAGCCATTCGTCGTTTGCGCCATACCTCGCGCAGCAAAGCACTAAAAACTTATTTGGGGTAGTTTATTTTCACCAGTAAACAAAAGAGGCCGCTTCATTGAAGCGGCCTCTTTTGTTTGGTAATGTTCTTATTGCTGCGAACCAGCCATGTATTGGTTCAATAAACCTTCGTATTTGGTGGCGAGGTCTGTTTTCTTGGCTTCGCGGCAGGCACTGGCAATGGTTTGCAACACGTACAACTGCATGTTGTTGTCTTGGGTTGTGTTGTGGATGGTGTTGTATTTTAGCACTTCTTCGGCGCGGCGACCCATTATTTGCGCTATTTCGACGGCGCGTTTGGTTTCGCCCAGCGCAAAGAGATAACCCACGTAATTGGCCGATATTTGGTCGTACGGAATGGTGGCATCGGGCATCACTTTCAAAATGTAGTTGATGGCTTTTTTAGCCTTGTCGGTTTTGCCTTCCCGAATAAGCTGATCTACCAAACGCATGAACGCAATACGCGCCGAAAAAGCGGGCGAGCCTTTGAAAGTACCATCGTAGTAAGTGCTTGCATTGTCCATTTCGCGCCAGAATGTCTTGGTCATCAAGTTCTTGTACATCACGTCCGAATTAACGTAGCCGTCGGTTGCGCCTGGCACCCGCACGGGTAGCAAGCGGTAGGCGTAGCCTTCGAGCTGCATAAATTCTTTCAGATTGAGGTAGTTTTCGCTGGTCAATGTACCCGAAAAGTAAACGGGACGTTCCCAATTGTTGCTCGCAATAATATCGAGCATAATCAAATCGGACTTGTACAAATCTTTTTTGCCAATGGTCCATTGCATGGTATCTTTTATAAACGGCACCAGTTCAGCTTTGAGGATATTTTGCTTCTTCACGGCTTCGGGATTAACGGGTACTACCAACACCGACGAGGGCAAGATGCAGGTCATTTCGCCGCTTTGCAAAGGCACCTGAATGGCCGCGTTGCTCTGCTTTACCAACGACATATATTCTTTCAAGTTGATGCCATTTTTTACGGCGGGCATTTCATAAAACGGCACTACGTCGTTTTTGCCAGCCGTAAAGTTTTCGCGTTCCAACGAAATAGGCAGCGGCGCAGATTGGTAGGTTTGGCGTTTCATTTGGCCAATGTACCAGTCGGTGCCGAGCAGACTCAAATTGCACACGCGCACGTCAGTTCGGAAGCCTTCTACTTCTTGGACGTACCAAAGCGGGAAGGTGTCGTTGTCGCCGCCCGTAAACAAAATGGCGTTGGGTGCGCAAGAATTGAGCAAGTTTTTGGCAAAATCTACCGAATGGTAGCGGTTATTGCGGTTGTGGTTGTCCCAACTTTTGGCCACCATTACGCCAGGTACCAGCAGCCCCAATACGGTAGCTACGGCGGCACGAGCGGTGGTGTTTTTTAGGAATTTGGCCAGTGAGTCAAACAAAAACAGCACGCCGAGGCCAATCCAACAAGCAAACATATAAAATGAGCCAACGTAAATGTAGTCGCGTTCGCGGGGCTCAACGGGCGGCGAGTTGAGATAAATCACCAAAGCCACGCCCATCATCACAAACAGTAAGCCCGTTATCAACAAGTCTTTGGGCCGCCGAAACGCCTGTGCTACAATTCCGAGCAAACCGAGTAAAAATGGCAACATATAAAAATTGTCGCGGCCTTTGTTTTGGATAGTTATTTCGGGTAAGCCCGCGTTTGAGTCCCAGGGGCGCAAGCTACCCGCACCTTCTTCGTCGCTTTCGCGGCCTACAAAATTCCAGAGAAAATACCGCCAGTACATGTGGCCGAGTTGGTGCGAAAAGAAAAACCCGATGTTGTCGCCCAAACTTGGTTTTTGGCCTGGCGCGAGTCCCATTTTTTCTTGGTAAAGTTGCGGGTGGTTCATTTGGTTGCTGTGCATTCGCGGAAAGAGCGTTTGCTGGCTTTTCTCGTAAATGTATTCGGGGCGGTAGTCGGCTATGACGTATTTGCCGTTGGCTTTCTTGTAGATGGGTTCGCCGCGCTCCGAATCGATGGGGCGCCCCGTAAAGACAGGCCCGTACAACAGTGGACGGCTGCCGTACTGCTCACGTTTGAGATAAGACACGTAGCTGATAACGTCGCTGGGGTCGTTTTCGTTGATGGGTGGGTTAAAATTGGAACGTACCAACACCAAAATGTAGGTAGAATAACCAATTAACACAAAGGCAAAAGAAAGCAGGGCGGTGTTGAGCAGCACTTTTTCTTTTTGGGCAGAATAACGGATTCCCCAAATGAGGGCGGCAAAGAAAAGCACCAAGAAGGCAATTACCCCCGACGAATAAGGCATACCGAGCGTATTGACAAAGAAAATCTCGAACTTACCCGCCATAGAAGGCAGCCACACAATAACGCCCGAATTGATGATGAGCAACACCACCAAACCCGCGCCAAAAGCAATCACGCCTTTCCAAAAAGAAGGTTGGTATTTTTTGAAATAATAAATAAGCGCGAAAGCGGGAATAGTAACCAAGTTGAGCAGGTGAACTCCAATGGAAATGCCCACCAAATAAGCCACAAAAATAAGCCAACGGTTGGAGTCGGCGGGGTCTTCGATGCGCTCCCACTTGAAAGCCGCCCAAATAACGATGGCCGTAAAAAACGACGACATTCCGTAAACCTCAGCTTCTACTGCTGAAAACCAGAAAGAATCAGACCAAGTGTAGGCCAAACTTCCCACCGCGCCCGCGCCGAGCAGCGCAATGATTTCGCCTGTGTTGAGGTCTTCGTCTTTTTTGCCCAATATCTTGCGACCCAATAAAGTAATGGTCCAAAACAAAAACAAAATGGTAGCGGCACTCGACAGCACCGACACCATATTGACCCAAAAAGCCACTTGGCTCACATCGCCGAGGGCAAACATGGAAAACAAACGGCCTACCAACAAAAAGAACGGGGCACCTGGCGGGTGCGGCACTTGCAGCTTGTAAGCACAGGCAATAAACTCGCCACAGTCCCAAAAACTGGCAGTGCGCTCTACGGTCATGAGGTACGTAACGAGGGCTACCGCAAACATGACCCAACCCGTGAGGTTATTAATTCGATTAAATTTAGACATTTGGGAACAGGAGATAATTGAGTGAATGAGCAATTTTGGCTCAAAAATAGCAATTTACACCACAAGGTGGCTGTTAATTAGTCTTAAATCTTGTTAAAACACAAATGGTTACGCCACCGATTTGAGCACAAACAGCGAAGAGCCTTCAAATTTTTCGCGGGCGTAACTGAGCGTAAGTTGATACGTTTTTAGGTCGCTCATCGAAGGTATTTCAAACATCACGTCGGTCATAATAGACTCGCAGATGGAGCGGAGGCCGCGTGCACCCAATTTGTACGTCATGGCTTGTTCTACAATGTATTCGAGTACGTCTTCGTCAAACTCCAAATGCACGCCTTCCATCTTGAAGAGCTTTTTGTATTGTTTGGTGAGGGCGTTTTTGGGTTCGGTCAAAATACTGCGCAAGGCCGTGGCATCGAGCGGGTTGAGGTGCGTCAAAACGGGCAAACGCCCGATGAGTTCTGGTATTAACCCAAACGATTTTAAGTCTAACGCCGACACGTAGCGCATGAGGCTGCCGCGTTCAAAAATCTCGCCGATGCGGCGGTCGCTCGAAAAGCCAATGGGCCGCGAATTGATGCGTTTGGCAATGTGCCGCTCAATGCCATCGAAAGCACCACCACATATAAAAAGGATATTTTCGGTGTTGAGAGGCAGCATTTTTTGGTCGGGGTGCTTGCGGCCTCCCTGCGGCGGCACGTTCACTACCGAACCTTCGAGCAGTTTGAGCAATGCTTGCTGCACACCCTCGCCACTCACGTCGCGGGTGATGGACGGATTGTCGCTTTTGCGGGCTATTTTATCAATTTCGTCAATAAATACAATGCCCCGCTCGGCGGCTTCAATGTTGTAGTCGGCGGCTTGAAGCAGGCGCGTCAAAATGGTTTCTACGTCTTCGCCCACGTAGCCTGCCTCGGTAATAACGGTAGCATCGGCAATGCAAAAGGGTACTGCGAGGAGTTTGGCAATGGTGCGGGCCAAGTAGGTTTTTCCCGTTCCTGTTTCGCCCACCATGATGATATTCGATTTTTCAATCGTAATGTCGTCGTTCGATTTGGGTTGCATCAAACGTTTGTAATGGTTATAAACGGCCACCGTCAGCACTTTTTTGGCTTCGGTTTGCCCAATCACAAACTGGTCGAGGTGCAGTTTCATGTCGGCGGGCTTCATCAAGTTGAGCTTGGGCAGCGACGGGGCTTTTTCTTTTTTCTTTTTAGGCTGCAATTCTTCTTGAACTACGCCGTAGCCTTGCTCAATGCAAAGGTTACAAATATGGGCATCAATACCCGACAGTAAGAGCTGAACTTCGTTCTTTCTTCTGCCACAAAACGAACAACTAATTGCCGCCATAGATGAGGAATCCTTTTTGATGATTGTAGGTGCTAAATTAAGTGAAACTGAAACAGGGCGTGCCTGAAACTTATTGAACGGTAAAAACAAGGCAGCAAAGGTACAAGTTTAGCCCCTATTTTTTACCATTTTTACCCGCCCACGTTGCAGTTTTCCAAATTTACTTCATCAATTGGCTTTGGGCGCGAACAGTTTGGGGTACGAAGCCGTTTTGTATTGTTCAAAAGGTTCTTTTTGGTAATTGTTTTCGCCAAAATACGTTACAACTTGGTGAAACATACGCGGCTCTAAATAGCCTGATAGCGGTTGAATAAGTGCCATTTTTTCGTCCATAAACACCGTAGTTGGGTAGCCCGTTACTTTGCCGTTGAGTATGGTTTTAAAGGTGGTATTGCCCATTTGCACGTCGCCATCTTTTTCAGGATTGTGCTTCACGGCGTAGTATTTTTTGTTCACGTATTCTATCACCTCGGGGTTGGTAAAAGTGTTTTTGTCCATCACTTTGCACCAGCCGCACCAGTCGGTGTATAAATCTACGAATACTTTGCGGGGTGCTTTTTGGTTGAGTTTATAGGCTTCTTCGAGCGTAAGCCACTGAATTTTAGCTGCTTTTGGCTTGGTATCGTCGGTGCGAAAAGCTACCATGACTGCCGTAAAAACCGCAGCAGTTAGAAACACGAGGACAGTTTTCATATTTTTTGTGTTGGTTATGATTTTGTTTCTAAACGGCAAATACCGCGCCAAAGTTTTAGCGTTTCAGTGTTTCAAAAGTATTGTTGTAGTCGGAGCGGGTTGTGCCCATCCATTCGTCCCACCAACGGAAGTAGAGGCCGTAGTTGCCCTTAAAATATTGGTGGTGTTGGTTATGATTGACCGAGGTATTGAGCCAACGCGCCAAAAAATGACGGTTGAAATGGGCCGGATACAACTCCCAACCCAAATGACCATAGACGTTATAGATGGTCATAAATACCAAAAAAGCCAGAATAACGTAGCCGTGGAGCGGCAAAACAAACGCTGCCAGGATAAGAATGCCAGCCTCTACAAACGCCTCAGTGGGCTGAAAAGCAAACGCTGCCCAGGGCGATGGGTTGGTAGATTTGTGATGTACCAAATGAAATAGTTTAAATAATTTGGGATGGTGCATGGCGCGGTGCGTCCAATAAAAATACGTATCGTGCAGCAAAATGAGCAAGAAAAAAGACAAGATACCGTAGGCTGTGCCGTACTCATTCCATTGTTTGTACAGCAATGTTTGCGGTAAAACAGCGGGGTGGTAAATAAACATACCCACAAGTGCAAAAATGCCAAATGTCAAGATTGAATACAAGATTTCGCGCTGATAGTCAGCGTTTTTTTGAAATTTCGGCTGAATTTTTGTGGGTTGTTTTCGCTGTTTTTGCCAAACATAAAAAATTAAAAACGGAACGCCCGCCAAGATAAGATAGCGAACCAAGTTGACCGTAAACATGAGCGATAAAAACTTCCAAGAATTGGTTTGCGAGAAAATTTCCATTGAATTTTTAGATTAGTTTTTCAATCTGTACCCGCAGACTTTTCAAGATTCGGTGAATGTCAAAAATTTCTTCATTTGCGCCTGAAAAATCGGTACTGATGGCGTATTCTTTGCCTACCAATGCCATAAAGCACCAATTACGACCGATGATATAACTGCCAAAAACAGGCTTTTTATTGTCGTTTTGCTGCTGTGCCACCAACATAGCAATTAAGGCTTGGCCTTTGGGGTCGCCATTGGGATCAGTGCCACGTTTGTATTCACTTAAACAAAAATAAGGTTTTTTCGGATTTCTAAAACCCGTTGCTATCATGCCATCTACTTTGCCCAAAAGCTCAATGTCGTTGATTACTTCGGACATTTCTCGTTCCAAAAAGTAAGAGTATTTGCGATTGGCAATACCCGAAAAAACAATGAGTGGACTAATGAATTTGTTTTCAAGTTCCACTTCATTCCAATCATCTCCGCCAAGGGTAACGTAGTCTTCCTGCAAAGTTGTCAAATAGCGTTGTTCGTAAGCATCGGCTTCGTATTTATACGACAATAGTTCGTCCAAAATAGGCAACGACCGCACCTGCACCAGTCCAAAGGTTTCTTCGATGCTGTCCAACGTCCATTCTCTAAAATTACTTTTTCTCATGAGTATATTGCGTTTTCAACTTTTAAAGCTCAAATCAATTTCATAAAACGCTGGTTGTGCTTTTTATAAAACGCATGATTAGCCTCATTTGGTTCGTAGGTAAGTCCAAAACGGATGTGTTTTTTACGCCTTCTTCTAATAGACTTGACGTGATTTGATTATCAGACAGTTACGTAAATTAATATTACTAAACATTGCTGAGGATTGACCATTCTTGTAATTTTTGACAACAAACTCATTTATCAAATTCTGAGATGCTTTAAATATTTTCCAAAATAATAAAATTACATAAATCGTTGATTATCAATACAATTCAAGTCTATTGAAAATAACTCAATATTTTTGGTTTGGTGGTGGGGCTTTGTTGTTTTCTGCTCATTTCGCTCTACGTAGTGGACGAACTAAAAAGGCTTTATTTTATCAAACTGGGCGCAGAGGCCGCTCAAATAAAACCCCCACAAGATTAGGAGGAGACGTTAATTTAAGGCCTGGTAAGTTACAATTCTAAACTTACGCACCACGTCCGAATAATGCGCAAATGGGTGAATATTGGTAAAAACCAACATAATCAGTTCTTCTTTGGCATCAATGGTGTATTCGGAGCAGTACATTCCGCCCCAAGTCAAAGCGCCTGGCGTAGCTTGGTCGCCGTAGCGGCTGCCTTCGGTAATAACTTGCAGCCCCAACCCAAACTTATCGTTGCGGTCCCATACGCTTAGGTCGCCAATGTGGTTACGGCCCATGAGTTCTACGGTCTTACGGCCTAAAATTCGTCTGCCGTTGAAGGTACCGCCGTTGAGCAACATTTGGCAAAATTTAGCGTAGTCTTCAATGGTACTCAACAAGCCTGCCCCACCCGAAAAGTAGGTTTTTGGCCCAGAAACGGCGTATTGGCGGTAAGCATTGTTGGTGTGCTGCGTTAGTTTTTCTTCGGTTTTACCCTTAGAATATAACTCTACCAAGCGGCTATTTTTGGTTTCTGGCAAGTAAAAATGCGTGTCGTTCATGCCAATTGGGTCAAGCACGCGGGTTTTCAAAAACTGGTCGAGTGGCATGCCCGACAGCACTTCTACCAACTGCCCCACCACGTCGCTGTTGAGGCCATAGACGTATTTTTCGCCCGGGTCGGACAGCAGCGGGCGCGCCGCTATTTTGTTTACCACGTCGGCCAATACGTCATTTTCTACCGAGTTGAAGTAAGGCACTTTAAACTCAGGCCGATTTTCGAGCGGGTGTTCGTACGGAATACCCGCCGTGTGGGTGAGCAGGTCGTGGATATTGATTTCGCGTTTGGCCGCCCGCGTGGTAAACATGAGCGTATTTTTATCGTAGTTTTCGAGTACGCGCGGATTTTTAAAGGCAGGAATATACTTACTAACGGGTTCTTCGAGCAAAAACTTACCTTCTTCGTAGAGTGTCATCAGTGCCACCGTCGTAATGGCTTTACTTTGCGATGCAATCCGAAAAATATCGTCTTTTTTGAGTGGCGTTTTGCTCTCTAAATTGCTGTATCCAAAGGCTTTATGGTGTATGATTTTGCCTTTGCGCGCTACGTACGTTACGGCATTTGGCACAATACCGTCGTTGACAAACCCCTGCATCAAGTCGTCCAACTTCTTCAATCGCTCGCTCGAAAACCCTACTTCTTCGGGTGTTTTGGCGGGAACGAGGCTTTGGCTTAATGCGAAATGAAAAGTGAAAAGTGAGAAGTAAAAAAGAAGGAAAGTAATTTTTTTCATTTTTTGGGAGGGTTTTAAAACAAGAAAAGTACTGCCAAAAGCGAAGTACAACCTATTTTTACTCACCACTTCTGGTAGTGTGCGCCTTCCTCACTTTGCGATTTGCGGCGAAAATAACGAGCAATAAACAACGCACTAATGCTGCCCCATTTGCTCAGCTAAAATGGCGATTCCTTCGTCAAAACTGCGGGGCCGATAGCCCAGTATATTTTGGGCTTTGTCCAACACAAAACCTGTACGGGCAGGGCGTTGGGCGGGTTGCGAAAAAGTGGTGGAGTCGGCTTGGGCAATGAGGCTTTTGTCCAATTTAAAATAGTCGGCAGTTTTGATGGCCATTTCGTAGGGAGTCAAAAAATCTTTGCCCGAAATATTGAAAATGCCCGTAGGTTGTTGATTTCCAATAAGATAACAGCCCATTGCCAAGTCTTCGGCCAGCGTGGGTGTGCGCCATTGGTCGGTTACAACTTTGATATTTTTGCCGTCTTCCAATGATTTTTTTACCCACAAAATAATGTTTGACCGCGACATATCGTAGGCAATGCCATACACCAGCACCGTGCGTGCAATGGCCCAGCGAACGCCGCTGTGTTGCACCAGTTTTTCGGCGGCGTATTTGCTCCAACCATAAAAACTAAGTGGGTTGGCTTGGGCTTCTTCGGTGTATGGCCCCGACGCGCCGTCAAAAATAAAATCGGTAGAAACGTGGCACAAAAAGATGTCGTGTTTTTGGCAGGCGGTTATCAAATATTCAACAGCTTTGACATTTTGCGCCCAGCAGTTTTCTTTTTCAAACTCGCACTGGTCCACGTTGGTCATGGCCGCGCCGTGAATAATGGCATCGGGGCGCGTTTTTTCGATTACTTCGGCCACTTGGGCAGGGTCGGTAATGTCCATGGCGTGGTATTCGTAGCCGTCCGTAAAAGGCAAGCGATTGACCCCACGAGCGGTGGCAATGGGCTTTATATCAGGCTGTTGAACAAGCAACTCCATGAGTTTTTGGCCCAATAAACCATTTGAGCCAGTAACGAGAATTTTTTTCATCGCAATAAAACACTTATTTTGGGGCATAAAGATACAATGTCAACGGCTTAACCCCTCACAATCTGATGAAAAAACTACTTTTACTCGCTCTATTTGCCACTCATGGCGTGTTTGCCCAAAATACACCTCCTAAAAATGCCCTTGCTACCGCCACCGAGGGTATGGAGAAAATGGACGGCTTTTTGCCGTTTTATTGGGACGCAAAAAAAGGTAAAATCTGGTTTGAAATCAGTCGTTTTGACACTGAAATTCTGTATTATCCTACTTTGGCGCAGGGCGTTGGCTCCAACGACATTGGCCTCGACCGAGGGCGTTTGGGGCAAGAACACGTGGTGAAATTTCAACGAACGGGCAACAAAGTGCTAATGCTCGAACCCAACTACGGCTACCGCGCCCAAAGCAACGACCCGCTCGAACGCCGCGCCGTGGAGGAGTCGTTTGCGCAGTCGGTGTTGTGGGGTTTTGAGATAAGTGCCGAACACGAAGGCCGCGTGTTGGTAGATGCCACGGCGTTTTTGGTGCAAGATGCCGTGGGTGCGGTGTCAGATTTGGCCCGCAGCAAACAAGGAAACTTTCGGCTCGACGCGGCGCGGTCGGCGGTGTATTTGCCCCGCACCAAAAATTTTCCCCAGAATACCGAATTTGAAGTTACCATCACCCTCACGGGCGACGCGCCCGGCGGCTACGTGCGCTCGGTAGTGCCCACGCCCACGGCCATTACCATGCGGCAGCACCACTCGTTTGTGCAACTGCCCGACGCGGGCTTTGAGGCGCGGCCTTTCGACCCGCGCGTAGGCTACATTCACATCAATTATTTAGACTACGCCACGCCCGTCAGCGAACCCATCAACAAGCGGTTTATTGTGCGGCATCGCTTGCAGAAAAAAGACCCTACTGCCGCCGTGAGCGAGGCCGTCAAACCTATTGTCTATTATTTAGACCCAGGTGCGCCCGAACCCATCAGGGGCGCGTTGATGGAAGGCGCACGCTGGTGGAACCAGGCCTTTGAAGCAGCGGGCTACAAAGATGCTTTTCAGGTACAATTGCTCCCCGCCGATGCCGACCCCATGGATATTCGCTACAATTTGGTGCAGTGGGTTCATCGTTCTACGCGCGGCTGGTCGTATGGTGGAAGCATCATTGACCCCCGCACGGGCGAGATTCTGAAAGGGAAAGTAACCCTCGGCTCGTTGCGTGTGCGGCAAGATTACCTCATTGCGCAGGGTTTGGTGGGTAATTTTGAGACCGATACCAGCCACGTAGCCGAGATGATGGCCATGTCGCTCGACCGCTTGAAGCAACTTTCGGCCCACGAAATAGGCCACACGCTTGGGCTGCCGCACAACTATTTGGCCAGTACGGCAGGTCGTGCCTCGGTGATGGACTACCCGCATATGTTGGCCGAGTTGAAAAATGGTAAAATTGACCTCAGCAATGCCTACGACACCAAAATCGGCGATTATGACAAGTGGAGCATCATTTGGGGCTACCAAGATTTCCCAAAAAACACCGACCACAAAAAAGCACTGAACCAAATTGTGGAGCAGATGTATGGCAAAGGGCTGTACTTTTTGACCGACCAAGACGCGCGCCCCGAAGGCAGTGCGCACCCCCAAACGCACCTTTGGGACAACGGTACCAACGCCACCGCCGAACTAACCCGAACCATGGACGTGCGCCGCTTGGCCTTGACCAACTTCGACGAACGCAAACTGCCTACGGGTACGCCCCTGTCGAGTCTCGAAGAGGTGTTTGTGCCGATGTATATGTTTCACCGTTTTCAAACCGAAGCCGCCGCCAAAAGCATCGGTGGCTTGCAGTATCGGTTTACGGTAAAAGGCGAAAAAGATTTGGCCACCAAACCCGTGAGTGCTGCCGAGCAATGGGCGGCGTTGGCGGCATTGCTTCAAACCATCCAGCCTGAGTTTTTGGTGGTGCCCGCGTCGGTTTTGAAACTTACCACGCCCCGCGCTTTTGGTTTTGATGCCAATCCGCGCGAGGTTTTCAAACGCCGCACGGGGCTGGTTTTTGACCCCCTCGGCCCACCCGAAGCCGCCGCTGGCATGAGCCTGCGACTGCTGCTCAACCCCGAACGAGTGAGCCGCTTGGTGAGCCAAAGTGCCATTGATGCTGCGTTGCCAAGTTTGGAAGAAGTACTCGACCAATTATTTAAAAATACGTGGCAATCAACTGCTTCGCGGGCCGGATACGCGGGCGAAATAGCCCGATTGGTAGAAAAAATAACCCTAACGCACTTGCTCGAATTGACTCAAAATAAGGAAGTAACGCCCCAAGTAAACGCCGTGGCCATGCTCAAAATGCAAGAACTGAACCAATGGATAAACGCCCGTCTGCTTTCAAAAACGGCCACAACCGATGCCAAACAAAGAGCGCATTATTTGTTTGCCCAAAATAAATTGCAGAATACCCAAGCCAACCACACCGAAACGCCGCTCGTTACGCCGCTTTCGCCGCCCGACGGGCAGCCCATTGAACCTGGCTACGACTGGCTCGCCCCCGCTTGCGATTGGCAGAGATAGATTTACGCGCCGCCTACTTTCCGCATAAAATCTTTCACCTTTCCCTAATTACTCTTTTTGCGTTTCGGTTATTTTATCAAATCAAAAGCTCCAACCTGACGGTCGGAGCTTTTGATTTGATGCTATTTAGCAGCCTATTTTTCGGTCGCATTCTTGGTGTTTTGCACCTCCGAACGAATGGTCTGCGAAAGAATTTTTAGGTCTTGCATTCCTTTTCGTACCCGCGTGCCAGCAGCTTGGTTTCCTTTCTCGTAAAATTTCTCAAAGTCGCCTTCGAGACCCATTACTAAGTCCTTAATTTCATTAAATCTTGCCATGGTTTGTAAGATTAAAAGTGTTTAAAAGTGTCTAAAAATACGCTCAAACAGCGTTATTTGACCTAAACTTAACAAATCTTTTATTAATCACAGCAATAAAAAAGTAAAAAAATACTACCAAAAGTGCTATTTGAAAGAGCAAGCAAAAGTAGATTTTCATAAAACATTGACAGTGAGCAGCTTGTAAAAAAAACTGCTTCAAATATATTTTTTACATTTTCTTTCTAAAACGCCCCAAAAAGTGCGTTTTAGGGCGTTTTAGGGCGTTTATATTGTCGTTAAAAGGTTGTTTATAGTTCGGGTCTTAGCTTACGCGGCAACGACTGCACCACGAGCTCGTAAGAGTGGTCAATCCAAGTCAATAATTCGGCATTTTTTACCGAGCCATCTACTGTTATGGTGTTCCAATGTTTCTTATTCATGTGGTAGCCTGGGCGCACGGCATCGTAGGTTTCGCGCAGTTGTTGGGCGCGTTCGGGGTTGCATTTCAGGTTAATTTCCAGCACCACTTGGTCGAGCGAAGTAAGGGCAAAAATTTTACCCCCCACTTTAAAAACCAGCGTAACTTCATCGAACGGAAAAGACTCCGTAACGCCCAATTTAGCGAGGCAATAAGCCCGAAAAGTTTCTATGTTCATCGTAAAAAAGCGCGGTAAAGCATCACCATTAAGCAAAACAAAAACATCACAATCGAGATTCGATTGATGCCGTGCATCATGCGCAGGTACGAGGTGTCGGGCTTTGAGGGGTCTTTTTTGCCAAACACCCGAACGAAATAGCCAAAGACTTCGCCGAGGCTCAAAAAGTTGATTATTTTTTTCATTGTTGTTCAATTAATTTGTCATAATCTGCATGAGAACCTATCCAAAACCAAATTATTCCTTCGGGATTGTTTAGTCCCAAAGCACGAAAATTTAGTCCAATTCTTACCGACCATAGTTCTCCAATATGCTTGAGATGCAGCGAAGGATGCTCTGGGTCAGCTTTTAAAAGCTCGTAGTTTTTGTCTGCTAATTTTTGAATTGAAATGGGCAGTTTTTGATAAGATTCCCAAAAATCAGAGGTAGTATAATGCTTCATATTTCTTGGAAATCGCCTTTTAGAAAATCTCTTTTTGCTTTTGTGAGCAACTTTTCCAATTTTCCGCTGTTCAAATCTGTTGCTATTTTGTCATCCCACAAAGAAGCACTGTAAGATTCAAACCAAAATGTAAGTTCCTGCACATCTTTTAAAGATAGTTTTTGTATGGCAGTTTCTATGTCTTTTAGGTTACTCATTATGAATAAATTAAGGTTTAAATTTCGATGGTTTCGGGTTCGTTCCACCTGCCGTCTTCTTTAATCAACACCAGCAACTCATCTACGGCTTGGCTCGCTGCTACCGATTTCTTGATTACTTGCTGACCCCGATAGAGCGCAATTTTATCTTTGCCAATACCCACGTAGCCGTAGTCAGCGTCGGCCATTTCGCCTGGGCCATTTACAATACAGCCCATAATTCCAATTTTAACGCCTTTCAAGTGGTCGGTACGCTTCCGAATGAGGGCGGTAGTTTCTTGCAAATCGAATAAGGTGCGCCCGCAAGATGGACAAGAAATGTACTCCGTTTTGCTCATGCGCGTACGGGCGGCTTGCAAAATACCAAATCCAACGCTATTTTGCGTGGCAGCTACTTTGAGCCGTTCGGCGTTCGTGGTGTCAGATGTTTGCTGCACCGAAAGCATGATGCCGTCGCCGAGGCCATCTACCAGCAACCCACCGCAATCGGTAGCGGCGTAGAGTGCCAAATGCTCGGCATCGGCGGTGGCATATTGTCGCTGCACCACTACGGGGCAATGCACTTTGTTTTCGAGCAACGTAAAAAACAACCGCCGTAACTCGGGCATGGCGTGCGGGTTGTTGGTATGCACGACCAGCACCGTTTGAGTAGTTTGGCTCAATACCGCTATCATTTCGGGGTTGAGCTGGGCTATATTGAGCCGCAAGAAGTTGAGCTGATTGCTGTGGGGGGCATCATTTGAGAAACCCAAGTGGTATTCCAATGGATTAAAGAGCGGAAACTTATTATTTTTGTCGTCGAGGGCGAGCCATGTTTTGTAGTCTATGATTTCTTTAACGCCCATTGGCAACATAAACGGTACTGGCTTGCTACCCGTGTAGATAAAATCAACGCCTTGGTCGTTCATTTTCCACTTGTCAGGTGCGGGCAAATAAAAATGCCCTACGCTGCGCAGGTCTTCGTATTTTTCGATGCTTACTTCCGACAAATCGGCGATAACTCTCGGCACATTGCTCGCCCCCAAATTGTAAACCTCGTGGGTTTTACGGCGGCTATACTGAAACGGATTGATGGGCAACTCCTGCACGGGCTTGATGGCTGGCTGGGCTTTGCGCTGGGCGTAGCGAGCCACGAGGGCTTTGGCCACGGGGGCTTCAAATTCGGGGTCTTCGGTGAGCGACACGCGCACGGTGTCGCCGAGGCCGTCTTCAAGCAGCGTACCAATGCCCACCGCCGATTTGACGCGCCCGTCTTCGCCTTCGCCTGCTTCGGTTACGCCCAAGTGCAGCGGGTAAGGCTTCAAACCCTCTTCGTCTAAGCGATTGACCAACAGCCGATAAGCCTCTACCATCACGAGCGGATTGCTCGATTTCATAGAAAGCACCACGTTATAATAATTGAACTCTTCGCAAATGCGCAAAAACTCCAACGCCGACTCTACCATGCCCACTGGCGAGTCGCCGTAGCGGCTCATGATGCGGTCGGAGAGCGAGCCGTGGTTGGTGCCAATGCGCATGGCCGTGCCGTATTCTTTACAAATTTGAACCAACGGCACAAATTTTTCGCGGATGCGTTCCAATTCTTGCTGGTAGCTTGCGTCGGTATATTCGATGGTTTCAAAACGTTTTTTATCGGCATAATTGCCTGGATTGATGCGCACTTTTTCTACAATACGGGCGGCAAGCTCGGCGGCGTTGGGCGTAAAGTGAATATCGGCAATAAGCGGCACATCGTAGCCACGCGCCCGCAATCCTTTTTTAATATTTTCTAAATTTTGGGCTTCTTTTACGCTGGGGGCCGTAATGCGCACATATTCGCAGCCCGACTCTACCATTCTGATGGTCTGGGCAATAGAGCCTTCGGTATCCATGGTATCAATGGTAGTCATAGATTGAATACGAATGGGGTAATCTGACCCCATTGGCAAACCACCAATGTTTACGGCAATGGTTTTACGCCGCGAATAATCGGTGAGCGAATTGGCGTATTGTAAGGAAGGAATAACTTCGGTGAACATAAACAAACAGAAAACTAAGAATGAATTACTTATAAAACGACAAAGATAAGGTTAATGTTCATTTGGCAAAGTCAAAAACAAGAATGCTGATTACAAGCCTGTTCGGCAGGTTTAAGGTTGGAATGGCAAATTTCGACCAGCATTTGTAAAAAATTAAACCAATATTTTTCAGTAAAAAAGTTGTTTGTGCGTCTTAGTGTTCAAAAAAACACGCACACATGGCCACCGAAAAAACACCCCTCAAACTCCGCAGTCAAGATTGGTTTGGTAAAGAAGGCAAAGATGGTTTTATTTACCGTAGTTGGATAAAAAATCAGGGCCACGCCCCGCATCAATTCAAAGGAAAACCTGTAATTGGTATTTGCAACACTTGGTCGGAGGTAACACCCTGCAATGGTCATTTTCGAGATTTAGCTCAGAGTGTCAAGAATGGGGTGTATGAAGCAGGTGGATTTCCGTTGGAGTTTCCTGTTATGTCGCTGGGCGAAACCTTGATTAGACCCACGGCTATGCTCTACCGTAACTTGGCCAGTATGACCGTCGAAGAAAGCATTAGGGCTAACCCATTTGATGCCATTGTGCTGCTCACGGGCTGCGACAAAACCACGCCCTCGCTCATTATGGGCGCGGCCAGCGTGGACTTGCCTACCATTGTGTTGCCGGGCGGCCCTATGTTGGCGGGTCGGTTTCAGGGCAAAGCCATTGGCTCTGGCACGGATGTGTGGCGTTTTGCCGACGACCTAAAAACGGGCAAAATGACTCCCGAAGAGTTTGAAGAAGCCGAAAGTTGCATGAGTCGGAGCATTGGCCACTGTTCTACCATGGGCACGGCTTCTACAATGGCCACCATGGCCGAGGCACTCGGCCTCACGTTGCCTGGCTTGTCGGCCATTCCCGCCGCCGACTCGCGCAAAAAGATGAACGCTCACCTCACGGGTATGCGCATCGTAGAAATGGCCCAAGAAAACCTCACACTCTCCAAAGTACTCACCCGCGAAGCCTTCGAGAACGCCATTATGCTCAACGCGGCCGTGGGTGGTTCTACCAATTTTGTGTTGCATTTACTGGCCATTGCGGGGCGAATGGGCGTAGAACTGTCGCTTGATGATTTCGACAAAATAGGCTCACGAATGCCGTTTTTGCTCAACGTGATGCCTTCTGGCACTTATTTGATGGAAGATTATTTTTACGCGGGTGGGTTGCCCGTTATTATCAAAGAGTTTAAAGAATTTTTGCACAATACCATTACCGTAAATGGCAAGTCGCTGGTGGACAACTCTTTGAATGCCAAAAACTGGAATGAAGACGTGATAGCCTCGGCCCGAAAACCCATTCTGGAAGAAGGTGGTATTGCGGTGGTAAAGGGTAATTTGTGCGAAAACGGCGCGGTTATTAAACCCTCGGCAGCATCGGCGCATTTGCTCAAACACCAGGGCCGCGCGGTGGTGTTTGAAACCATCGAAGACTACCACGCCCGCATTGACAATCCCGATTTGGACATTGACGAAACCTCCGTGATGGTGCTCAAAAACGTGGGGCCAAAAGGCTACCCTGGAATGCCCGAAGTAGGCAACATGGCTCTGCCCAAAAAACTCTTAGAAAAGGGCATTACCGACATGGTGCGCATCTCAGATGCCCGCATGAGCGGCACGGCTTACGGTACTGTGCTGCTGCACGCCTCGCCCGAAAGTGCCATTGGTGGCAACTTGGCACTGGTCGAAAACGGCGATTTAATCGAAATAGATATTCACCAGCGGTACATTCATTGGCACGTCTCAGAAGAAGAAATAGCCCGCCGCCGCGCCGCTTGGCAACCCATTGATTTGGGATACGCACGCGGCCACAACAAGCTCTACATTGCCCACGTTACGCAGTCGCACGAGGGGTGTGATTTTGATTTCTTGGTGGGTAAGTCGGGTAGCGACGTGCAGCGCGAGTCGCATTGAGAAATGTAACTTTATTTTGCGATTGAAAAAGATTCGCGTTTGGCAAGCCACAACAAACAAAAATCTCCGCCAATTGTCTTGGCGGAGATTTTTGTTTGTTGTGGCTGTTGCCTGTGTCTTCACAGGCAATCATTGCGGTTGCCTGTGAAGACACAGGCAACCTCTTATTTTTTCAGCGAAGGTTTAATCAAAGGAGCTTTTTTCTCCTTTTTTGGCTTTTCTTCTTCTTCGGCGGGCATTTCTACTTGCTGGTCGCCGCTGTTGAAACCTCCCATTGGCGCGTCTGGAAACTCCGAAATAAGGCGCGTAGGCGCGGCCACTTTCTTGGCTTCGGCAGGCTTGGCGGCATCTTTTTCTTGGTCGCGTGTGAGCGTATCAACCACAATAGGCGTAGCCACAAACAGCGAAGAATAAGTACCCACAATAACGCCAATGAGCATGGCAAACGAGAAGCCCCGAATAACCTCACCACCAAAAATGAACAGTACAATCAGCACCAACATTGTTGAAAGACCCGTTACGGCCGTGCGGCTCAATGTAGCGTTGAGGGCGTTGTTGATAATGGCTGGAATGCCCTCGCGCTTGCCTTTGTTGTCGCGCAGGTACTCACGCACGCGGTCAAATACCACCACGGTGTCGTTCATTGAGTAACCCATAATGGTAAGAACCGCCCCAATAAAGGCTTGATCTACGTCGAGCGAGAAAGGCAGCAAACCGTTGAAAATGGAGAAAATAGCCAAAATAATGAGTACGTCGTGGAACAAAGCTACTACCGCCCCATACACGAACGCAATTTTGCGGAAACGAATAAAAATATAAGCCGACACCACAACCACGGCCAACAGAATAGACCAAATAGACGACATAATCATGTCGTAAGCAATGGTTGGACCTACTTTCTGTGAACTTTGAATGGTGGCTTTGTTGGCACCCAATTTACTCAAACCTGCATTAAGAGCGGTTTCGGCTTTCTGGTCAGCGTCGGGGGCACTGTTATCTGCCAAAAACGCCGTTGTTATTTTCACCTGCGTGTTGCTGGCCAATCCTGTTCCACCGTAGGTTTTCACTTCGGGAGCAGCCCCAAAAGGAGCGGTCAAAGCCGTGCGCACGGCATCGGTATTTACGGCTTGCTCAAAACGCACCACGTAGCTGCGGCCACCCTTGAAATCTACGCCTAAACCAAAGCCTTTGAAAATAACCGAAACAATACCCAAACCAATGATGGTAGAAGAGATGATGTAGTACAAACGACGACGCGACACGAAATCGAAATCGGCATCTTTGAAAAGATTTTTTGACCAACTGGCAAAAAACTCAATGCTGCGCCCCTTGCCTACCCACCAATCTAACAGCAAGCGCGTGATAAACAACGCGGCAAACAGCGACGTGAAAATACCGATAACGAGTGTGATGGCAAAGCCTTTTACCAAGCCCGTACCCAACGCCAACAAGATAAAACCAGTAAGCAAAGTAGTAATGTTGGAGTCGAGAATAGACGAAAGCGCATTTTTGAAACCGTCAGAAATAGCTTGTTTCAACGATTTGCCGAGTTCCAGCTCTTCTTTGATGCGCTCATAAATCAGTACGTTGGCATCTACCGACATACCAATGGTAAGCACAATACCCGCAATACCAGGCAGCGTAAGCACCGCGTGCAGCGAAGCCATGATACCCATCAAGAAAAACAAGTTGATAAACAGCGCAACGTCGGCGATAGAACCCGCTTTGTTGTAATAAACAATCATAAAAGCCAGTACAATGAGCAAACCTACAATCGAAGATACAACCCCCGCATTGACCGACTCAGAGCCGAGCGTAGCACCCACAATGGCCTCTTCTACGATGATAGTAGGCGCGGGCAGTTTACCAGTTTTCAGCATGTTTACCATGTCTTTGGTTTCTTCTACCGTAAAGCTACCCGTAATGCTTGAGCTACCGTTCGGAATTTCATTTTGTACGGTAGGAGCCGTATAAACCAAGTTGTCGAGGATAATGGCCACGGGGCGACCAATGTTGGCAGCGGTGAGGTTGCGCCACTTACGGGCACCTTCGCCATTCATGCGCATCATTACTTCGGGCTTGCCACGGTCGTCGTAGTCGTTAGAAGCATCGGTTATTACGTCGCCTTCGATCGGGGCTTGGTTGTTGGGTTTTTTAACAAAATAAATCGGGAAAATTTCGTTGCGCTTGTCAATCGTTTCCGTGCTTTTGCGGTCCCAAGCAAACTGCAAGTCGGCGGGGAACATAGACCGAATATCAGGTCGGTTCAAAATTTCGTTGGCACGAGCGGTATCTTTTCCAAACACGCCCAATTGCCCCTGCGACACCTGCACAAACAAACTGGCCAAGCCCGTTTGATTAACCGTCGTATCTTTTTTAGCCGAGTCGCCTTTTACGGGCTTGGCCAACTGCTCGGCCAAGCTGGTGCCGGTGGCTTTGGCGCTATCGGCGGCGGCAACAACACTTGCCCCTTTGGCCGCAATCTTCTTTTCTAAATCCAATTGCGTCAAATACGCCCCCAGACCTTCCAATCCTGTTGATACTTCATTTAGATTATAAACTTCGCAAAATTCTAATTTGGCAGCCCCCGTCAAGAGTTTACGCACGCGCTCTGGGTTGTTTACGCCAGGCAGCTCTACCAAAATGCGGCTGGTGTTGGGCAACAACTGAATGGTAGGGTTGCTCAAACCAAACTCATCTACCCGCGCTTGGATAATTTTGAAAGCGCGGTCAATTGAACCTTCTACTTCGGTTTGGAGTAACTTAATAATCTCCGAGTCAGACGAGTTGGCGTTTACTTTGCCACGGTTCGTGCTGTTTGAAAAAATAGAAGCCAATTTAGAGTTGGGGGCAATGCGTCGGTATTCGGTCGCAAACAAATCTACAAAATTCGATTGGCTTGATTTCTGCGCTTCGGTGGCTTTGCTCAATGCCTCATTGAACTGAGTATTGCGGGCATTTCCACCCGCCAAACCGCGCAAAATATCAATCGGCGACACTTCCAACACTACGTGCATACCGCCTTGCAAGTCAAGACCCAAGCCCAATTCGCGCTGGGTTACTTCTTGATACGTACTGCCCAAATACACAGGCTCGCGCCAGAGTGAGTCGAGATAGCGTTGTTTTTTGGTAAAATCAACTTTACCGTCTTTGGTGGTAGCAAACGCCTCCGCATCTTTGCGAATACCGCTGGCCACAAAAGTAAACGACAAAAAGTAGATGCTCAAAGCCGCTACCACTGCCGTCAAAATCCATATTCCAAGTTTGTTTTGCATTGTTTTAGTTTAGTTTTTAGTCCATAGTCCACAGACCATGGTGCACTTGAGAAATTATTTTTTGGTTCATAGTCCGCAGACGGTAGCCCACGGAAAGGATGCGAAAGCCCACAACTCATAGACGATAGCTCACGACCTAAAAATGGTACTGTGGACTATGGACTGTTGCCTGTGGACTAATCACCTAAGGAGCATTGATGGCGATGTAGGTGCCAAAAACGTGTCGAAAAAAGGAGAAATAAAAATAGAAGACGGCAAAGCACTTGGGTAAGGCTACCGTTTGGTACTCGAAAGAGAAAGTACTGGGCAGAAAATAAAAAACGGGGCTAAAATCGAAAAATAAAGCGGGCGATACCACCGCTTCGAGCGAAATAGTCTGCACCGTGGGTGCTTCTTGGGTGGGCTTTTGGTCGGTTTTGCTGGTAGTTTCTTTTGGGGCGGTTGGCTTGGCCGTCGAAAATGCCCGACCGCCCGTTGCCAATACCAGCAACCAAACTGCCAGAAATCCTGACATAAACCGTACGTACCAACTCGTTTTTTTCATCTTACCAACTGCCACTTTTGCAATCATTTAAACACAAATTTTGCTTCGTTTCAAAAGCGGGTTCAAATATCGTACCAAAAACCCGCATAAACAACAAAACCCCGCAGACGATGCGAGGTTTTGCAAGATAACCAGTTTATATTTGACTTTTTTAAGCCGAGTTTCGAGCCGCGTTGATGATGCCAAACATGGCCCGCATCACCAATTTGCTATAAATATCTGCTTCACTGGGTTCTAAATTGCCCGCATTCAATTTTTGCAGCGCGTACTGCTGAATCGTAATAAGCGGCAACACAATGCGCTCGCGTATTTTGATTGACTCTTTGGTTACTACGTTTTGGTTCATCAGTTCTTGCTCGCCCGAAAACTGCAACATTAGCTTCTTGCTGCGTTCACATTCGTCGCTCATCATGGTCCAAAGCGTACCAAATTCGGGGTTGCTTTCCAGGTATTGCGTAGCTGGGTAATACGCTTTCATCAACGACTGCATGGAGTTTTCGACGAGCGTATGCACAAACAACGATTTTTTGTACAGTTTGGCCAACGATTCCATTTTGCCATCTTTTATCAGCGTTTCAAGTGCCGAGCCGAAGCCATAAAAACCAGGTACGTTTTGTTTCATTTGCGCCCACGAACCCACAAACGGAATGGCCCGCAGGTCTTCAAATCGCAGCCCACCGCCCGAGTTTCGCTTGTCGGGGCGGCTGCCTATTTTGGTTTGGCCATAAAACCGCAACGGTGTTATTTTTTCTAAATAAGGCACAAAAGTTGGATGATTTTTGAGCTTCAGATAAGAATGATACGCCGCCTGCGCGAGTTCTTCCATGAGTGCTTTGTCGGCTTCGGAGAGTTGTTCTTTGGCATTTTTGGCCACAAAAAGGTGATTTTCTAAACCCGCCGTAAAAAGCCGTTCCAAGTTGTACATGGCCGTAGTTACGGTGCCATAGTTTGAGCTAATGGTCTGACCCTGAACGGTAAGTTGCACTTCTTTGTCTTCCACATCTTTGCCCAGCGACGCATAAAAAGCGTGGTTGTTGCCGCCACCGCGCCCTGGCGGGCCGCCGCGCCCGTCAAAAAACGTAATCTTAATGCCATACTGCCGCGAGAGTAGCGTGAGTTGCTCTTTGGCACTAAAAATAGACCAGTTGGCTCGCAAATAGCCCCCGTCTTTGGTGCCGTCCGAGAACCCAACCATGATGGTTTGGTGGTCGCCGCGTTGCGCCAAATGTTGCCGATAAGCGGGGTGGTCGTAGAGTTTTTTCATCACCACGGCGGCCTCGGCCAAGTCTTCGACGGTTTCAAAAAGTGGCACAATATCAACGGGAAGTGCTTCTTGGGCTTGCCAAACGTGTTTCAACAACGCCAATACTTCCATGACGTTGAGCGTGCTGCCACAATTGCTGATAACGTAGCGATGCGCACTCTGCGGCCCGTTTCGTTTTTGGATTTCTTTAATGGCCTTAATCGAACCCACAATGTCTTGCAAAATAGGGTCGGTAAAATCGCTTTCGTTGATTTCGATTTGCAGCGACAACAAAAAGTCTATTTTCTGCCGCTCGTCCCAACTTTGGTAATTTTGGTAACTAAACACGGGAACTTGCTTCTCTATTTTGGCCAAAACTTGCTGCCAAGCATCGCCATGTTTGGTGCTTACTTGGCGAATATCTAAACTCGCAAAGAAAAATCCGAACAGTTTTACTTTGACCATAAACTCGTCCAATTGGTCCACAAACAGCCCTTCGTGGTGCTTCACCAAAGCGGCGCGGGCTTGGTTGAGGTCGTGCAGCAATTCATCTACTTGTTGATAATGCTCTTGGTCGGGATAATAAATGGCGTTGTTGGTCTTGCGTTCGGCGGCCGCAATGTGGTCTTCTACTTCGCTAAACGTAAGGCGGCGTTTGAGGCTTTTGATGTCGCGCCAGTAGCATTTGAGCAAAATTTGCCGCAGGCGGTCGGCCACTTCGAGCGTTACGTTGGCGTTCACAAAGGGGTTGCCGTCGCGGTCGCCACCGGGCCAAAAACCAAGCCTAAAAAGCTGGAAGTGGGTCCATTCATTGAGTGGAATATGGAGGCCATTGAGCAATTTAATCAAAATGGCAGGAATGGCTTCGTAAAATACGTTTTCCAAAAACCAACACAGCGTTACGGCCTCATCAAAAGGCGAAGGTTTGGTTTGATTGATAAAAGCCGTTTTGCCCAACTGCAACAACAACGTATTGACTTGCACAAAATCGTTGGTCTTGATGGCTTCTTCCAAATCGGTGATAATACCCAGCACTTTGCCTGGATAAAACTGCGTGGGGTGGGCGGTGAGTACAATACGAACACAAAAATCTTCGAGTTTGGCTTCCAATTTTTTCTTCAATTCGTCGGTACTCACGCGGTTGATGAGCTGCGCCACCGAGCCTGCGCCGTTCAAGTCGTGGGTTTGGTCGAAGGCCGCATCTTCTACCGAATCAAACAAAACTACCTGACGCTCAATGAATTTAATAAAATTAAACAACAGATTTTTGCGCTCGGCATCGGTGGCGTGTTCGATGTATTCTTCAAAAAATTGCTCAATAATTTGCTGTGGACTATGGCCTTGCTTAAAACCATTTTCGCTTTCTTGCACCAGCAAAGGCAGCAGCGTACCTGTGCGATAAATATCTTGAAATGGCAGACTCAGAAAGAGGCTATTGTAGATGTTGTAGCGCGTAACAACGGCATCTTGGTACGTGTTTGGCATTGGAGTAGATTTAAAATTAATAAGGGTGAGGCGTTATGTTACGGCAAGATAAGTATTTGGACTAAATAATGAAGAAAAATTTGCCCAAAAATGAATCCCACCGTCGCACCATTATCTCTGCTCGCCCAACAAGTTTTTGTTTTGCTTGGTGTTTTTGGCTTGATTGAGGCGATAGTTTAGCGGGAGGTTTTTGCCAATTTCGGTTTGTTCACGCGGGGTGCTAAATCTCGAAAACCTACCCGAAGATTCGTGGGTTACGATGGCCCCCGAAGTGTTGCTGGGCAACGACATGGGCAAGCATTGACGACTACAAAGGGAGTGAGCTAATTTCAACCCGTCTGTTTTTTTTTCTATTTTCTTCGGTGTCGTTTGCGGCGGTAGGTCGGTGCGGGCCAAACCCCCGAAACAGCACGCAACTGTCGGCTACGCCTTGATTGAATAAATAGGTGGCTACTACTTTGGCGCGGTTTTCGGACAAAAGCTGGTTGAGGCGGGCATCGCCTACGTTGTCGGTATGGCCTTCTATCCGAATCTTTTGTTTGGTATTTTGCCGCCACCAGCTCGCCCAATTTTCCAGTTGCAGCCTCACTTGCGGCGATAGTTCGTAGGTACTTTGCTCAAAATAAACAACGGGCGTGGTGTTGCCAAAAAGCGGTTTTTCGGTGGGAGTGGTGGCGAGGGGCGGTGGTGTTTGGGTTTGTTTTGCTTGTTTTACGGCCACCGCTCGTTGGTTTAGGCCCGCCAAAAAAATCAAATTTTCGTCATAAAGCACTTGATTTTTATTGCCCAAAACACGCCATTGATACGTTCGGCTGGCCTCTACGGTGGCCGTAAATTGCCCCAATCCTGCGGGCTTCATTTCAAGAGTTTGGCCTGTTACGGCATCGTACAATTGCACCTGTTTGGGCGGCTGGTCGCTTTTGATATAAGCTGTAAATATGCTCAATTGCTTGCTGAGTTTGATTTCGTAAACGCGCCGTTTGCCTTCAAAAGTTTCCAAAATCAAATTGCCCTGGTAGCGTTGGTAGCCTTCGGCTTTTACTTCAATGGCCACAATGTCGGGTTGTTCAAAGGGTATTTCGGTGGGAGTATTGCCCGACGTAAAGCAATTTTTTTGGCGGGTTTTGGTATAAAATAAACAAACTTCGGCCACAATTGAGGCACTTGTAATGGCATCGGTAATCTTAAAAAGCCGAAACTCGGTGGCTTTTTCGGCCTGTTTTTGGCTTTTCAATACGTATTCTTTTTGCTCCGACTGCGAATAAGGGCGGTCTATGGCCTGCTGGTCGAGCGGCATGAGCGCGAGCGGCAACGAATAAGGCAGCTCAATGGCCGATTGCTGGCCAATGGTAAGTGGCAAAGACAATGGCCGATAGCCTTGTTTTTCGACGATGAGTTCGGTGGCACTGCACGGCAAACTCACCACCAAACGCCCCGCCTCGTTGCTGTTGCCGAGGGGTTTTCGCTGGCCGTAGAGTCGCACAAAAAGCTGCGTTTGTAGTGGCTTTTGGGTTGTGTAGTCGGCAACGGAAATGGCCACGGGAAGGCACTGCGCTGGCGCGTTTGGGCAGGTTATTACCAACAATATCAGTACCAAAATCCAGGTTTTCATTATCCAGGCTTTACGCTAAAAAATACCCGTCCGAGGAGGGAATTAAGCGGATTGTGCATTTTTTTACATTGTTGAATCTTGAAAAATACGCTAAAAAATACCCACCTCGTTTGGGGAATGACTTGAGCGCGGAAAGCTATTTTAAATATTTGTCAATCAACGCTTTGAACGATTTATTTTTCCGAAAGTCTTTTTGTGTTTTGTCTAATAGTTTGTCTTTTTTGACAAAAGAGGCCGTCAAAGCGCGGGTTTGAAAGGCTTTCTCGAACCACGCGAGCGCGTCGGTTTCGTTTTGTTTGGCTAAGTATGCACAGGCCATGCCGTACATAGCGCGGGCGGCGGTGGTGCTTTGGTTGAGGCAAGTTTGCAGCCGCGCCATTCCTTCCAAAGTATTGCCCACAAACAAGTGCGCGTAGCCCGCCGTAAGTCGGCAGGATGCATCGCAAAGCGTGCTGTCGTTTTTGATAAAGGCGTTGTCCAAATCTTCGAGGGCTTTGTCGTATTTGTTGAGTTGATACCAGCAATTGCCGCGTTGGGCCAGCGTTTGGCCTTTTACGAGTTCTTCTTTGTCGGCACCGAGGGCGTTGGTGTATTCCACAATCGCTTTTTGAAATTCTTCCTTTTTTTCGAGGGCTGCCCCTTTGGCTTGATATACGTATGCCACGCTAGGCTCAATTTCGAGGGCGCGTTGGTAGTCTTCGATGGCTTTGTCGAGCTTATTGAGGCTTTCGTGGGCTTGCCCGCGCGAGAAGAACGTTTCAGCGTTTTCTTTGTCAAATTCCAGCGCCTTGCCGTATTCTTCCAACGCTTTTTCGGCTTGTTGGGTTTCGTACAAACACTTGCCTAAACGCTGGTAAGTTTCCCAAAAAAATTCGGCAGGGTACTGTTTTTCAATCTTTTTTTGAGCGGTTTTGATTTTGGTAAGGGGCAAAATGGCGCGTTGGTATTTTTCCAAACGCATTTGGGCATCGGCTTCGCCCATCATGCCAGGGTAATAATCGGGTACCAAAACCACCGACTGCAAAAAATCGGCGGCGGCTTTTTCAAACTGCTCGGAAGCGTACCAAGCCGCTCCGCGTTGGTAAAAAACTTGGTGGTTGGATTCGTCGAGCTGCAGCGAACTGGTAAAATCTTCGATGGCTTTGGCGTGGGCTTTGAGCATCATCTGCGACTTGCCGCGTTCGTAAAAAGCCAACGGCAAATCGTTTTTTACGTCAATGGCGTGCGTCAGTGCCGCCATGGCTTCTTTGGGTTGGCCGTTTTCGTTTATTTCGTGGCCTTTTGCGTACAAAGCGTTGGCAATGGAGTCAATTTGGGCTACCAGCAAATCGGGTAGTTTTAGTTGCTTGGCTTTGTTAAAATCTGCGCCCGCTTGTTTATATTTTTGGAGAGCCGACAGCGCAAAACCACGATAAAAATAGGCTTCGGGCTGCTCGGGTGCAATTTTGGCAACTTCCGAAAAATCTACCATGGCCGACTCCCAACTGGCATTATTGCTTTTGAGCAAACCCCGTTGTAGCCAATATTGCGGCATTTTTGGGGCAAGTTCAATGGCTTTGTCGTAGTCTTCAAAGGCACTTTTGAGGTTGTTAGTTTTGACCCGCATGGCCGCCCGTCGGGCGTAAACTTCGGGGTTTTTGGGCGTAACGTTGAGTGCCGCCGAGTAGTCGGCAACGGCTTTGGGGTAGTTTTTTTGTTTTTGGTACAACTCTGCCCGCACCAGCAGCGCGGCCAAGTTGGCGTAGTCGAGTTCGATGGCTTTGCTGAGGTCTTTGAGGGCGCGGTCGTCGTCATTGAGCATCAAGTAGCATTTGCCACGGCCCAAATACCAGTCCGAATTGTCTTTGTCTTGCTTGATAATGCGGTCGTAATCTTTGAGGAGTTCTTTGTAGTTTCGGGCGGCAAATTTTTCGTCAAATTCAGTTTTTATGCGCGTTTTTTGGGTCAATTCTTTCACAATAGCCAGCACCTGCGCCGAATCGGGGCGTTTTTCGAGCACTTTCCGATAGTTGGCAATGGCCTCGTCGTAGTTGCGTTGTTTGCGGGCAAACTCGGCGGCGTTGCTGTATTCTCGTATCAGTTCTACGTCGGTTTGGCGGGCGCGGTCGAGGGCGCGTTTTACTTGGTAAATCTTGCGTCGTGGTAGCAAGTCGTCGTACAGGTTTCGTTTGTCGGCTTCGGTGTAGGCTTCGAGGGCTTCGTCGTAATCTTTGGCCAAAAAGGCTTTATCGCCCTGCGCCAGTAGCTGGTTGTAGTTTTCGAGGGCTTTGCGTTCGGCGGCGCGTTCTTGCTCGCGGGCGCGTTCGGTGGCAGCTTCGGCCTCGGCGGCGGCGTTTTGGAGGCTATCAACGGCGGCAAATGTTACCTCGTTTTGGGGGGCAGTTGCCGAGTCGTTGGCGGCCACAAAAGCCACTCTTGAAATAGAAACCACCCATTTTTTGCCGTTGCGCTCGGCCCGCACCTCGGCTACGCGTTGCGTGGCTTCGTAAGGTTTGGGCAGTTGCTTGTGTTTGCCTTTAAACAATGACGTAAAAAACACTTTAACGTAGTAATAATCGGCTTTTTTGAGGTTGGAAACTCGGAAGTCGCTAAAAAAAATGGTGCGCTCTACGCCCTTCGAGTAAAACAAATCTAAGTTGGTCAAGTATTTATCTACCACTACGTCCAGCACATTTTTTGACGACACGCGGTCGGGTTGAATATCGTCTTCCAAAATAACCTCGGCGTTGTAAAACAGCTTGTTACCGCTCGTAGAGTAGCTGTCGGTAATGATAGATTTGCGCTCAAACTCGCCCAAATCTTCAAAAGCCAACGTGTTGAACAAGTCGTTTAGCCCTTTTTCTACTTTGCGGGTAGCCAGCAGCTTTATTTCTTCGTTGTCGCGGCGCGTAACGGGTTGCGCTTTGACGATTGGCAAAAGTGAGCCAATTATCAAAGCGCAACAAATTGCTTTTTTGAAAACAGTAAACATGAAAAATGCTTGATTATTTGTTGAGCGACACCCCGACGTTGCCCAGCAGCACTTCCCAGTTTACTTGCTCGGAGCCTTCGATGAGTTTTTGGTACGATTGCAATTTTACTTTTACTTCTTTTTGGGTAACGTCGCTGTACACAGGATTTTTGGCATCGTCGTAGCCCATAAAAGTCTGCTGCCCTTTGATGAGGCCGTAATAATTGCCGTCGGCGGCCTGCGTGAGGCCATTGATGTACTGAATCTCGGTCCACTCAATAGAAGCCGAGCCGTAGGGTAGCAATTTGAGGCGGGTCAGGTAGTCTTTCACTTTGTATTTGGTAGTACCAGGCTTGTTGAGCGAACTCACCTCGATGGTGGCATCGGGCATAAAAAGTTTGGCGGCTTGCTCAATGGCCTTGTCTTTTTCGTCAGCGTCTTTGGTTTTATCTACAATGATGCCCAAATAGGCCCCAAACTCACCCACTTTGGTGAGGGCTTTTTCGCTGTAACTTTTGTATTCTTCGTCGTTTAGTACGGGTTTTGGTTTGGCGCGACTTTTAGACTTGGGTTTTTCGGCAGTTTTGGCGGGTGGCTCGGCGGCAGGCGCGGTATTATCGGCGGCAACGGGGGCTGGTTCAACCTGAGGAATAGCGGCGGGCGCGGCAACGGGCGGTGGCGGCGGAGCCGTTTCGGCTTGGCGCACTTCGTTGTGGGTGCTGGCCATGAGCGCGGCGGTTGCTTCGTCCAATGGTTGCACAAATTGGTGTCTGCCGTCTTCGTAAATAATGGCTACGATGTCTTTTTTGTTGAGCGATGCCGCCTCTCCGCCAAGGGTTTGGTAGTTGGTGGCATCGTCGCTCTCGTACGAAATCTTGGCCCGAATTACTTTTGGTTCGCGCGTAATGATGAGGTCGTAAGGCACTTGGCGAGCGGGGGCGTTCAAAAAATCGGTGATTTGCTGCTGCGCTTGCGCGTCGTCTTGGGCCAATTCAGACACCACGAGGTAGTTGCCGTTGGTGTTGAAAGCCAGCCCCACTTTGCTGCGCGGGTGCGAGTATTTTACCGCCGACTGCCCGCGCATCACGCTCAGTTTGAGTTTTTCGCCCGCTGCTTCGGCCAGTTGGGCTTCCATATTGTTGCCATTCAAAAAATAAACAATGTGCTGCGACCGAACGCCCAAGCTGAGCAACAAGGCCAACGGTATGATAAAAAGTAGCTTTTTCATGGTAGAAATTGGTTTAAAAATCTTATTTGCCCAACGGAATCAGTACGCCCACGCCTACTTGAATGGTATTGAAAAAGTCTTTTTTTACGTTCGGAATAGCCTCGGCGTTGTTGCCCAAACCATAGTAATAGCGGCCATCTAAAAATAACTCCGTGCGACCCAGCATACACGTAATTCCCGCGCCCGCTGCTGCCCCAAATTGCAAACGGCCATCGGCGGGAAAATCGGCAGACGACGTATTTATTACTATCGTAGTGTTGTCTGTTTTGTCTAATAGGGTTGTTTTGGCGCTCAAAGCATAGCTTGCGTAACCACCTGCATTGACAAAAAATCGCAAATTACCCGAACCAACGGTGTATTTGAGCAAAAGCGGCACAGTAACCGTATTGACCAAAGTCGTTACTTTTAAATCGCTGTCTTCCAATTTAGCACCTGCTTGCGAGTACAATACTTCGGGCTGCACCGAAAAACGTTGGCCACCAATGTTGAAAACCAAACCGCCGTGGTAGCCCAAGTTGAAGCCTGGAGTAGGGACGCCAGCGGAAACGTTGTTGTTGGAGATAGTTCCTAAATTTGCGCCAGCCCGTGCGCCTACTTTAAAGCCAATGCCGCCCGACTCCGCCGCCGTCCGTGGTGCTTTTGGCTCTTTGGCTACTTTTTCTTCGGCTACTTTTGGCTCTTTGGCTACTTTTTCTTTGGGCGTTTTGGCTACTTTTTCCTTCGTTGCTTTTGTCTCTTTTTCGGGCTTGGTCTTTTGGGCTACTTCTTTTTTGGGAGTAGCCGTCTTTTTGTCGGGATTGGTAGCGGTGGTGATGAGTTCTTCGGTTTCGCCGTTGGTGTAAACAATTTTAGAAACGTCTGCTTTCTTGATTTTGTAAACGGCCCCATCGGGGGCACTGAAGCGGCGATACTCAATTTCGGTGTCGCTTACTTCTACGATAACGGCCTCAATAATGCTTTTGTCTTTTTTATAAAGCATATCGGGTTTGCGCACCTGGGCGGTAGCTGCGAGCGTGGAGATTGTTAAAAACAAACAACCCAACCAACGAAGAAAAGAGGAAGAAAAAGCCATGATTATGAACGTGTTAAAAGATGTAACAATGCACAAATCTATTTGACACGCTATGGCTTAACAAGCAATTGGGCTAATTCTTATTAAACGGTATTTTTTTAGAACCATTTGCCCCATTTTACCTTATTTTTGAACATTTGAAACGAATCGTTGCCCCGAATGTCGAGCCGCTGAATTTCGTAAACATTGGAAACAGGCCAACTATTGAGCCGATTGCCAATTCTAAAAGCGTAGTCAATGGCCATTTCTTGCAACAAATCGTACATCTTTTGTTTGGTACGTGCATCTTTGGGGCGGCCTCCGTACGGATACGCCAACGCCCGCACGAAAGGCAATTGGTTTTCCTCAAAAAAAGCCAAGTTTTGGGTTAATTCTTGCCGTATTTCGAGCAAAGAACTGTTTTTGAAATTCTGGTGCGTGTGTGCGTGTAGCCCCAACTCAAAAACGGCATTGTCCAAACTTCGCAACTCTGCCAGCGACAGCAACGGCTCGGCGGTGGTGTCCCAGCTACTGCTTTTGCCCACGTAGGCCGTTGGTACAAAAATAACCGCTCGGGCTTGGTGTTTTTTCAAAACAGGATAGGCATATTCTAAATTGTTGAGGTAGGCATCGTCGAAGGTAAGTAAAACGGACTTTGGCGGGAGCAACGAAGGTGATTTTAACTGCGCCACGGTGATAAATTCGTAGCCGTTTGCTTTTAAGAATATAAGTTGTTGTTCCAACTGGGCTACATTTACGGTAAGGCCGTCTGAATGTTGCGCGGCTACTTTATGATACATCAATACCCGCACCCGCCGCCTGCTTGGGCGAAAGATGGACGTAAGAAACGAAACGAGCGATAAAAAAAACGACACAGGATTGGTTTGGTAAAAAAAAAAGAATTTTTAAAACGAAAGTATTGAAAATCTATTACTTACAAAAGTAGAAATAAATTTTTTTTGTTTAATTGTTAAATAGCTCAAACACTATTCTTGAACAAGGAATTAAACTTTGTAGATTTGTTGAAAATTGCAAATACAAAGCCATTAAACTGGCTTATGCAGGTTTTACTTTTTGGCAAATTTACTTTCTTTTCAGCGTTTTACGCACCACATTAAAAAAACGTAGTTTTTGTTTCCTTCTCGGAGGGGAGCAAGCGGGTAAGGTAAAAGTTGATTGTTTTTAATTTAGAAAATCCCACAAACCATTAAAATCTATTCACATGATGACAGAAATTGAAGTCGCTGTTAAAGAACCAATCTTGGTTGAAGACCCGCACCGTTTCGTATTGTTTCCCATCAAACACCACGACATTTGGCAGTTTTATAAAAACCACGAAGCGTCTTTTTGGACTGCCGAAGAAATTGATTTGTCGCCCGATTTGAAAGATTGGGAAACGCTCAACGACGGCGAGCGGCACTTTATATCGCACATATTGGCTTTTTTTGCGGCCTCAGACGGCATTGTGAACGAAAATTTGGCCGTCAATTTTTTGAGCGAAGTGCAATATGCCGAAGCCAAGTGTTTTTACGGGTTTCAGATTATGATGGAAAACATTCACTCCGAAACATATTCGTTGCTGATTGACACCTACATCAAAGACCCCGTTGAAAAAGATAAAATGCTGCGAGCCATTGACACTGTGCCGTGCGTGCAGCGCAAAGCCGAGTGGGCCATGCGTTGGATTGAAAATGGCTCCTTTGCCGAGCGACTCATTGCGTTTGCGGTGGTAGAAGGTATTTTCTTTTCGGGTTCGTTTTGTTCTATTTTTTGGCTCAAAAATCGTGGTTTGATGCCAGGCTTGTCGTTCTCCAACGAACTTATCTCGCGCGATGAAGGTTTGCACCGCGACTTTGCCTGCTTGCTTTATACCCAACACATCGAAAACAAGCTGCCCGAGGAAACCATTTACAACCTCGTTCGTGATGCCGTGGGCATTGAGCAAGACTTCGTAACCGACGCGCTGCCCGTGTCGTTGATTGGCATGAACGCCAACCTCATGAACCAATATATTGAGTTTGTAGCCGACCACCTGCTGGTGTCTTTGGGCCTGAAGAAAATTTACAACGTAACCAATCCGTTCGATTTCATGGACATGATTTCGCTGCAAGGCAAAACCAACTTCTTTGAGAAGCGGGTGGGGGAGTACCAAAAATCGGGCGTTAAAAATAGTGCTTCCGACAAAAAAGAAATGCACCAGTTTGCCATTGACGAAGATTTTTAGACTACTTCCAAAAACCTTTCAAGCGCGACAACGGCGAGCCAAGTGGCTCGCCGTTGTTGCGCTTGAAGTAATGGCTCAAAGTACTTGCCTATTGTTATTTTTATAGTTCAAAACCCGTAGCTTCGTTCAATAAAATATCGGCCTTTACTTTTACGTTTTCGTCGTCCACCATGCGATTTAGCTCGGTTATTACTTCAAAAAATATCACTAATTTTTCGAGCGGAATTTGCTCACGCACCATCTGATTGAACGCAATAACGCCTTCTCGGGCTACTTCGCGTTTTATTTTACCTTCTTCTGTGAGATACACATTTACAAAACGCTTGTCGTTTTCGTCGGTTTCGCGTTTTATCCAGCCTCTTTCTTCCAAGTTTTTGAGTGTGCGCGTTAAGCTACGTGGTTCCATGCCAATAGAAGGTCCAATTTTGGTGGCAGGCGTGCCGTTCTCCAAGTCAATGTTGAGCAACACGTAGCCAATGGCCATGGTCATGTCGTAACGCGCGGCGTAACTGTTGTACATCCGCGAGATGGCGTGCCAAGCCCATTTTACGTGAAAATCAACCGTTTTTTCTTTGCGCATACAAGAGAGTATATTGGTGTCAATGTAGGCAAATGTACGCTTTTATTGCCCAATACCCACATTCTGCGCCTACAGAATAAAATTTGGCATGATTTAACGATCAAACGCCTTCACAGCGTTTTTTAAGGGTTTTGGGAAAAATCTATAATTTCAAAAAACCCGTTAGAATCAGATTTTTTTGAAGATTTTTGGCTTCACTGTTTTGAAGAAAACAAAAATAATCTCACGCGTTTGCTTGACCAATTTTTGTTCAATTGTTTTTGGCATCATTGTTGTTGATGTACTTCACAAATCAGTCGGACATACCCTATAGACTACTTTTTGAGAACTATCGGATTAATATTGTTTTTGGCATCATTGTTGTTCAAGGCTATTTATGAAGTAGTTGAGCATACTTTGAATTTGACACTATTTTTATTGTAAAAACCTTGAAAACCAATTGATTAAGTTGGTTGATTAGTCAAAAAAACAGTGAATCAAATCTAAGGCAGCATTTTTTTTGCACAAAAAAATATTTTAAAATGGCAAAAGCAATATTTTACACTTGTGAAGTCGAAATAAAAAAAATGTTTAGAAACCAATTTACACTGCCCATCTCTCTTGAAAAATCATCAAATAATTATTAACCTATGAGAATTTTTAACCAACTGCTAATTATGAACTCTAATTGTATTTCTCAAAGAACAAAGCCCATCAGATGGTTTTTGGCTTTTTTGCTTTTGGTTACTAATTGTTTTGACAGTGCAGCGCAGTGCAATGCCAACTCACCGACCTATGCGATCAATCTTACAAACCAAATAGTAACGGTCAATACCACTACGGGGGTACTGAGTGCACCCATCACGACGATTCCAACGGCTGGTTCTTATTCGACACTGGGCTTGAATCCTACTACGGGGTTACTTTTATACATCGCTAACTACGGTTCTGCGCCTGCGAGCGGTGCGGTGTTGGGTTCCTATAATCCTACTACCAATGTCCATACTACGCTTGGCAATATTTTTTTTCCTGCTAGTACCAATATCAACAAAGGAGCCATTGCTCCAGATGGTAAGTTTTATTTTTCGGGTGGCGACCAACTTTGGGTCTATGACCCTGCGTTGGCAATTACGACGGGGATGGCTATACCAACGACTACGAGCAACCCGAAACTAATTGGTACACTTACTGTACCAACCTTAACGGCTACTGAAATGGGCTCTGGTGATATTGCGCTTGATGGTTTTGGCAATTTGTGGGCGGTTTTCAAGAACAATGCGACTGGGGCTGTCAGAGTTGTACAATTTCCTGTAGCAGGTAGTTCGATTAGTTTGGCTGGTACCATTAAAATAAATCAGACTACCTCAGCCGCAATATCTGGTATTGCTTTCGATGCCACTGGCGGTATTTATATCGGTTCTGGTACAGGATTTTTTAGGGCCAATACCGATGCCGGTACACTCACCGCTATTGGACCTTCTACTACGGCTAACCATAGCACCGCCGACTTGGCGACGTGTTTTCAGCCAAGTCCAAACTTAACTGCTTCAAAGTCGGTATCACCTACTACGAGTGTTTCTCCTGGCGATGTTTTGACATATACGATTGTTGTAACCAACACTGGTAGTTTCCGCGCCGATGGAGTAACGCTTGTTGATGCGCTGTCTTCGGGGGTTGATTATGTTGCCAATTCTGTTACGCTCAACGGCACCAACATTAGTGCGGCTACTTACCCTTATGGTAGTCCAGGCCAACAAGTAAACGGTACAGGCCAAGTTAGTGGCGCACTCACGTCCTCTACTGGTACAGCTCCCATTGCCACGGTTACGTTTCAGGTTAGAGTCAAAAACCCGTTCAGTGGTGCACTACAAATAACCAATCAGGCGAGTGTCACCTCGGCAGGTAATCCTACGCCCATAACTACCAGTTTGGTTACGAATGAGGTTTGCCCCCAGCTAACGCTACCTATCAATGTTTCTGTCTGCGCAGGACAATCGCCCGCGTTGACAGTAACGTCGTCCCTATCTGGCACAAATGTGGTTAAATTTGTAAAGTTCACCTCTGCACAGACGAGTTCGGCGGCCATTTATGGCGGAACTTCGATAGGTTCGGCCACGCCTAACACAACGACAGGAGTAACGACATTGGCTGGTTCTGTTTCAGATTTTCCAGCATCGGGCACAGCTGCTGTTACGTACTATGTTTATGCGATTATAGACCCAGCACCCACTAATGCCGCTTGTCGTCCTTTTGCTGAAATTCGCGTTACGGTGAACCCGTTGCCGACATTGACATTGGTTGGTGCTGCTACCTGCGCGCCCAATTCATTGACTTATTCAGTTAGCTTTACTTCAGATGGCACGGTAACTTCGAGTGCTGGCACGGTGAGTGGCAACACGGTATCGGGCATAACTGCAGGTACAAA
>REAB01000195.1 GCA_004293645.1 Cytophagia bacterium | reverse complement strand
AGTCTTTTGATTTGTAGAAAAACTAAATTACTTCTTTTTGCTCACTCTCCTCCTTTTTTTTTCTAAAACTGTAAACTGCATCGTGAAGGATGCCTAAATTTTTCATAAAAAAATAATTTAGGTAAAAAATAAATGCAGCAACATTATGTTGCTATGATTCAATAAACGGTTGAATACTGATTTTGGTTTTATTTATTTCCTATTTCTTTATTCCATCAACCAAAACGCCCCAACGGTATTTGTCCGTTGGGGCGTTTTGGTTGTAATTTTAGGCCATTTATTCTGGATAACCAGGATTTTGAGGCTTCAAATTAGGGTTATTTAGCATTTCTTGCCTGCCAAGAGGGAGCAGCAAGTGTTTTGATTGCAGGGGCTGGTTAGAGCTCAAGTTCACGTGTCCTATGAAGTTATCAAAGCCTTTGGTTTTTTCGTTGAATACTTTACGCAAACGCACCATGTCAAACCAAGTAATTTGCTCATAGCACAGTTCATGCCAGCGTTCTTTCCAAACGGCCTCGCGGAAACTTGTTTGGCTGTAAGTTCCTGAGGCTGGCGTGGCAAGTTGCGCCCTGTCTCTGATGCGTTTGAAAGCATTGTAAGCCTCCTGCGTAAGTCCGCCCACTTCGTTTTGTGCTTCGGCAAAGAGCAATAATACCTCTGCATACCGAATTTGGGGTACGTTGAGGTTGTTTACGCGCGAGCCAGGCACCCCAGCAGTACCAAGTGCAACTCGGTTAAAGTGCTTAAAAATATAAGGTGCGCCCAGATTAAACCTTGCGTCGCTACCGTTGGTAAAGTAGGTAGTATAAAAATAACCCTCTTGGTCTTTGGTGCGCAAATCGCCAGTTTCGTATGAATTATAAAAAGCTGTTGTGGGTACGGTGCTTCCTGTTCCACCTTGACCATTGAAAGTTACTGGCTTAAAGTTGGGGAACATATTGTCCATCGGGTTGCCTGCCACAACGGCATTGTATTGCAGCATAAAAAGGTGTTCCACGCGGTTTTTGAAGCTTTCTCTGCGCGTGTCTTCGTAAGTAGGAAACAAGTTGATTGCCCCAGAATTGGCATTGGCATAAGTAATTACCTCCAGGGCTTTGTCGGCCGCCAATTTATAATGCGACGCACCTTTGTTGAGGGGGAAACCTGCCATCGTCAAATAGACCCGTGCCAGCTGTGCTTTGGCAGCCGCCAAATTGACACGACCGCTCAGGTCCATCCAAGACAAACCCGCAGCTTCTGCGGCCAGTAAGTCATCTATAATCAGTTTATAAATATCCTCTTGTGGCGAACGCTTGGGAGAAAAATCTTCCGAAGCAGTTGTTTGTGGATTGGTAATCAGCGGAATATCGCCCCACAAACGTACCGCCGTAAAGTATGCTGATGCACGCAAAAACCTGGCTTCTCCCAAAATTTTCTTCTTTTGTACTTCGGGCATGGGCGTAATGGGCGGCACTTTGGCAATTACCTGATTGGCTTGGGCAATGACTTTGTACAAACCATTCCAATAATTGACAACGTGTACTGTATTGCCATCGTGAACAAGCCCATACAGGTTGTTTAAGTCTGAATTTTGGGCGGTTTCGGTGGTAGAAGTCCCCGTCATGGCTTCCAGCAATTGCCAGTTGGAAGAAAAAATACCTGCTCCACCACCCATAAAACGCAAATCGGCATACACCGAAGCGAGAGCCGCCTCAGCGTGGTCGGGAATAGTGTAAAAGCTTTCGGGTGTTAAGTTGGACGGCGCTTGCTCCGCCAAAAACTCGCTACAGCCTGTATGCCCCAGCAAAAGGGAGGCTACCAAAGCTATTTTTGTTCTATTTTTAAATAATTGCATGTTCTGATTGATTTAGATGTAAAACAGTGATGAATTAAAGACCAATCTGTAATCCTACCATGTAAGTAGTAGGCTTAGGGTAGTTGTGCCAAATCATACCCTGCGAAAACGCGCTGTTGTTATTGCCTTGATTGGTAGGCGTTACTTCTGGGTCGCCCACAATCTTATCTTTCACTGCAAGAAAGAAGTTCTGGGCCGAAGCATACACCCTGAAACGACTCATTTTCAGCTTATTGGTAATACTACTTGGAAAAGTATAACCCAATAAAAGGTTTCTGCCCCGCAAGAAAGACCCATCTTTAATCCAATGTGAGTCCACGTTGGTAACATAGCCAGCGCGCGTGTCCCGTATTTCTTGAAGCATAGAGTTCTGATTTTGAGGTGTCCAAGAATTCAATACCGAGCTGTAGCTGTTGGCCAAGTTTTGGCGGTCTTCGCTGGCGTGGAGGTTCATCATCATTACGTCGTTACCATACGAAAATTGCATCTCAAAAGTCAAGTCAAAATTGTTGTAGCGGAACGTGTTGGTCATAGCTCCCCAAGACATGGGGCTACCGTTGCCAATGATACTGCGGTCGGCATCGGTGATGGCTCTGTCTCCATTGACATCGAGGTACTTAATGTCGCCAGGGAGCATAGTTAAGCCATTGCGATAGCTGGTAAATTTCGCAGCCTCCTCCCGCTCTGCTTCGCTCCAAACACCTAAGCGCGTAAGCCCCCAGAAAGCACCGACAGGCTCCCCAATTCTGATGATATTGGTAGGATTGGTAAAGTTAGGACCACCCACGTTGAAAATATCAGAAGGCGTAGCCAGTGAAAGCACCTTGTTGCGATTGAACGAAATGTTGAAGTTGGTATTCCACTGAAAACCACCACGGTCTATGTTGGTGGTGTTTAGCGCAAACTCAAAGCCTCTGTTGTACATAGAGCCTACGTTTCTGCGGATGGTAGCGTAGCCACTGGTTTGTGGCACGGGCGCGTCCAAAAGCATGTCGGTCGTGAGGCGGTAATAATAATCGGCTTCGAGGGTTATTTTTCCTCCAAACAACCCCAACTCAATACCTGCATCAGTTTGGGCGGTTTTTTCCCAGCGCAAATCGGGGTTGGCCAAACGTTGCAGACCTGTACCCGCAACGCGTCCATCGTTATACACTGTGGCGTAGTTTGAACTCAACAACGAAAGCGAAGAGTAAGGCGGAATTTCGGAGTTTCCTGTGAGGCCATAGCTTGTTCTGATTTTGAGGTTAGAAACAATTGAGTTGCCTTTCAAGAAATTTTCTTCCGAAACCCGCCAAGCCAAAGCACCCGATGGGAAGAAAGAATATTTGTGGTTGTCCCCAAATTTAGATGAACCATCGGCGCGGCCGGTGAGGGTTACCAAGTATTTGTTGGCCAACGTATAATTGATGCGGCCAAAGTAAGAGTTAAATGAAAAACGGGACGCACCTGAACTAACGGTAGGGTTGGTAGCACCTGCCCCCAAGTTGTTGAAACCAAAGTAGTCGGTGGCAAAGTTGTTTACGTTGGCCCCCATAGCAAACACGTTGGTTTCTTGCCACGAAAGCCCCAGCAAGGCATTGATAGAGTGCTTCTCCGCGATTTGCTTGTTGTAGGTCAAGTAGTTTTCCAACGACCAAAAACTCTCTCTGCTGTTGTTGGTAGAGGCGTTTCCGTTACCACCAATATTAAGCGTTCGGGTTTGCGATTGGTTTACTTCTTGGGTTTGCACATTGACACCCAATACCGTGCGCATCTCCAAACCTTTGAAGATATTGATGTTGGAGTATAAACTACCCAAGGTAGTTTGGTTGTTTACGATAAACCTGCGCCCATCCAAACGGTGAACAGAACTAAAAGTACCTTCGGCAAGTGGATAATCGCGGTTGTTGGCATACGTACCATCTTCGTATTTGACAGGCAAAAAAGGAAAGTCTTCCACAATCTGACGTGCCACAGCATCACCTTGATCTACGATATTTTCTGATTGGCTGTTGTAGCTCAATGTACCCCCTATTTTTAACCATTTTTTCACTTGGTCATCAATCGTAAAACGGGTAGAATACCGCTTCATGTAGGAGGTTTTAATCAGTCCTTGGTCATCGCGGTAGCCCAACGAAAGGTTGTATTGGGTGCGTTCATTGCCACCGCTAAAACCCAATTGGTGGTTTTGAGAGAGCCTGTTTTGAGAAGATTCTTTAAACCAATCGGTATCAAACTTGTTGCTACCATCGGAGTTCCATACGCGTGGATCTACCCTGCGCAACTTTGGATTGAGGTTTGCAAACCTACCAGCCGCCCAGCCAACGGGGTCGTATTTGGCCATATTGGCCCAAGCCAATTCTTCTACGGCCATGTATTCTTTGGCGTTCAGTACTTGTGGTCGGTTGGGGCCAATGGTGTTTACGCTAAAATCAGCATTGTAGGTTACACTACCTTCGCCTGCTTTTCCTTTTTTTGTGGTTACCAATATGACACCGTTGGCACCACGCGCCCCATAAATAGCCGTCGAAGAGGCATCTTTTAGTACTTCTACCGACACAATGTCGTTGGGGTTGATGTAGTCAATGGCCGAGGTAAATTGGGTTTGGTTTCCTTGTGGCATCATCACACCATCTACTACATAAAGTGGGTTGTTGGAAGAATTGATGGAGCTAAAACCACGTACCCGAATTGTAGTACGCCCACCTGGGCGGCCTGAGTTGGTGTTTACCTGTACACCTGCCATTCGCCCCGAAAGCTGTTGCGCAAGCGAAGGCGCAGGTCGCTCCATGAGTTGTTCGGCTTTGACCGTACCTACCGAACCAGTCAAATCTGATTTTTTCAAAGTACCATAACCAATTATCACTACATCTTCCATGAACTTGCTGTCGGCCATCATTTTTAGGTTAATAGCCGTTTGATTGCCCACCAATATTTCGCGCGGGGTATAGCCCACAAACGAAAAAATGAGCGTCGCATTATTATCGGGTACTTCGAGTTTAAAAGCACCTTCGGCGTTGGTCGTGGTGCCGCGTTGCGTGCCTTTCAAGACAATACTCACCCCTGGCAACGGCGCGTTGTTTTCGTCGGTTACTTTCCCCGAAATGGTTTTGTCCACTTTTTTTTCGTCCAATGCAGTAGGGGCAATTTTCCCGAGTTCATCTCGGTTGGGGGCGGCATACGAGATGCCTGAGCAGCAAACCACCAGGGCGGTCTGCACGATTAGTAGCCTACCAAAACGAGGCCACGAACGGTTTAAAGATAACGTTTTTACCATGCGATTTTTACCCTGTAACGGGCGGTTAAAAGTGTGCAAAAAAACGATAAAAAAGATTTTGGGTACTCCCATTTTAAAGCATTGCTTAATCGAATACTACCTTAAAATTTGTTAATTTTTTATGTTTAATTTGTATTAATTTGATAGGAATACAATACTACCAACAAAGGCTACCGCGAAAACGGCACGCGCCACCCGCACTCACGGAGCATTTTGAACGAAAAAGAATTGGTGGATTGGTGCGCGAAGGTGTTGAGGTTGTGAGCTTAGAACAGCTCAAATACGCCGCCCCAATGTTTGACAAAAACCCATTGTAAAACTGCGCAAATTATTGCTTGTTGGTAACACACCCCTTAGTTGTTTAAAGTATGCTGTTCAGAAAAAGACAAAAAGTTCTCCGTACTTTTGAGTTGTGAAAACAACAAAAACAAGGAGAACTTGTTCATTCAACAAGACAAGGCCCTTTTTTGCAAAACATCATCTTGGTTTTACAATTTTTTTAAGAATAATGATGCAGTTTTTTGATAGCTTTGTAGCAGTACCAACAGTCATTGTTTAATTTACTAACCAAATCCAATTTTTTATGGGAAAGCGAATACTTTTAGGCTTAGGCCTGCTTTTTTGCTGTTTTTGGAGTGCCTCGGCGCAGCAAAAAATAATTCGAGGAAAAGTTACCGCCGCCGAAGACGGCACTACGCTACCTGGCGTATCGGTAGTGGTCAAGGGTTCTACTACTGGTACGGTTACAGATGGGCAGGGGAGTTATCAACTGAACTTGCCCGAAACAGCCAAGACATTAGTTTTTTCGTTTGTGGGGTACGCCTCCCAAGAAATCAATATCGGCAACGCTTCTACCATTGATGCGAAGCTCGGTACCGACACCAAGCAGCTCTCGGAAGTAGTGGTAACGGCGGCGGGAATTCAGCGCGAGAAAAAAGCACTGGGTTATTCGGTGAGTACCATCAAAAGTAGCCAACTCCAACAAGTATCAGAACCCGACCCGCTGCGGGCATTGTCGGGCAAGGTGGCTGGCGTAAATATTCAAGGGTCTGGCGGTGCTGCGGGTGGTGCTACCAATATCACGATTCGAGGCAACTCATCGCTCTCCAACAACAACCAGCCGCTTTTTGTAGTAGATGGCGTACCTTTCGACAACTCTACGTTTAATACCGATGGTGGTTTTTCGGCAGGGGCAACGTTTACCAACCGCGCCTTTGACCTCGACCCCAACAACATTGAGTCTATGACGGTGCTCAAAGGAGCTGCTGCTGCTGCCTTGTATGGTTCTCGTGCGGCCAACGGCGCTATCATCATTACGACCAAAAACGGCAAAATCAAAAGCAAAAAAGGTTTAGAGATTGCCTACAATACGTCTTATTCTACCGAAAAAATCGCGGCTTCGCCCGAATACCAAACCACTTACGGTCAAGGTACAGAGTGGGATACGCGCTTGGGTGTATTTGGGTCTTGGGGCGCGCCTTATTCGGCCATTGACTCCATTCCGCACCCCTTGGCCAACCGTTTTGGGGCGGTTTTTCCAGAATTTGTAGGCAAAAGAGTGAAATATGAGCCATTTGGGCAAGGCAACTTTGATAATTTTTATGAGCGTGGTCATGTTTATGAAAACGCCATCAGTATCCAAGGAGGTGGCGAAAAAGCCAGCATTTCGGCGGGTATTTCGCGCATGGACAACAAAGGCATTGTGCCTTTTAATAATATTAATCGTACCAGCTTGAATTTGGGTGGACAAGCAACACTTGATAACGGCCTGTATATTAACGGCACCATCAACTACGTGAGTACCAACCAAGAATCGCCACAATTGTCGTCGAGTATTGGGTCGGGGCCATCGGCCATTGAGATTATGCCCTGGACTCCCACCAGCTACGATTTGACAGGCTACCCATACCGCAACCCCATCACAGGGGCTAGTATTTACGACCGTTTTGGCATAGACAACCCCTACTGGGCGGTCGAAAGCTCGCCCTATACGAGCAAAGTAGATCGCTATTTTGGCAAGTTTACCGCAGGCATTGATGCTACTTCTTGGCTCAATTTACAGGCCACTATTGGTTTCAACGGCTACAACGACCGCCGCCGCAGTGTCAATGGCCGTGGGGGAGAGATTTTTCCCAATGGCAACGTTACCGACGACAATATTTACCGCCAAGAATTGGACTGGACGTTTTTGGCAACCATCACCCGCGACCTCACACCCAACTGGAACATGCGCTTGATTTTGGGTCAAAACGCCAATCAGCGCGTTACCGACCGCCAAGCGGTTTTTGGTGATGGTATCATCGTGCCAGGTATCAACGACTTGGACAACACCCGCGTGCAGCAGGCCATTGGTGGAGGTTTGGTAAAACAACGTTTCATTGCCCATTTTGCCGATTTACAGTTTTCACACAAAGACATGTTTTTTGTCAACTTGGTAGGCCGCAACGACGTTTCTTCAACTTTGGCCAAAGGCAATCGCAGCTACTACTACGGAGGTATCAATGGCTCGGTCATATTGTCGGATTGGCTTAATTTGAAATCTAAAACCATCAACTTTTTGAAAGTTCGTGGAGGCATAACGCAAGTAGGCAACGAGGCCAGCGCTTATCAAACACAAACGGTGTTTTCTATTAACCCAACGATAAACAATCCTTCACCTATTGATACGGGTACGCCTTTCAACGGGGTAAATACCATGACTCAGGGCAACCGCCTCGGCAGCAGTGCTTTACAGCCCGAAAAAATTACAGAAATCGAAGTCGGTGTCGAGGCAAAACTTTTCAACAACCGCGTCGGAATTGACTTTGCGTGGTACAATAAAGTAAGTAGTGACCAAATTTTTACAGTGGACTTGCCTGGGTCGTCGGGCTACCTAACGCGTGTGGTAAACCTTGGGAAAGTCCGTAATCGTGGCTTGGAATTAGGCTTGGACTTAACACCTGTACTACTTTCTAATGGCTTCAAGTGGAATATTTATACAGCTTTCACTCTCAATCGCAATATTGTGCTCGACCTCGGAGGCCCGCCAGAGCTGACATACAGCACCTTAACGGGTTCTGTCATCGGTAGCATGCACGTGGTAGGCCGCCCGTATGGGCTTATTCGCGGTGATGTCTATGTGCGCGATGATGAGGGTAACCTACTCGTCAATCCACGCACGGGCAAGGCCATTATTGCCGACCGCCAAGCTCCTGTGGGCGACCCTAATCCCCGCTTTTTTTTCGGCGTTACCAACAGTATTTCGTACAAAGGCTTCTCGTTTAGTGCGTTGGTAGATTATCGTGATGGCGGCGATTTGCTCTCAGTTACGATGGCCGAGATGCTCGCTCGTGGCTCTACCCGCGACACCGAAGACCGCAACCAGGTATTGGTGCCGCAGGGTGTATTGGGCGACCCCATTACGCGACTGCCTATTTTGAGTGGCGATGGCAAAAAGCAACCCAATAATATTCCTATTTCGGTCAATGAGTTTTTCTTTGGTACGGGGGCGTTTGCCGGTAGCCAAGGCACTGCCGATGAGTTTCGGGTATGGGATGCCAGCGTGATTCGTCTGCGCGAGGTTTCGATGGCCTACCAAATACCTGCCAAATGGCTCGCTAAAACACCTTTTGGTTCGGCCAGTATTTCGTTGAGTGGCAGAAACTTGTGGTTCAAAGCGCCCAATTTTCCCAAATACATGAACCTCGACCCCGAAGTAAACTCTCTTGGTGTGGGCAATGCACAGGGCTTCGAATTGGTGTCTATTCCAACTACCCGCCGCTTTGGTGTCAATCTCCGAGTAACGTTCTAATCTCAAACAGCATCATCATTTATGAAAAAAATAATCAATTCTTTTTTGCTCACTTTGTCGCTTTTGGCAATGAGCAGTTGTGATCAGTTTTTGGATGTAAACACCGACCCAAACAACCCCTCACAACCCGTACTCGAACTCCTCCTACCCGCTACCCAAGTATCGTTGGGGGTCAATATTGGCGGCGGTACCATCAACCGCGTGGCTACCGTTGTAATGCAGCATGCTACTACTGGCGGTTTTAGTCGTTTTGATTACACAGGTTCTACTTTTCAAACCAACTGGAATAACCTATATGCACAAGCACTCAACGACATCGAAATCATCATCAAAAATGGCACCGAGGTCAAGAGTTTTGGCTACGTAGGTATGGCAAAAATCGAAAAAGCCTACATTTATAGCATCATGGTGGACCTTTGGGGCGATGTTCCCTACACCGAAGCCGCACAAGGCGAAAGCAACTTGACTCCTAAGTTTGACAAAGGCGCAGACGTTTATAAAGACCTTTTTAGGCTCATTGATGAGGGCATTGCCGATTTGAACCGCACCCCGTATATTTCACCTGGCACCGCCGATTTGTTTTATCGCGGCGACCGTGCGCTTTGGACACGGGCAGCCAATACGCTTAAACTCAAACTCCTCAATCAGATTCGACTCGTACCAAGTGAGCGCGAGCGGGTGATTCGTGATATCAACGCGCTCGTTGCCGCCAATCAGCTCATTACGACAGGTACGCAAGATTGGATTTTTCGTTTTGGTACAACCGAAACGCCCCAAAATCGCCATCCAAATCACATCAGCGAATACCGCGCCACCAAAGACTTCTACATGGACCAAGGATTCATGGAGAGTCTTCTCAATGCCGATGATTTGCGCTTGCGTTACTATATTTATCGTCAAAATGCCAACGCAGGCGTAAACTTTACTACTACGGGCAATGGCTACGGTGGGCGTTTGACTGGCGACCCCACGGGTATTCCTGCTGATAATGCCCAACGCTCTACTTTTGGCATTTATCCTTACGGCGGTTTGTACGACAACAACCCCATCCGTAACCTACCCACTACCTTGCAGTTTTTGACCAATACAGGCACTAACACCCCCGCTGCACACCGCATTGTAGCGACTTCTGACGGGTCTGGTGCGGGAATTTTTCCGATGGCTACCAGCTACATGACCAATTTTATTTTGGCCGAAACAGCACTTACCCTCGGCACCACAGGCGAGGCACGAACGTACCTGCAAAACGGTATTACTCAGCACTTACAAGCCATTAATACTTTTTTGGCATCGCCTGGAAATCTCGGCCCTCAAATCCCGCAAGCCTCTATTACGGCTTTTGTTAATCGCATTTTGACACAATATGAGGCCGCTACCACTCCAGCTGCCCGCTTGAACATTGTGATGACGCAAAAGTATATTGCCATGTACGGCAATGGCATTGAGAGTTACAACGATTACCGCCGCACGGGTATCCCTACGTTGATGACACCCATTGCGCCCGTCAATCCGTTTCCATTGCGGTTTTTGTACTCCCTGCGTGAACTGACCACCAACCCCAATTCGCCAGCACAAAACAATTTTGTTACGCCCGTATTTTGGGATTTATAAAATCTAAAAAACTATGAAAAAAATATTCAGCTTATATCTCATTTTATTGGTTCTTTCAGGAGGCATTGTTATTTCTTTCGATGCTTGCCAAACCAAAGACCCTATCCCCGTTACGCCCAACGGCGCAGTGGCGGTAGCCGAAGTAAACCGTAGCAAGTCATTTTTTAATTTTGCCAACTTAGCTACGTCCGATTTTGAGTTCAACCTCAAAGGCGAAGACTTTGGAAAAAACGTCCCCGTCAAATCTATTGAACTTTGGATAGGTTTTAACAACCCTCGTGTGGCACTTACGGCAGGTATGACTACTTGCGGTGTAGGGGTCAATTGTGCGTATCCCAACGCCTCTTATGCACCGCTGCCGAGTCGTTTGGCTACCCCTGGCGACCGCCTGCTGCGTACCGTCGAAACGCTGCCCTCGACCGTCAATATTACTGCCGCCCAAGCTGCCCAAGCCTGCGGTATTCAGTTGTCTTCAATTCGTTCAGGCGATACGTTTCAGGTAAAATTTGTGGTCAATACCCAAGATGGTCGCCGTTTTGATGCGTTCCAAGATGGCATTTGCGACGAAACTCGCGGCCAAGCAGGCGACTGCCGCGTGGTGATACGGGTAGATACTCGCGCTACGATTTACCAGCCATTGCGATAAATCATTGTACTCGCCCAGTAGCTTTGCCTTGGTGCTAAGTCTAACTGTTTTGACGCATTTCGATAAGAGGACTTGTTCAAACCAAGTCCTCTTATTTTTTGTCTATCCTATCTGTCTTCTCGTCAAGCAATGGAAATGTTTGATAGTTTTGCTTAGCCTCGAAGTTATCTAAAACGGGCTACTTGTTGGTAACACGCCCTTTAGTTGTTTAAAGTTTTCAAAGCTTGGGTGAGTGGCTCCATGGCTTCGTGGGCGTTGTTGTTGAGCACAATAACGGTCTTGCCTTGGTCTATGCAACGCACAATAATGGTGCGGTAGCCGGGGTTGTCGCCAGCGTGTTGCACAATGCGTCCACCCGCAGTATCTTGTTCAATGTCCCACCCAAAACCATAGTTAGAAACCATGCCACTGTTAAGTTTGGCAGGGCTAAACGCTTGATTACGAGTGTTTTCGTTGATAAGTTGGGTGGTGTAAAGTGCTTGGTCCCATTTGAGCAAGTCTTCGGCGGTGCTGCTGATGCGCCCCGGACCTTTGCGGTTGCCGAGCCAAACGGTGTAGTCGGAAGCGTGAAATTGGTTGGCATTGATGTATTGCCCTTGCTCATTTTTGAGGTGTCCTGCGGCAAAGTTGGGTACTTTGGCTTTGGCTTCGAGGGTGCGGATGTCGGTGTTGGTCATATTGAGTGGCTCAAATATCCAGCGGCGGCACAGTTCAATAAAATCTTGGCCCGATGCTTTTTCGGCCACGCTGGCCAGTAGCACGTAGCCCGTGTTGCTGTATTCGTATTTTTCGCCTGGCTTAAAGAGTGCGGGCGGAGCGTAGCGGCTCAAATAATCGATGATGTCGGCGTTGGAGGCTACTTTGGTTTTGTCCCAATGTTTGTCCATGATGTCTTGGTAATCGGGGAGGCCGCTGGTGTGGTGGAGCAATTGCCGCACCGTAATGTTGGGGTAGGGGACTTTGAGGTATTTGTCGAGCGGGTCGTCGTATTGGAGTTTGCCTTTTTCTTGCAGCATCATCACAACCATGGCCGTAAACTGCTTGCTCACCGAAGCCAGCTCAAAAATATCGGTTTTTTGCAGTGGCGTGTTGGTTTCAAAATGTCGTTTGCCCGTGGCTTCATAAAACACAATTTTGCCGTTTTGGGCTACCAATGCCACTCCGCTAAACCCCGCTTGGGTGGCTTTCTGGAAGGCTTGTTGGTAAGTTTCTGTTTGCGCGTGGGTTGATAGCATCATTGAAAAATGAGTGATACACCAAAAAATAAAAGTGTGCTTTTGCATGACTTAGTTTTCTTAGATTCAATAGACTTGTACAGTATTGATAATGAGCGACTTGTATTTTTGGTATCTGATAATCAAGACGTTATATTTTATCTTTGCGGCTTAATTACAATAAAAC
>REAB01000194.1 GCA_004293645.1 Cytophagia bacterium | reverse complement strand
GTTTTTGTGTATCCGTATTACGGAATATATTTTATTTCACAATTAGCTTATTATCAACATGTTGTGTGTATTTTTTATTCCGTAGAATAAAAGTTACAGTTCAAATACATACAGTGTGAACCCCGCACTTGCAGACAAAAAATACACCCTAACGGAAGAATCTCAACAATTGCGCTCGAAAGTAGCTTCGTTGGTTCGCAAAGTAAGTCAAAAAAAAACCTCATCTACACCTTCGGAGGAATGAGCCGATACAGCACGGGCGTAACAATGCGCGAGAGGAGCGTGGAGCTAATCAACCCGCCAATCAACACCCACGCCAGCGGCGAATAGAGCGGGTTACCCTCAATGGCTAAGGGAATAAGCCCCCCAATGGCCGTGAGCGAGGTAAGCACAATGGGCACAAAACGAATTTCGCCCGCTTGCTCAATGGCTTCGATGAGCGGCGTGCCTTCGGCGCGGAGTTGGTTGGTAAAATCTACGAGTAAAATGGAGTTTTTTACCTCAATGCCAATGAGCGCAATCAAGCCAACAATGGCCACAAACGAAAGCGGATAGCCCACCAGCCACAAGGCCGAAAACGCGCCAATGATGCCCAACGGAATGACCGACAGCACAATGAGCGAGCTTTTGAAGGTGCCAAACTCCAAAATCAACACGCCAATAAACCCAAAAACAGTGAGCAAAATGATGGTACCAAGACCACCAAACGATTTTTGCCGCGCTTCCAACTCGCCCGCTGCTTGGTATTTAAAACCTGCGGGCATTTTGTATTCGTCTAATTTGACTATGATGTCTTTATAAACATCATCTACCAAAAAACCGCTTTTAATGTTGGCCGTAATCGTTACCAAGCGGTCGAGGTTGTAGTGCCTAATTTGGTTGGAAGCTGTTTCTAATTGCACTTCGGCAATATGTCGCAATGGCACAGAACTTCCTGTTAAAGTATTGATATACAGCGTATTAAATACATCAAGTGTGGTATTTTTTCCTTTTGGGAGAGTTACGTTGATGGTATAGTCGTCGCCGTTGGGGTCTTTGTAAGTACCCATGTTTAAGCCTGCTACGGCCAGCCGCACGGTTCGGTTTACGTCGGCAATTGAAATGCCCAACAGCCCCGCTTTTTCTTTGTTAATCTTGATTCTGAGGTCAGTTCGGCGGTAGGCCAGCGGGTTGTTTACGTAAACTGTACCGTTGGTTTTGGTTAAAATTGCTTCTACGTCGGCAGCTACTTTGCGGAGTGTTTCCAAATCTTCGCCATACACCCGAATGGCCACGGGGGCTTCGACGGGTGGGCCTTGTTCAAAGTCTTTTACTTCTATTTTGGCATTGACGAGGTTGCTAAATTTGCCGCGCAGACCGTCAATGATGCGCGTTTTTTCTTCTGATTCAACGGGGTTGAGTTGCACAAAAAACTCGGCATAATTACTGCTCTCGTTGCGCTGAATGATGTTGTAATAAATGCGCGGATTGCCCCGCCCAACGTTGGTAGTGTAGTATTTGATGGCCTTGTTTTGTTTCAATTCGGCTTCTACCAACTGGGCTACGCGGTTGGTTTCTTCCAAAGAGGTACCTTCGGGCGTGGTGGCACTAATCAAAAACATGGGCTTTTCGGATTTGGGAAACAAGGCAAAACCAATCAGTTTTGGAATTTGTAACGAAGCCCCAAATAACAACGCTGCCACCGCGAGCGTAGGCCACGGATTGAGCAATGACCAGTGCAATAGCTTTGAGTAAGAGCCACTTATCACTTTTTTTAATGCCCGCATAAAAATATTACCGTTGGACGGTTGGCCGCTGCCACTATGGCTTTCTTTTAACAAACGGCTGCTCAAAAAAGGCACAATGGTAAGCGATACAATCAGGGAAGCCAAAATGGTGAGCGTTACGGCCAAAGGCAAACTTCTGATGAACTGCCCCGAAGACTCAGGCAGGAAATTGAGCGGTAAAAATGCCAAAACCAACGTAACCGTGCAACCGATAACGGCCAGCGTAATTTGCTTAGTGGCTTTGATGGCGGCCTCGCGTTTGGGGTAACCGTCGCGCATCCAGCGTTCTATGTTTTCGACGACCACGATGCTGTCGTCCACCAAAATGCCCAACGCCACGATGAGACCCACGATGCTCAATTGATTGATGCTGAACCCGAAGAAATCGAGCGCGGCCAAGCCAATGGCCAACGACAACGGAATGGAAACCATGACAACCAACGCCGCCCGAAAACCCAACGGCAGCAACGTGAGCGACACCAGTAAAATGGCAATAGCAAAGTCTTTGGCAAAACGCGACAGGCGTTGATCAACGCTCACTGATTGGTCGAAGTTTTTAACCAATTTGATGTTGGCGGGGAGCGTTTTGGCAAATTCTTCGATAATCGGATTGACTACTTTTCCCGTTTGGCTAATGTTCTCGCCCGATTTTTGGGCTACCGTTACGAGTGCGCAGCGGTAGCCGTTGAGACGCGTGAGGTGGGTTTCTTCTTCGTAGTTAAAATTTATGTCGGCTACGTCGCGTAAGTAGATGATTTTCTGACCGTTAGTCGCTACAATTGTGTTTTTAATTTCATCCAAAGATTGGTAATCGCCGCTGGTTTTTACGTTAAATTTTCGAGTGCCAGCCACTATACTTCCCGCTGGAATGTTCATGTTTTCGGCCTGTAATGCGCCCAATACCCGATTGACGGACACACTTGCTTGCGCCATTTTTTCGATGTTCAATGCCACCTGAACGGTGCTGCTGGGTACGCCCCAATCTTTGGATTTTTTGAGCGATTTTACTTTTTCTAACGTTTTCCGAAGCCGTTCGGCTTGGTCGCCCAATGTTTTGTTGGGGGCTACGTCCGACACCAACGCAATCTGAATAATGCTCACGTCGGAGGGAGAAAACTTCTGAATTTCGGTGCGATAAATATCCTGCGGTAAGTCTTTTTGTAAACTGTTTACCTCGCGTACCATGGCTTGGTAGTTGTTTTCTTGGTCTTCGTTGTTCCACAAAAATTCGACCCGAATACTGGCCACGCCGTCGGAAACAAAAGTGATAATTTCTTTGACGTTGTCGAGTTCATTGAAGCGTTTTTCGGCTTTGTCCACAATAAGTTCTTCCATATCAAGCGCGTCAGTGCCTGGATATACGTACAATACCGCCACGCTGCGGGTGGTCATGTCGGGGTCTTCGGCGCGGGGCATATTGAGCAGCGAATTGACCCCCAAAGCAGCCACACCCACAAACATACAGAGCATGAATTGCCAGTTTTTAACAGAAAATTCGGAGAGGTTCATTTTGTTTTATTTTGCTGTTGTTAGTCTCCGCCTGGGAGTTAATCTTGTAAGGACTTTAGAATTGGCTAAATTTTTAGCTATTAATTACATTATAAGTAATTTATTATCAACGCCTTACGCCTAATTTTATTTACAAAAGGAAGAGTTTTTTTTCGTTTGTACAGCCTAATCCTAACTCACACATACCCCCGCGCTTGAAGCTGAAACAACTCTGCGTAGCGGCCTTTTTGCGCCATCAATGCCTCGTGGCTGCCCGATTCGAGCAAGGCACCGTTTTCGATGACCAAAATACGGTCGGCCATGCGAACGGTAGAAAAACGGTGCGAGATGAGCAAGGCCATTTTGCCCTTGGTCAAATCGGAAAACCGCCTAAACACCTCGTACTCGGCGCGGGCATCTAAGGCCGCCGTGGGTTCGTCCAAAATGAGCAATTGCGCCTCCCGCATGTACGCCCGGGCTAGGGCTATTTTTTGCCATTCGCCGCCCGACAGCTCCGTGCCATTGCTAAAATGCCGCCCCAACATCTGCGACAGGCCATCTGGAAAACGCCCAATGAGCTGATTGGCCAAACTCCGCTCGGTGGCCACCGAAATTCGCTCCAAATTGCCAATTTCGTCAATGTCGCCCACGGCTATGTTGGCCTGAACGGTCATCATGAGTTTGATATAATCTTGAAAAATAACGCCCATGTTATACTGCAACTCGGTCAAATCGTAGGCAGCGAGGTCGTGGCCGTCGAGCAAAATACGACCTTCGGTAGGCTCGTACAAGCGCGACAGCAATTTTACCAAAGTGGTTTTTCCCGCGCCATTTTCGCCCACAATTGCCAGTTTTTCGCCCGTGTGGAGCGTAAAATTCAGATTTTGAAACACCCATTTGGCCGAGTCAGGGTAACGAAAACCGACATTATCGAACACAAAACCCTGCCGAACAGGATTGGGAAAAGGCAACGGCGCAGCAGGCGAAACGATGTGGGGGCGCATCTGAAAAAACTCAAAATAATCTTTCAAATACAGCGCAGTTTGCGAAATACTCACAAAACGGCTCAAAATACCTTCCAAAAGAGCCCTCATTCGACTAAAAGAGGCCGTTAGAAAAGTGAGGCTGCCAATAGAAATAGCACCACTCACCGCCGACAACGCCACCAACACAAAAGCTCCGTAATAGCCCACCGTGCCCAACGCCGCCAACACCGCCCCCCAGCCGTTGCGCTGAATGGCCAATTGCCGACTTTGCAAATAATAACTGTGCGACACGTCCCGAAAACGATTGGTCAAAAAAGCCGACAGGTTAAACAATTTAACTTCTTTGGCGTGCACGTTGCTGGCTCCCACGTAGCGCAGGTAGTCGAGTTCGCGCCGTTGGGGAGTCCAGCGGTAGTTGAGTTCGTAGTTTTTGGCATTAAAATAAATTTCGCCCACGAACGACGGCACAATGCTCAACATAAAAATGACGACCAACCACGGATTAAAAAAAAACAAAGCTACTCCCAAAAACGCCACCGTAATCAAGTCTTGAACTTGCGTGAGGCTCTGGGCCAGCAAAACCGTTCGCCCCGTTGTTTGCTGACGCGCCCGTTCGAGTTTGTCATAAAAAACGGGTTGTTCAAATTGCGCCAAGTCCAGCAGCGCGGCGTGTTGCATTATTTTGATAGAAGAAGCATTGCTGTGCAAATCGCCGAGCATGGTATCTAAGAGCGAAATAAAGCGGTTCAGCACCTCGGCAAGCAAGTTCAAGGCCAACTCGCCCGCAATAAGCGCAATCAAGTAGCGCGTATCAACGGCTTGGTGCAGCACGGCCTTGGTTACTTCGTCAATGATGAGCTTACCCACGTAGAGCGTGGCCGCTGGCGTAGTCGACCGCAGCAGCCGCAACACCACGTTGGCGGCGGTGATGGAGGGTTGGGTTTGCCAGATTTCCTTAAAAAAAGGGGGTAAATACCGCAGTGCTTGCAAACGGTCTTTGAGCGAAGGTCGGGCTTTTTTGGTTTCTTTTTTACGCATCAATCAATAGCCTATTTGGCTCTCTATCCAATCTAATCCTCTCATAAACAATGCTTTGGCAAAATCAACGCGGTTATCAAAATCAGCATTGTCAGTTTTGGAATCCATCAAATACGTACGAATTAACTTGGCGTTGGCTTCTACGGTGAGGTGTGGCACTTCTTCATCTTGGGCAGTATGAAAACCCTGAAAAGCGGGAAAATCGCGTTCAATGTGCGTAAAAAACAGGTGGTTTTGCTCATTTCGCACGGCGCAAAGCAATCCACTTGACCGAGCGGTAGCAGGCGAAAGACTGCCCTCCAAGCCGCGTTTTAGTACCATTACGCCGTCAAAACCCGCCATTAGTGCCAACTCAGCCATTTTCATTTGGTAAGTAATATGAAAAACCGACGTTACCAAAATGCGCGCGCCGCAAGGGTTCAGCACTTTTTCGAGGGTAGCAAAAAAAGGTCGTTTAATGATGGTTCGTCGCCTATCTACCCAGCAATCGAGGTCGGGCGAGAGGGCTTTTTGGTCTAAAATCCAGCCAAAAGTGGGGTTTTCTTCGAGTAGTTCGTGGTTGTTTTGCAACAACCAGCAACCCAAATACAAGTACAAATCGTGGGCGTTGAGGCCGTATTTGGGACCAGAAGTACGCCCAATACTCGAAACAGCATTGTAACGGCGGTCTTGAAAAAACTGGGCCAGCAGCGGCGTAATCAAAAAAGAATGTTCAACCCCATCAAACGGTTCGGCCAGTTGAATAATGGGCAACTGGGTTTTTACAAATCTTTGAAAACCAGGCGCGTAAGTGCTATTAATGGCACTGAGCAGTCCCTTGTATTCGTCGTTGGTTTCGTAGCGCACCCGCAAAATAGTTACGGCCAGCCCCCTAAATATTTCGCAGGGGCCGTCGTTGAGCAAAAAATCACCCAATTGGTGCGCTTCCGATACCCCCAGCGACTGCCCCGCGAGTAGTTTGAGACCAATGGGGTACAACTGCGGCGGGAGGTTTGGGCAAAGCCGCCCCAGCAAAAAAGTATGATTTTGAAATACCCCTTTTCCCAAATAATTTTCGAGCCGCTGCTCGTCAATATTCACACCTTTCATAACCAAAGCCCCAAAAAACGCACCTTTTTGAAGGTTGTTGGCTTGGCCAGTAGTCAGTTCATGCAAACACTCGGCCACCAATTCGGGCGGCAATGGCTTGCTTCCGTGCTTGCCAATACCTACCAGCTTGATGCCTTTGGCCAAAGCGCTGTTCAAACTATATTGTACGGCATTTTGAGTTAATATCACAATATGAGGAAGGCAAATTTTGTAATCTTAAAAAGAGAATCATAAAAGTATAAAATTTTAAAAATCAATCAAAATTAAAAATTAAAGTAGTCCATAGTCCACGGTCAACAGTCAATAGAATCGCAAATTGCTCATTACCAAGTTTTTTAAAAAATCAAAACGTCGTTTATTTGTTTAAAAACTTAGTAAGTATTTGTACAAAATAAAACAACATTTTCAATATCGTTAATTATCTAACAATCAAGTGTTTATTCCCAAATTAACACATTCTCAAATTTTCAAATTTACTTATCAGCCAATCAACAAGTTACAACCCCGAACGTCGGAGTTATCGAAACGGCCAATAACTTCAAAACGGGGAGAATTGCCCACAAAACGCCCCAAATCTTGGGTTTCTACGAAGGCGCACGAATCAATGTTGGCCAAATCTATGACATTGATACCCCCGTAGCGCAGCGGCGCGGTGTGGTCGCAAAGCGCAAACGGGTCGTTGATGTCGCGGAGCAACAAGCGCATGGTGGCAGCAGGCACAAATACCCCCTCTCCTACCGAATACGACTGCGACAACAACTCGGTCATGCCATATTCTGAATGAACCGACGACACCCCAAACGCCGCCGTAATCTGAGCGTGCACTTCTTGCCGCAGCAGTTCGCGGCGGCGGCCTTTCATGCCGCCTGTTTCCATGACAATCAGGTTCGGAATTTGCCTCAAAAAAGACAAATCTTGGCCCGACTCCGCCCAATCTAAGAGCGCGAACGTAACGCCCCACAACAATACGGTGCGCCCATCGGGTTTTTGGGCAAGTTCTTGCAAATGCTGACGCAGTGCGTCGGTGGTGTTCAAGAAAAACCCAGCGTGATTGGAGTTGTTTTTTTTAATAAATTGTTGAACCATATACACCAACGAAGAGTTATTTCGTTCAAGATAAGAAGGCAACAACGCCAGGGTGTGGAAGCGATGGAGTGCGCCGTACTGCTGTTCAAAAATACGCGTACTTATTTCGTCGTACCAAGCCAAGTCTGCCACAAAATGGCGGCTATTTTGAGAGCCAGTAGTGCCGCTGCTTTCAAAAACAGCCTCAATATCAGGACTTTGCGTAACAATCTGGTGATTCTTAAAAAAGCCAATGGGCATAAATGGAATATCCATCAATCGTTTGATGAGAGCTGGACGTACATTCCTCAAATGCACGTATTGGGCATAAACGGGGTTGTGCTGAGCTTGAAAACGAAATAGTTCGAGTGCAATGTACGCAAAGTCAGCGGACGTAACGTTCCTGACCATTTTCTGTAAAGATGCGCGAGTTGTCAATTTTTTAGTAATTTGGCCGTAAAGTTAAATACCATGCAATTCAAATTAAGTACCAAACCCCTTTTAGTGGCATTTTTGCTCGCTATCAGCACGCTGGGCTGCTTTGAGCCACCCAATTACAGCAATACGCCCGAAATTTCGTTTAATAGTATCGTTAAATTTACGGTGGACGACCCGTTTTCGGGCGTTAATGCCAAACGCGATTCGGTCATTATTACCGTTGACTTCAAAGATGGCGACGGCGATTTGGGCGAAACTCCCGACGGACGAAACAATCCGCGTTACAGCGACTGGGGAAACTACGAACTCAAAACGTTTCGCTTAGACCCCAACACCAAAAGTTTTGTTGAATTGGAGCAAGCCGCCAACAAAACGCTGTTTTTCCCCATTCTGAAACCCGACCTCAAACGCGGCCCCATTGAAGGAAATTTAGACTTTTCACCGTCGTTTTTTTACAATAATCGCTCGCGGCTTACGGTCATCAAATACCAAATTCGAGTGCGCGACCGCGCCTTCAATGTGAGCAATAAAATAGAAACCGACACACTTTCGGTGCGCTTGACTTATTGATTTTACGTCGTGTCTTAGTGGTCGTTTCGGAGCAGGATTTGGGTTTGTTACTCGGCCAATTTTTGGGCAATCATCTCTTCCAAATACGCCCGAATGGGGTCAATTTTGATTTGGCTAATTACATCTTCACAAAATGCGTACATCAAGAGCGTTTGGGCTTCGGCCAATGGAATGCCGCGCGAGCGCATATAAAAAATAGCCTCATCGTTGAGTTTGCCCGTGGTAGTGCCGTGCGAGCATTTCACGTCGTCGGCGTAGATTTCCAACTGCGGTTTGGTGTTCATGGAGGCATCGTCCGAAAGAACCACGTTGCGACACGACTGGTAGGCGTTGGTTTTTTGGGCATCAGGACGCACAAATATTTTGCCATTAAAAACCCCCGTTGATTTATCTTTCAAAATACCTTTGTAGAGCTCGTTGCTGTACGAATTGGGTTTGGCATGATCTACCAATGTGTGGTTATCTACGTGCTGCTTGCCATTCGGAAAATACAAACCGTACATAAAAGCCTCGCAATGTTGGCCATTCAACACAATATTGAGGTTGTTTCTCACAAAGCCTCCGTTGATGGTTACGGTTACGCTGTAAAAATGGCTGTTGTCGGCTTGGTTTACTTGCGTAGTGCCAATGTGATGCGATTTTTGGCCGTCGTTTTGTATTTTATAATGCTGAACATTGGCGTTTTCACCGAGTACTATTTCGGTTACGGTATTGACAAACCCCGCATTTTCGCCAACGGTACGGTACGATTCAGCCACTTTCACTTCGGTGTTTTTTCCTGCTACAATCAAGTTGCGCGGTTGCGCGGCCACGTTAGCGGTGCGTGCATCTGTAATAAACCTCAGAATAACAGGCTCTTCTACTACCGTATTATCTGGCACTTCAATGACCACGCCATCGTGGGCGAAGGCCGTGTTGAGGGCCGTAAAAGCGTCGTTTTGATAGTTGGCATATTGAGCAAAGTAAGTATCGAGTAGTTCAGGCTTATTTTTCAATGCCTCCGCCCAATTGTAGATTGTGAGCTGCTCGGCAGGCGACACAATGACCGACAATTCGGCATTGTAAATACCATTCACAAAATAGAGTATGTTGCCTTTCAGTTTTGGAATGTCCAACATTTTTACGTCTTCGTAACCAAAATCAGTGCTTGCATTCAACTCAAAGCCTTCTTTTGTGAGTGGGCTTACATTGCTGTATTTCCATTCTTCGTGCTTGGTGGTTGGAAACCCTAATTTTTCAAAATATTGAATGGCTTCGCGCCGCTTTTGGTGCAGGGCAGTTTTGCTCACCCCGTTGAGGTTGGCTTCGTTGGCCTGAAACGCAGTGAGAAGTTTATCTTTTAAATTTTCGTTTGTCATTTTTATTTTGTGTAATGGTACTTACAACTGACAATCAAGATATAATCTTCTGTCACTTGATATACTAGGCGGTGTTCATCATTAATTCGTCTTGACCACAACCCTTTCATGTCATATTTCAATGCTTCTGGCTTACCAATTCCTTGGAATGGATTACGCCTCGTATCATCAATTAGTTTAATAATACGATCTTGGATGTCTTTATTAATATCCCGCCATTCATTAAAATGGTCGAATGCATCGGGTGTAAAAGCTGTTTTCCTCACTTTAATTCTTCAAGTACAACCTCAATGATTTCCCCATTTTTCAACTGTGCCAATGACCGCTCCAAATGCCTACGATTGGCCTCACTTGCTAATAAATAGTCTGTTTCATCCATCGGTGTATCCACGACAACACGAATCTTGCGGCCTTTAAACATAGCCTTTAAACTTTTAAATAGCTGATAGTCGAGTTCCTCAGCTTGGAGTTCTATGGTGGTTGTCATAGTTTTATACGGTTGCGGCTTCCACTTCGGCTTTTATCCAATCGTAGCCTTTTTCTTCGAGTTCAAAGGCCAGTTCTTTAGGGCCAGATTTTACGATGCGGCCTTTGTAGAGTACGTGCACAAAATCGGGAACGATGTAGTCGAGCAGACGCTGGTAGTGCGTAACCACAATAATGGCCCGCTCTGGACTGCGCAATTTATTAACACCCTCAGCTACAATGCGCAGCGCGTCAATGTCAAGGCCAGAGTCGGTTTCGTCGAGCATGGCCAATTTTGGTTCGAGCATGGCCATCTGAAAAATCTCGTTGCGTTTCTTTTCTCCGCCCGAAAATCCCTCATTGAGCGAGCGTTTGAGCAGTGCATCGTCAATATTAACAAACTTGGCGCGTTCGCGCATTCGTTTCAAAAACTGAGCAGCATCGAGCGGTTCTTCGCCCCGGTATTTGCGAATTTCATTGAGGGCTGTTTTCAAAAAATTGATGGTTGTAACGCCCGGAATCTCAACGGGATATTGAAACGCCAGAAAAATACCTTCGGCAGCCCGCACTTCGGGCGAAAATTCAAGCAGGTCTTTTCCTTCAAATGTTACACTACCGCCCGTAATTTCGTAAGAATCGCGCCCCGCCAGCACCGAAGCCAACGTGCTTTTGCCCGAGCCATTGGGGCCCATGATGGCGTGTACTTCGCCTGGATTTACCTCCAAGTTTATTCCTTTCAATATTTCTTTGCCATCAACAGCGGCTTGTAAATCAGTTATTTTGAGCATGGGTAAAAATGATATTTTAACAAAAAGTCCGCAAAAATACGAGTTTTGAACAACTATTGTGAAATTAAAACAACCATCTTAACAGAAAAGTTGTTGCCATTGCACTTCTTTTTTAGATACAAAACTGCAATTTGGGTAATATACGCTACCTTATAATCCACGAAGATAGACATTTGGGGGGATAGTGCAATAAAAAAGCGCACTGACCGAGGCCAGTACGCTTTTCTATTGCGCTTCAATCTACCTTACCTTTTCTTTTTCCTAGTAATCGTGAATGGTACGCAAATCTCGGCAGGGCAGCAATTGTCGCCAGGCTCAATAATAATAGGGCAGCAGCCGCTGGCTGGACACGTCTGGTTGGTAGCCGTGAAACTGTAACTGCCTATCTCACTCAGCAGCAGCTGGTTGCCAGTTCCTACTTGCGTAGTTTGGCCGTTTACCGTCTTACGCCATACCACGTTCGTGTATTTGGCAGGTACATTGGCCTCTACCACCTCGCCAGGACACAACGTGAAAGGTACAGTAAAGCACTGACGGTCAATGTCGTCTTCGCCCTCTTTGCCATTGCCTGGCGTACTGTCTTTGTCCTTCTCGTTGGTCTTGCTTATTTCGGCCGTGTTAAAATGTACGCCCGACAAAATGGCTTTCACTTTGTAAGAGAGCGTTACCGTATCGCCGTTGGCACCAGTATTGGCCGCAATGCTGCCAATGGTCCACTTGATGACATTGCCCACAATAACTGCCGAACCTCGGCTGGCTACAAAACTACCAGCTACAAACTGAACCGTAGTGGCAATAGAGTCGGTTACTTCCACACCCGTTGCACGTTTGTTGCTTTGGTTGAACACCTTAATGGTATAAACCAACTCGTCGCCAATCCGCGCTATTTTCTTGTTAATCAGCTTCTTCAAGGCCAAGTCCACCGTATCAGCGCAGTTTTGAACTGTAACTAATACAGGCACCCGACTTAAACTAACCGACTGACACTCTTGTGAAATACCTCTGGCAGACACATAGAAAGTTGTGTTCACGGTAGCAACGCCCGTTGGTTTGTAAGAGAGCGTACCAGTTGCAAAAGCTGTACCGCCAGTTGCGGCAGCGTACCAATCGGCAGTAGTGTTCGCACCTACAAATACCCGAAGCGTAGGAATTGTATCACCAATACAAACTATCACATTTCGAGTGATTACAACGGGGTTAGGAGGTGGACAAGCACAATTGGGAGCCGTAACTGTTGCTGATGCACGACAACCAGTGGCAGCATTAGCAATTGTCAATGTTACGTTGATATTATTTGGAATACCCGTTACAGAATTACCGCTAATCGTACCCGCACTCGTCGTTACCGTACCACCAACTGCGGTGAAAGTAACACTATAAGTTCGCAAATCGACCGAACAACTTGTCGTTCCGATAGTCAAGGTTGGTAACGGATTCACCGTTAAAGTCACCGCCGTGCGAGTCGAAGACTTGCAATTGGTGGCAATGTTGCGCGTCTCGGCGTAGAATGTCCCCGCACCACTTGGCGTG
>REAB01000193.1 GCA_004293645.1 Cytophagia bacterium | reverse complement strand
TATTTCTATCTGTGCCATTTTATTGAGGGTTAATATATTTCCTCAAAATTAATAAATCTCCTATATTACCAGTCTATAATTTACACTAACATTTCTTTTTGCTTTTTTTTTAAATTACCCAACCAACATTCCACGTATTTTCAAAAAAGACCGTTCATCGTTCAACTTTTCCGAGAAAATATAGCATATTTGGGTAAAAAAATAAACCCTTCACAAACAACCATTTATCATGCAAACTTCGCGTCGTGATGTATTGAAACTGGCAGGTGCTACGCTGGCGAGTACGGCATTTCCAGCTATTATTATTCCAAATAATGCCTTTGCGGGGCGCAACGCCGAAACCCTCAAAGTGGGGCTGGTGGGCTGCGGCGGGCGCGGCTCAGGGGCAGCCATGCAAGCCCTCAAAGCCGACAAGAACGTGGTACTGCACGCCTTAGCCGATATTTTTCCCGAACGATTTGAAACCTGTTTGGCAGGCCTCCAAAAAGTACACGGCGACAAAGTGCAAGTCTCAGAAGAGCGTAAGTTTGTGGGTTTTGATGCTTACCAACGCCTCATTGATTCGGGCGTGGACGTGGTGCTTTTGGCCACGCCTCCCTATTTTCGCCCCGTACATTTGGCGGCCGCAATCAAAGCAGGCAAGCACGTGTTTTGCGAAAAACCCGTGGCCGTAGATGCGCCAGGCATCAGAAGCGTGCTGGAAACAGCCAAGTTGGCCAAAGAAAAAAACCTGTCGCTGGTGTCGGGCTTTTGCTGGCGTTTTCACGAACCCAAGCGGGCTGTTTTTGGCAAAATAAACGAAGGGGCTATTGGCGACGTAATGGCCATTTACAACACCTACAACACCAACGGGGCGTGGTCGTTTCCGCGCCAACCAGGCTGGACCGACATGGAGTTTCAGCTTCGCAATTGGATGTATTATACGTGGTTGGCTGGCGACCACATCGTGGAGCAGGCCGTGCATAGTTTGGACATGATGTCGTGGGCAATGGGCGACGTGCTGCCCGTCAGTGCCATCGGAACAGGTGGCCGACAAGTGCGCGTGGACCCGCTCTACGGCCATATTTTCGACCATTTTGCCATTACTTACAACTACGCCAACGGCGCCAAAGGCTTCCATTTTTCGCGTCAGCAAGAAAACTGCGAGCGCAGCTATTTGGTAGAAACCTTTGGTACCAAAGGTCGCGCCATGGCCGACTGCTCGCGCAACGTACACAAAGTAGAAGGGGCCAATCCGTGGCAGTTTTCGGGCGTACAAAACGACATGTACCAAACCGAACACAACGAACTTTTTGCTTCGATTCGCAGCAGTACGCCCATCAACAACGGCGAATTGATGTGCAACGGCACCATGCTGGCCATTATGGGGCGCATGGCCGCCTACACGGGCAAGCAAATAACGTGGCAAGAAGCCATGAACTCGAACGAAAAACTGGGGCCTGAATCGGTAAATTTTGATACCCTTACGCCCAAAATAGAAGTGGCAAGGCCAGGTTTTACGCCGTTTTTTTAGAAAAAAATGGGGGATTTTTCATTTTGCCGCTGTTGGTGCTTTTATCAACAGCGGCAAGAGGTGTTTATTTGATGGAGTTGTATATTAAATCTAATTTTTCAATTATTTCGTCATCAATTTCATCTGAGGCCATTAGACTAATTAGCCGATAATAGTCTCTTTTATAAAAACCTTGCGGTACATTGAGGCGCTTGTAAAACTCAGAGAATATTAAATCGAGCCAATCACTGCTCAGTTTGGCATTTTTCCACCATTCGTGTTGCAAATCTTGTAAATAAAGGGGCAACGTACATAGCTCAATGCAATCTTGCATCATTTTTTTTAAAGTTTTGACTGGTAAATGGCTGTTTTTGAGGCTCAACAAAGCTGCGTATTCAAGAAGAATGGCGGGAGTAGCAAAATAGTTTTCTATCTCCCTCCTTTTCCAACACGCCACTTTCAATGATTTGATGTCTTCCACATTTTTTTCTATCCTGTCAAACAAGGCAAGGCCATTTAAATTGGGAAAAAATGCTTCCAATGCTTTAAAGTTTTGAACGGCCGTGTTAGGTACATTATCTCCCGTATATTGTACATTAGCCAATCTCAAAATAGGCTCAACTTGGTGGTTTAATTTTTTAGCAAATTCAAGGAGCATCTGTAAATCGGTTGAACCCTCCACGTATAGTACATGGTTTTTCTGCTTTGCTAAATAGTATTTTTCCCAACCAATTTCAGTCAGGGCTTTTTTGATGTTTCGCAACGACTCTCGGTTAGATGCCGTGTTTAGTTCTATTGCTTGATTTTCTATTAATGCAATTACTTTCGAGGCATCGGCGGCCTCGTCCAGTACCACCTCAGAGTGCGAAGCAATAATGATTTGTGTGTTATTTTGACTTGCCAGCTCGTTTATCAACTGAAAGGCTTGCCTTTGCCTGATTACTTCCAAGTGCGCATCTGGTTCATCAAGCAACAAAATAGTATTGGGCGAAGCAAACATATAAGCCAATAACAAAAGCGTTTGCTGAAAACCGCGCCCTCCTGACGAAATATCGTAACGAGTTTTGTTTTCGATATACTCCAACTGAATAGTACCGTTTACTTTGATAAACTCGGGCTTTTGAAGTGCGGCTCCAAACATTGTTTGAATGGCAATACAAAGTTTATTCCAATTACCTTCTGTATCCAATCGGTTGATTTCGGGATACAGCACTTCGTAACAAATGTTTCTGAGAACTTCCGCAGTTTTACCTTCGCCGAGTCGCCTGGCAATAGCACCTTGTTGCAATTTGTCTTCTACCGAAGAAATCCCAGACATAGGTTGTAAAAAACCAAAGCGAATACCTTTGCCATTTTCGTACAAATCGGCTATTTTTGCGAATCCATCAACGATTCGGCAAGTAAACGATTCGGTATTTGTGAAGGTAAATTCTGCCAGACAAGCCCATTTTATTCCATCATTTTCACCCTGTATTTCTATTTCCAACTTAACATGCTTGGTCTTTGTTTCTGGAGCATATTGAGTTACTTTTTTATCTCTCCATAAAGAGCGAGCATCTAAAATAGGGCTGTTTAATAAATCTTTACGGTTTATAACAACAAATCCCCGACCGTCTAAGTCATTTTTTTTAGAGGCAACTATGTAATTTATGACACCAATTTCCCATAAACACAATGCTTGGAAAATAGTAGATTTTCCAGAATTATTGGGTCCAACAATCACTAACGATTGAGATAGAGAGAACGACAAATTCTCCAATTTTTTGAAATTACGAATTGTAACCTTTGTTATCATTTTCAATATTTTATATTTTCTAAAATGCGGTCTTTTTGCCTAAGATTGACAGTCTGCTGCTTGCATTTTAGCCAAATTTAAAATATTTTTGACTTATTCTGTATCCCCTACATGAAAAAAGTAATTATCATTGATGACGAAGCGGCGGGGCGCACGCTCATTAAACAGTACTTAACGCACTATCCCGACCTGATTTTGTTGGCCGAAGCCAACAACGGCGTGGACGCGGTGCGACTCATCAACGAGTTTAAGCCCGATTTGGTGTTTTTGGATATTCAGATGCCTGGCTTGTCGGGGTTTGAGGTACTCAAACGCATTGATGAAATTCCGCAGGTTATTTTTTCAACTGCCTACGACCAATACGCGCTCCAAGCCTTTGAGGTGCACGCCGTTGATTACCTTCTCAAACCCTACACCCGCGACCGTTTTGCGCAGGCGGTGGGGCGCGTGCTGGCCGCCGACTCTACCAACGTGCAGAAAATGCAGCCTTTTGCCGAAAGCCTCATCAATACCACTACCTATCCCGAAAAAATATTGGTACAAGTGGGCAACCGCCTCCTAACGGTGAACGTAGCCGATATGATGTGGATTGATGCCGAGGGCGATTATTCCAAACTCATCACCACCAAAGGCAATTACCTCAGCAATTATGGCATCAGTGCGTTAGAAATCAAACTCAATCCGCAGCAGTTTTTGCGGGTGCATCGGGGTTCTATTATCAATCTGGGATTTGTAAAAGAAATCCAAAAGTACCCCAACAACTACGATGTTATTATGCAAAACGCCGACGTGGTGCGCGTGAGCCGCTCGTACATGGATAAAATCAAAGAGCTAACTTTTTAGTGTGGTTAATAGTCCACAGTTAATAGTCCACGGTCGATAGTCTACGGTCGATAGTTAATAGTCCACGGTCGATAATTCACGGTCAATGATTAAGACTCAATGCCCCATGACTAATGACCCATGACTCAATGACTCAATGACCCATGACCCATCTTTACGGAAGTAGATTTAAACAAACGGGCATTGCAACTTTGATTTCTCGGCCTGTGGGCGTGAGGTTACCAGTTTGGGTATCTCTACTAAAAATTACGACATTGTCTGAATCTTGATTGGCCACCAATACCCATTTGCCCGTTGGGTCAATCATAAAATTGCGGGGTGTTTTGCCCAACACGTCTTGGTGGCCAACGTAGGTGAGTTGTCCCGTTTTTGGGGCAATTTTAAAAATTACTAAACTTTCGTGAACGCGGTTAGAACCGTACAAAAACTGGCCGTCGGGCGAGATGTGAATATCGGCGCACCACTGGCGACCCGTGTAATCGCTGGGCAAGGTTTTGACGGTCTGAAAGGCCGTAATTTTGCCTTTTTTGTAGTCAAAACCCGTAATGGTAGCATCCAACTCTTGAATAACGTAAGCCCATTTGCCGTTGGGGTGAAAGGTAAAATGCCGCGGCCCTGCGCCTGGTGCAGCACTCCAAAAAGGTGGAACACCCGCCACAAGCTGCCCCGATTTGGCGTTCAACTGGTAAGTCATAATTTTGTCTGTGCCCAAATCTGGCACAAAAATATGGCGGTTGTCGGGGGCAAAATTGATGGAATGAACGTGCGGTTTTTCTTGTCGTTGGGCGTTTACGCTCTTGCCCTGGTGCTGAATGGTCTGCGTGGCCGCGCCCAGCGAACCGTCGGGTTGTACGGGCAAAATACTCAAACTACCGCCGCCGTAATTGCCCACCAGCACCCATTTGCCTGTTTTGTCGGTGGCCACGTGGCAAGGGCCATTTCCCCCCGCCGACTGGGTGTTGAGAAGCGTTAAATTTCCTGTTTTTGGGTCAATGGCAAAAGCACTTACCGCTCCACCGTTCATCTCAGCCACCGAATACAGCAACCGCTTGTTGGGCGAAATGGCCTGAAAAGATGGATTTTTGATGCCTTTGGCCACACTAACGGGCGTGGCTTCGCCCGTTAGTGTATTGAACCGATACACGTAAATACCCTCGCTGGTACTGGTGGTATAAGTGCCCACAAAAAGAAGACAATCAGTGGTTTGACTAAAAACAGGCAGGTACGTTATTCCCCAAATTGCCAATAAAAAGAATGTTGTTTTTTTCATACACAAAGGTTGGAAACCTAAAAATAAGAAGAACGAGGCAGCGCCTCGCGCTATCTCAATTAAACTAACTTTATTTTTTTGCCATTTGCCGCAATTGATTGATAGATGGCTTCAATTATTTTCATGTCTCTGAGCCCCTCTTCGCCCGTCGCGTTGAAGTCGGGGCCGCCGTTCAAGATGGCGTTGGCCATGCCGTCCATTTGCCACGTTTGGTGCATTTTGGAAGTATCCCAGCTCATTTCGCCTTTGTGGGTGCGGCCTTTTATGGGGCCGTAGCCGTAAGCGGGGCTGAGTTCTACAAAGCCTTTTTCGCCCACCACGTAGAGTCGTTCAAAATTGTTGAAATTGTAGGTGGTGGCGCAAGCTGCAATGGCGCCGCTCGGAAAGCCCATTTGCCAAGTAATGGTTTCATCTACTTCTTTAAACTTGACGGGGTCGGTTTTGCTTTCTTCGGCCGAAATCCAGACGGGTTCTTCGCCCGTAGCGTAGCGAGCTGCGTTGATGCAATAAATGCCCACGTCCATCAATGCACCACCTCCCGCCAACGCTTTTTTGAGCCGCCACTGGTTTGGGTCGCCACTTTTGAAGCCAAAATAAGCATTGACGTGCATAATTTTGCCCAATTCGCCCGTTTGACGCATCCGTATTAGCTCGCGCGTGTAAGGCTCAAAGTGCATTCGGTAGCCCACATAAAGTTTTACCCCCGCCGCTTTGCAGGCCGCTATCATTTCTTGGGCCTGCTTTACGCTGACACTCATGGGTTTTTCACAAATCACGTGTTTGCCCATTTTGGCCGCTCTCAGCACATACTCGTGGTGCATTGAGTTGGGCAGTGTAATGTAAACCGCGTCGATGTCGGGGTTATTTTTGAGGTCTTCAAAGTTTTGGTAGCTGTATATATTGGCTTTATTGAGGCCAAAATCTTTGGCCCACTTGTCGGCTTTGGCAGGCGTACCCGTTACCGCTCCCGTGAGTTTGGCCAGGGTGCAGCTCTTCATGGCGGTGGCCACGCGCTCGGCGTAGCTGCCCAAACCTACCAAGGCTACGCGCAGTTGTTTGCTGGCGGGAGGCGAGTTGGTGGCCGCTTCGGCTGCCACAGCTACCGAAGCCAGTGTAAGCGTAGATGCGCTTACTTGGCGTAAAAAATCACGACGAGATTTCATAGCAATGAATGTTTGGTTGTTTTTATTTCCAGTTTTCGTTTGTTATTCTTTTGGTGCGATTGGGTATAAAAGTCTAAATGAATTTGAAACAGCTTGGTGCATAATTGTAGCGTGATTTTCTTGGGGTAAGTAGTCAAAGAAAACATTTACATTTTTACTTTTTGTTCCCTTCATTTTTTTAGCTAATAGATTTGCATCAACTTCCATCACTCTTGGTATTTCAGTTGGGGTTAATCCTTCTTTTCCAACACCAATATAAATGTCTGTTTGTTGATTAAAGTTTGCTGTCAATAAGTTCGAGGTCTGGTTTAGTAGCGAACCATTATCCCACCACAAACTTGGGCTAATGATTATGTACTTATTGAAAAGTGTAGGTTTCTTTAATAGAACTTCTGTTGCAAAAAGTCCCCCTAATGATTGTCCGATGATGGTTTTGTCATTATTAGTCTTGTATTTTGCTTCTATAAATGGTTGTAATTCCGTTTCAAGGAATGAAATAAATTGATCGGAATGCCCTGTTGTCGGATAAGTTTTTAAGTCTTCTTTAATTGTTGTTGGAAATGTAAAGTCTCTTCTTCTGTCAACAGTCGCAATGCCAACTATAATTGATTTTGGAATCTGATTTATCCATTCAAAACTATTGAATTGTACCAGTCCAACAATATGTATAAAATCTTCGTGTGCCGAACCGTCTAATAAATAAATTACTGGATATGTTGTTGTGTCATTTTGATTATACCCTTCGGGAAGATAAATATTCAAAACCCTTTTTTCTGCAAGTTCTTTTGATTGGATTTCGTCAATTACTCCAAGTATAAATGGTTTTGCTGATTCTGCCTGCTTCGCTTTTATTTTCTGTCCAAAAGTAAAAGTTGTCGAAAATGTAAAGGTTAAAATTATGAAGATATTTTTCATTTTTCAGTCAGTTTCTTATTATTGTGGAGTCCGTTACAATGACGCACAACGGCCAACTAATTTTTGTAAATATAGCACAGAACCAAGAAAAACGCCTCATTTGTGGTATGAAATTTATCCAAGAAAAAAACAGCGAAACTTATGGCCTTACAAACCCACTTGAAGCATTGGTATCAGCCGACAATGTACTGGGTATCTTTTACAACTACCTAAAAATCAAATAATTAAACGAATATTTCAAAATTTAAATCCAAAAATTGCACAAAATAAGGTAAATGCAGGGATATTAACATTCTTTCCCCCACCAAGTTAGTTAGTGTCAGAAAGAGATATACTCAAATATTTAGGTGCAATTGCCCTACTTATTTTATGTATTTTTGCGACTATTACTACCTCAGCTCTCTTCAAACCATACTCCACCATGAAATTTATAGCACTCTATCTACTACCGCTGGTACTCTGGCTGGGTGGCTGGGGCGGAAAGTCAGTCCAAGCGCAAAGCAGCTGTCAAACTTCGATAGACCCCGTTTATTGGGCGGTTGATGTAAATGCCCATATCAATATCAATAGCAACGAGGAGGTATCTCTCAAAAGAGACTCTATCATCAATTACCTGTGGCGAGACGGTGGAGGTTTTCCTGCTTCTTTTGTAGATGCCGTTGGTATGGATATTGGAGCTTGGAACTTTATTAACACCACCAACTACCCCAACCTCCAAAGACTTGACATTTATACCATCAATATGGATTCATCATTTACGTCTTATGTCTTTGCGTGCAATCCCATTATCAGCAACAACAAATTGATGATTGTTCACGAAGGACACACGCCGTTTTATCCTTCGGGCATAGACTCTACCATGGGCCATTACTTAGAAGCAGGTTATACCATTTTGTACATGAATATGCCCATAATTGGCCCTAATACAGGGCCACCGTCATCGGCGGGATTCCTGCACGACGGCATGGCCCAGTTTGACAGCCCCACGCTCAATCCCATGAAGTTTTTCTTTGAACCCATTGCCCGCTCGCTCAACTACGCTTTGAGCCTCCATACCTACGATGAGGTATCTATGATTGGTATTTCGGGCGGGGGCTGGACTGCCTCTTACTATGCTGCCATAGACCCCCGCGTTAGGTTTAGCTACGCCGTGGCAGGTTCGTACCCCAATTTTCTGCGCGACCCACCCTGCGGCTCGGGCTACTTGGGCGATTATGAGCAAGTAACCACTGAAATAGCTGGTTCTTGGACCCACTTAGACCTGTACTTATTGGCTGCCCACGGCGAAGGCCGCAAACACGTGCAAGTTATCAATCAATTTGACCCTTGCTGCAACGGGGGTATTCTGTACCAAGTATATGAAAACCACCTCAAAGACCGCATCAACTGCTTCAACAAAGGCGCATTTGAGGTATTTTTAGACAACACCCACGCCGAACATAAAATATCGCTCGCAACCCTCAATCACATCAGTACCATCAATTGCGGTTCGTCGGTGGTGTTAAGCAGTCCTGCTCACAATTACACCCAAGGCTATCACCCCATTCTCTCGTCAGACACCATCACCGCCAATAATAAAATCAGCAATACCGCACGGGTAGCGTTTGATGCTACCAATGCCACTACCCTACTGCCAGGGTTTGAAGTTACGACCAGTAATTGTGGTTCGTTTGTGGTCAAGGCTGGGAAAGGGTGTAATTAGTGCATTGCTTTTGGTCTATATTTTTGCCAATACTAAAACACATAAATACTTGATAAATAACTACTTAAAAACGTATTGCAGCGTAAACCCATTGGACAACGCACCGCGCATATCGCCGCTGTATTGGGCGTAGTCGCCGTTGATAGAAACCAAATACGTTTGGTTAAAACGCAATAAATTGGCTTCGAGTATAAAGCGGGGGCTTATTAGATAAGCTAAGCCTATATTAACGTTGGCTTCGTATTGATTACCAAGTGCTATTCCATCGTTGGTATTGCGCTGAAATTGAAGGCCGTAGCTCGCAAATGGCGTAAGGCGACTGGGAGACCAATAGTTTTTCAAGAATACGCCCAATGCGTAATTTACACTTTTAGAGTCTCTATCGGGAAATCTGGTTTTATTTGATGTATAACCTAATTCAAGACCAACAATGGTGCGGTTGCGCACAAATTTACCGAGGCTTGCGCTCATTTTAAATTCGCGGTCTTTTCGAGTTACTGTTTGCCCCCCATTATTAAAGCTCCCTGTGCGAACATTTTCGCTCCCAAAAGAGCCACCTATTACCCAGTTACCTTTTGCCAACGTGGAGGGTGTGTTGGTATTATCAACGGAAAAGTTTTGGGGTTTGAGCCAGTAAACCAAACCCACCGACAAACCACCCAACTCAAAAGGCATAACGTTGCTTTGAGTCTTAGCCTGCAAAGCCAAGTGCTGGTTTACAAAATAGATACCGCCCACTTCAAAAACTGGAAAAAAGCTGTTTCGCGCAGGTTGTGAATTATTTGGATTATTCGAATTGTTATCGTTTGAGTTTTGAAAGAAAGTACCGAGCCCACCGCCTACAAAAGCCCGCCATTGATTGCTTCCAAAATAATAGCTGCCTAATACGCTAACATTGCCAAACACTTGATTTTGGCGGTATTCGTTAATCTTACCGCGATATGCTTGCCATGATATACCCGTTTGGATTTTGAGGGCAACGTTGTCGCGCACAAAATGCCCATATTGGAAGTCAAGCCGTGGCGCAAAGGAGCGTGCTATCGGGTCTTTTAAACCAAAAATTTGGTAATTAAATCCAACGCCGCCGCTTACAAAAGAATTGCCTTTTTGGGTTTGGGCGTGGGTGGCAAGTGTGGCACAAAAAGCTACGAGAAGTGTGAATTGTTTCATGGTGTTTTGCTGAAAAGTGGTGAATAAAAACAAAGTTATCATTTTTTGCGGGTTTCAACTTTTTTTTTAAAAAGCAAAAAGCAGCCCGTCAGTTGGTGTTATGTTCGCCCGTCCGTTAATTTTTGCTATTTTTGCCCATATTAACCACCAAACTCATTCTCTCCATGTTACCTTCCGTTGCTTTTGACCAAACCGCTGCCTTCAAAAAACTCAAAGCCCACCATAAAACCATTGCCAAAAAGACCATCAAAGAACTTTTTGAAGAAGACCCCAACCGTTTTAAAAAATACAACCTGCGGCTGGGCGATGTGCTGCTCGATTATTCCAAAAACCGCATCAATGGCCGCACCGTGGCCTATCTCTGCGACTTGGCCCGCGAGTGCCAACTCTCGGAAGCCATCGAAATGATGTTTACGGGCGCAAAAATAAACGCCACCGAAAACCGCGCCGTGCTGCACGTAGCCCTCCGCAACCGCAGCAACGACCCCATTTTGATAGACGGCAAAGACGTGATGCCCGACGTAAACGAAGTGCTGCACAAAATGAAAGCGTTTTCGGAGCGAGTCCGCTCGGGCGCGTGGAAAGGCTACACGGGCAAGGCCATTACCGACATTGTGAACGTGGGCATTGGTGGCTCAGATTTGGGCCCTGTAATGGTAACCGAAGCCCTCAAAGCTTACGCAAAAAAAGACCTGAATGTGCATTTTGTATCGAACGTGGACGGCACGCACATCTCCGAAACGTTGATGAAACTCAACCCCGAAACGACGCTTTTTATGATTGCGTCCAAGACTTTTACGACCCAAGAAACCATGGCCAATGCGCACTCAGCCCGCAATTGGTTTTTGCAAACAGCCAAAGACAAGTCGCTGGTAGCCAAGCACTTTGTAGCCATTTCGACCAACGCCACCGAAGTAGAAAAGTTTGGCATTGATACCAACAATATGTTTGGTTTTTGGGACTGGGTGGGCGGTCGCTACTCGCTTTGGTCGGCCATCGGGTTGTCTATTGCGTGCTACATTGGCTTCAATAATTTTGAGCAACTGCTGCAAGGCGCGCACGACATGGACAACCACTTCCGCTCGGCGCGTTTTGAGAAAAATATGCCCGTTATGCTCGCACTTTTGGGCATTTGGTACAACAATTTTTACGGGGCAGATACGCACGCCATTTTGCCCTACGACCAATATTTGCACCGTTTTGCGGCCTATTTTCAGCAAGGCGACATGGAAAGCAACGGCAAGTACGTGGGCCGCAACGGTGAGAAAGTAAACTATCAAACGGGGCCTATTATTTGGGGCGAACCTGGCACCAACGGCCAACACGCCTTTTATCAGCTCATTCACCAGGGTACGAAGCTCATTCCTGCCGATTTTATTGCGCCCGCGCAGAGCCACAACCCACTGGGCGAACACCATAACATACTGCTATCCAACTTCTTTGCCCAAACCGAAGCCCTCATGAACGGCAAAAATTACGACGAAGTAGTGGCCGAACTAAGCGGCAAATCGGCGGAAGAAATTGCCAAGATTGCGCCCTTTAAAGTATTTGAAGGCAACCGACCAACCAATTCTATTTTGGTCAAAAAAATAACGCCCAAAGTGCTGGGTAGCCTCGTGGCCATGTACGAACACAAGATTTTTGTGCAGGGCATTATTTGGAATATTTTTAGTTTTGACCAGTGGGGCGTGGAGTTGGGCAAGCAGTTGGCCAACAAAATTTATCCCGAACTTCAAAACGATTGGCCCATCAACTCGCACGACAGCAGCACCAACGCGCTCATTGCCCAATACAAACGCTGGCGGTAGAGATTTGACAACTTTGCGCGGGGCCGCCCGTGCGGAACGCCGCACCGTTAAAAGTTGTCAAATCTTACTACTCCACAAGCGTTTAGAAAATATGCCCCTGTGTTGTTGGTACCAAAGCAAGTTAATCTATCCATTTGAATCGGGTTCTTGAAAGCCTTACGGTATCGGTAACAAAAAAATCCATTTCCAGTTGATAGTAGTCTGTCTTTACACCATCAGGATAAGAATACTCTGTAACTGTACTGAATTTACCCAACTCCACACTATTATCAGTATTAATAATCGTGGCAAAGGGTTGGGTAGGACTGTTGGTGTATAAAAACACGATTTTACAGTTGGGATAATCAAAATCTGGTAGTGGTACATTTATGGTGCTATTGATTTTTGGATTTGCAAGTTATAATCACAGATGAAATAAGCAATTGCTCCAATGTGGTTGTCTAAATCTT
>REAB01000192.1 GCA_004293645.1 Cytophagia bacterium | reverse complement strand
GTAGATGACATCCTTGGCGGTTTTTGCTTGTAGTAAAACAAATATCCGCCAAGTTTTATTATGCTCCAATTTGTACCCCACCAAATCCGTTAGTGTCAGGAATTTTTAATTTATCTGAATGTAAAACGCGCAACAGAAAAGTATCGCCTTGTTCTTTTTTCTCAATAATTTTAAATGTTTCTAATCCCTTTTTTCGGACGGGCTTTAATTTTTTGAGGTCAATCGTCAAGTCGTATTTTTTACTTTTGTTCACCGCCCGCACCCAATCAATAAAATGCAAAGCCGACTGGTTATCAACCGTCATGTAAGGAACGCACTCTTTGGCATTTTTAAGCACAACTACTTGATTGAGAAGGGTTTCTGCAAAAGAACAATAGCCAGGATATCGCGTTGAGCCAAACCCTAAAACACTAAATTGAACGCTTTGGGCATTAGAAAACTGGGCTTTGAGTTGCTTGATGACACCCTTCGCATTTTCGGGGGCATCGCCATCACCATACGTTGAGGTCAAAAAGAAAACGGTTTTATGGCCGCTGATTTTGGGTATATTTTCCATGCCAAGCGTGTTTACTTTGATTTTCTTTTCGGCAAAAGCATCTTCCAAAGCGTCGGCAAACCGCCAAGTATGACCCGTTTCAGAACCTACCAAAACAATAATTTCGGCATCATCGGTGGGCATAACTTGGTGTTTTTTGAGTCGCCATTTTTGGGCTACCATCTGAAAACCCGTGAAACTCAAAAACACCATTCCCAGGGTTGTCAGCAACAATACCCCCGCCCAACCCCGCGTTCCTTCGCCCGTGTGAAGCACAAAATTTAAAACGCGCAGTCGTTCGCTCAAAGGCAATTGCTCTGTTTTGGTTAGTTTGCCGCTTTTTTTGTCAAAAAAAAGGGTTTCTTCCAACAGTTCCACCACCAACGGTTCGTCGTCCACAACGGGATAGCTCACTTTTTTTACGTCTTTGAGCAGAATTTTATTGAGTGGCACACTGCCAACTGTTGGTGCGGTCGGTGTGTTGGGTAAAGCGGGCGCAAAACGAACCGCCGACAAATACACCCCCGACGCAGCAATAATGAGAATTGGAATTAACAATAAGCGACTCAACTGGGCGTGGCCGTCGCGTTTGATTTCCAATACGTTTATTTTTTTAAAGACCGCTTTCAAACCGCCCGCTCGTTTGAGGTGCAGCCCAATGCCACTTATGGCCAAAAAAACCAAGGCAAGAGAAGCCAAGCCCATCAGTATTCGGCCTGGGGTTTTCAAGAAAAGTGAACGGTGCAGGTCGCGGCTGAGGTCGAAAACAGGGGAAAGCGAGGTTGGGGTATTGATGGCTTGACCCGTTTGGGCATTGACAAACAACGTTCCTTCTTTTTCATTGCCAATACCTTCTACTTTGATGTTGCCGTAGGCATCTTGCTCAAAACTAAACACTTCCAGAAAACTTTCACTAAGTTTTTCTTGAAACTCGGCAAGCGTGAAATCGGGTTTGGGCTGCCCCGACACCGCATTTTGGCGCAGAACCCACGGCTCTACCGCCAAAATGCAGCCCGTAAACGAAGCTAAAAAAATAAAAAGACCAGCGACAACCGTAGAGAAAAAATGAACGCTTCGCCAAAATTTATTCATTCAAATTAGGGCGTTTTAATCAATTTTACGTAACGAATGTAGCCCGTACCATTGATGGTTTTGCCAACATTCGCTTCTGCCAAGTCCATTTCTACGTCTTTTTCTTTGTACTCTTTGTTTTCGACGGCAGTTTCAAACCGTAGTTTGTAGCCTTTGTCCACCATCAATTCGTCGGTCGTGATTGAAAACACCTTGCGGCTTCCTGCCGTAATAGAAGCCCCCGACACGCCATCTACGTTTTCTTTGGTGGTGGTCAAGAATTTATACCACGACGGCAGGTCGTCGTACCAGCGTTCTTCGTCGCCAAAAACCTGCAACGTTTTTTTGTATTTCCCTTTGTTGTCGAGCAAAGACACCACCACGTACGCACCTTCGCCCGTGTAGTTGGTAAGTTGCACCAAACACTTGAACGAAACCTGTGCGGGCGGTGCTTTAAAACTAAATGATGTGTAGGCCGCGATTGTTAAAACAACCAATCCCGCCATTATTTTATTCGATGTTTTCATTGTTATTTATTAAGAAAATCAAGGTTCAATTTTTGTTTGCCCAATACCTCATTCTCGGCAATCAACTCAGCTATTGATTCGTTCAACTCGGTTTTCACTTTCGGATTTGCCCCTTTTTCGACCAAAAACTTCAATAAATCTAAGTTTTTAGACTTCATGCTGGCGTAGTGCAGCAGCGTGTAGCCATCTTTGTCTTTGGCGTTGATATCTTCGCCCAATTCAATCAATTTGGCCAGCAACTCGGTGTCGTCTTTGTCCAATGCCGCGTGAAGCAATTTGCCATTTTTGGGCATATCTACGCCCGAATTTTTGAGCAAATCCATGATTTCGCCAGTTCGCTGAATGCTACCTTTTGTTTTACGATAAGAATCAATCAAGGTAAAGTACAAGCCGTTGCCGTCTTTGTTTTTGATGTTGGTTTTTGCCCCTTTTTCAATCAATAGCTTCACTACGTCGGTTGTGTTGCTCGCTACGGCGTTGGTCAAGGCCGACTGCCCTGCTTTATTGACCGCGTTTGCCTCATTTTTGCTCAACCAAAAACCCACAAAATCGGCTTTGCTTCGGGTAGCTGCCAACATAAGCGGGGTATTACCATCGTTGTCTGCTTGCGACAGATTCAACCCATTTTCGGTGAGAAATTGCAGGAAAGGTTCTTCGGCACTCACTCGTGCGGCGGTGTGGGCCAAAGTTTGGCCGTTGGCAAATGGCGATTTTGGGTCTAAACCCAAACTTTTGAGGTATTGCAACACTTCTACGTTTATTTTTCCACCGCGCCCTCTGCCCACAAACGCAAATGCGTTTTCGCCCGCCGAGTTGGGGGCGTAGCTTACACCCATGGCCACGAGGTCTTTGAGGGTATTGACGGTTGCAGTTGGTGTGGCATAATGAAACAAGCCGTTGCCTTTGTTGTCGGTGTCTTTGAGCGTAAGCCCTTTGCTCACAAAATAGTTGAGAAACGAAACGTCTTTCAAGTAGCCAACGGCAGTCAGCATCACGTTGCGACCGTCGGTGTCTTTGTCGCCCAAGAAGTTAGCCCCATTTTGTAGGCAAAAATCATAGAGAGTGGGGTCGGGCTTGCCACTCATGGCGGCGTGCATGAGCAACGACTGCCCGTGGCTGTTGATGATGTCGGTTTTTGAGCCTTTTTCCAACAACAGCTTCATCACGGGCAGATTGGCTTTATAGACAGTCCACATCAAATAGTTGTTGGCGTGGTGTAAGTTGGCGGCTTTGAAATCAATGCCAGGCTGGTTCATCATAAATTTGATGACTTCGATGTCGTTGTCTTCCATGATAGACCACATGAGGCCGTCAAAGCCGCTTTGACTCATTTCAAGGATATTATTGCCCTCGGCCATTTTTTGTTTAATGGCCTCAATCGAAGGTTTTTTTGCCCAAAAATCCCTGTTTATAAAAATACTTTGAGCAAAAGTAGTTACCCCTGTCATTACCAACAGAAGCACCAAAGCGCATTTATTTTTCATTGTTTGTATTGTTTAAGTGAATATTAAAATTGAGATTAAATCATTGAATCAATTTTTTAAATCCTGCGGTTTGGAAAATGTCGAAAGCATTGTTTTTTAGAGAAATGATTTGAATTTCAAAGTCCAATTGTTTGGCCAATTCAATGCTTTTTTCTTTGCCCAACACCATAAATGCGGTAGCCCAAGCGTCGGCTTCGGTACAATCTGGGGCCAAAACCGACACCGAAACCACGGCGTGTTCGACGGGTTTGCCTGTTTTGGGGTTTAAGATGTGGCTCAGGTTTTTGCCATTGGCCTGCACAAAATTTCGATAATTACCCGACGTTGCCAAGCTCACATCGGTCATCGAAAGTACTGTTTGTAAGTCATTTGGGGTTTCAGTTTCATTAAAAACAGGCTTTTCGACGCCAACTTTCCAGTTTTCACCTTTGCTGTTTTTTCCTTTTGCCCTCATCTCGCCGCCCACTTCAATCAAATAGTTTAAGATGCCTTTGTTTTCGAGCAATGCCGCCAGTACATCAACGGTGTAGCCCTGGGCAATGGCATTGAAGTCGAGTTCAATGTTGGGGTTTTGTTTCGTTACTTTATTACCAATGAGCGTTATTTTTTCCAGCCCAACCAATTGTTTCAGCGAGTCAATGGTGCGGTTGGTGGGCAAAGGCAGGTTGTTTTTACGAATAAACCCCCAAGCCTTAATCAGTCCGCCAATGGTTGGGTCAAATGCCCCCGCCGACTGTTTATGTACTTCAAATGACTTTTGTAATGCATTCTGAAAATGCTCATCAACTACTTGACCGTCAGTACTTTCATTGAAGTTTGAAATAGCCGAACTGCTGTCCCACAACGACATACTGCGGTCTATTACCTTAAAAACACTATCGGCTTGGCTTTTCAAAAACGCACTTTGTCTTCCTTCAAACGTAATGGTGTAGGTTGTTCCCTGGGCTTTTCCTTGTATTTTTTGGTACTCATGTTCATTTCCTTCACACGAACAAAGTAAAACCAGCAGAGGAAATATAAAGACAAGACGATTTGGCATACCGCGTTTTAAAAATTCAACAACAATGCAAAAGTAATTCTTATTTAGACTTGTTACAAACAAAAATCAAATAAAAGGCAAATTAATCATTAGCATGGCATTATTTCTTCGTAATAACTGATAACTGCGGAAATCTTTTGAAGATTGGTTAAAAACATCTACATTAGTCTAAAAAAATATTATGAGTCTCAATACCTATTTATCTTCGCTTTATTGATTATTTTATTCAAAGAAAACCCTTCTCATTTAACTCAGATAAATAAAATGAACAAAAACAACCTTCAATTATTAAGCATATTCTGTGCTTTAACCTTGTGTTCAACCAAACTATTTGCAGAAATAAAATTGCCTGCCATTTTTGGAAGCAACATGGTTTTACAGCAACAAACCGATGTGGCTATTTGGGGAACTGCCAATAAAAATGCAACGGTCGAGGTAATTACTTCTTGGAATAACAAAAGCTATTCAACCAAAGTAACCGACGATGGGCGTTGGAAACTAAAAGTGACAACACCAAAAGCGGGCGGTCCTTACGACATCTCGATTAGTGATGGCAAAGTCTTGAAACTTGAAAATGTATTGATTGGGGAAGTTTGGGTTTGTTCTGGTCAGTCGAATATGCAAATGTCAATGCGTGGTTTTCAAAATCAACCAGTTATTGGTTCTTTGGACGCAGTAGTGTCATCAACCAATTCAAACATACGCTTTTTTAGTGTTGGCATGAATGCAAGTATTACGCCACTCGATGATTTCAAAGGAAAATGGAATATGTGCAACCCCGAAACCACGAATGATTTTAGTGCAACGGCCTATTTTTTTGGGAGAATGTTGCAAAAAACGCTTAATGTACCCGTTGGGCTTATTCATGCGAGTTGGAGCAGTACAACTATTCAGCCTTGGATGAATGATGAAGCGTGTAAAGAGTTTGAGTTTTATAAAGCAATTAAAAGAGATAGTGTATTTTCAAAAAGTCCGCCCAAAGTAGCCACTACTTTGTTTAATGCCATGATAAACCCAATGGTAGGTTATGGCATACGTGGGGCAATTTGGTATCAAGGTGAATCAAACAAATCGGAACCCGAAGCGTATCAAAAACTTCTTCCTGCTATGATAAAAGGCTGGCGTAGCAAATGGGAACAGAATGATTTTCCTTTTTACTATGTACAAATTGCACCATATGGGAAAAATGGCGTTTTGCCCAATGGAGGGTTTATAAGAGAAGCTCAATTCAAGGCTTCAAAGGCTATTCCAAATATCGGTATGGCAAGTCTTATGGATGTTGGCGAACAATATCTCATTCATCCCGCTAATAAAGAAATTGCTGGCAAAAGATTGGCGTATTTGGCTCTACATCAAACGTATGAAATTAAAGGAATAAGTCCTTATAGTCCTTCATTTAAGGAGGTTGTGTTTAAAAATGACACAGCAAAGATAACTTTTGATAACCTATCCTTCGGACTGACTTCATTCGGAAAAGAGCTATCACTTTTTGAAATAGCAGGTGCTGATAAAGTTTTTTATCCTGCAAAAGCTACGATTGTCAGAGAGGGTATAACGGTTAAATCTGAATCAGTGCCTCAACCAGTTGCCGTTCGATATGCTTTTAAAAACTTCGTCGTCGGAGATTTGTTTGGTGTAAATGGTCTTCCTGTTTCATCATTTCGTACTGATGACTGGGAGCGAGAAAAGTAATAAACCGATTGATGTAATTCAAAACAATCCTCAGTAAATCGCTATATTTCTAAGCAAAACATGAAAAAAAGTATAAATCTCTTCATTATCATATTGTTTCTGTTACTACTCAGCCCCTATTTGTGCTGATAATCAGCAAGTTATGATTGGCAGAAATTTGATTCAAAAAATATGTTAAAAGACAATTAGTTGATTATGAGCTATTTATTATTTAGTTTAAAATTAGCAGTACATTTTTGTATTTTATAATTGCCTGACAATCAGTTAGTTTACCCCCTGAGTAGTAACTTGTTTCTAACATTGTTTGGATGTAAAACTAATCGACTTGATTCTTCAAAATCGAGCATGGACAAATTTGTGGATGCTCAAAGTGATAAAAATGCAAAACCAATTACTGGAGAAGATTCATTGTCAAAAATAGGGCAAAAATGGCAACTCGTTTTTTCAGAGGAATTTAATGATCTGATAACTGCGGAAATCTTTTGAAAATTGGTTAGTTCTACTTTTAGACTTTAAGAATCTTCATTTTTATAATACCTGTCTATGTCTCTTTTTCGGTCTTTATGCCGCTTGACCATCTGTTGGTGTAATCTTGTTATTGTATTCTGATCTGAAAAAAGATGTGCTATTATCATTATTCGGCAAATTAATCATTAGCATGGCATTATTTTTTCGTAATAATCACAAAATCAGCCAATCGTGTCAGTCCATTCGGTTCTTTTTCTTCTTCGATGCGGTTTTTTTCTGACATACAACTAATGGTTTTTACTACCAATTTCGGCTTTTGTTTGCGTAGTTGCGCCACCGTACCGAGGCGTTCGTCGCTGTGAAAACGCCCGCAGAGGTGATAAACCTGTTGGTTTTTGTTGCGTTTTAAATGTTGGGCAATGGCATACGCCATCGAAGCGTCCCAGAGATTTTGACTGTGGTAGATGCGTGGATTTTGCGTGGCGTGTTCGCCCATCGTTTTATTAAATTTTTGAGCATAAGCACCGCCAAGTGTGTCAAAAGGCAGCGGTGGCAGTAGTTTTTTGGCAGTTTTGCTGAGGCTATCCAAGCTGGCCATACCGCGCTTGCTCACCATGTTTACGTAGCGACGGGGTGCGTTGGCGGCCACCACCGATAAGCCCTTTTGCTTGGCCAACTCAACCATAGGGCGGTAGTGATTTTTGTAGTTGGGCCACGGGCGGCTGTCTTTCAAAAAACGGTCTTCCGAAATAAATCCGTTCAGGTATTCGTCGAGGGCTGTTTGGCAGTCGGTTTCAAACATTTCGAGGCTCAACGCCAGCTTTTTAGCGTTGCGTTGTTGAAGTTGCTGCATGAGTTGGTATTGCGCCACGTGGCCGAGGCTATCGTCGTGTTCTTCGCCAAAAAACACCACGTTGGCCGCACTGAGTTCGAGCGCGAGGCTGTCGGTGCTGACAATTTTCATGTCTTTGGTACGATAAATAGTAGCCGATTGCCCCCACAAACTAAAAGATAATACATTGATTAATAGGATATTAAATACTTTTTTCATGTTTTTGTTTAAAATAAATTCGGAATCAATCGTTTGGTTTTACGCATATAATCTTGATACTGCTTGCCAAAAGTATCCGTCATCAATTGTTCTTCGTCGGGAATTCTGACTATGCACAAGACAATGAAAGCCAAAGAGGTTATAAAAATGACAACCCAGTTGGCAACTAATAAACTGATGCCTACCGTTCCTACCAGCATCGAACTATACATGGGGTGTCGCACAAAACGGTACAAACCTGTTATAACCAATTGGTGTTTGTTCCGAATTTCCAACACAGGCGACCAATTATCACCCAACTGCCTGTGAACCAAGTAAAAATAGTAGGTGCTTGATGCCCCAATCAAAAAACCTACGTACCGCAACCAATCAGGAAAAGGCATTTGGGCAAACGATAGCCAGTCGGTCAATACCCAAATTAGCACTGCAACTGCGTAAGAACTACCCACGTAACGAACCAACCACTTTTCGCGGGTGGGTTCTTTTTCGGTTTGTTTTTGAGCGTGCGTGGTGGCATATCTTCTTTGAAAAACAAATCGAATACTATTTTGAATTATTACAAAAGTAACGAGTAATACTTTGAAAATCAACATGGCAATTATATATTAGTCATTAATAATTAATTCATTATCAGATTATTGCGCAGCGATTTTTGCAAATCAAGCATAGATATAGCCCCATTGAGTAGCACTTTCAAGTCCATGATTTCGTCGCGCGAGAAACAGTACGTTTGGGCGCAAGAACCCAACGGGTAAATCAAAAATGGGCGGCGGGTGTGGGTATAAAATATGTCTTCGTCAGTTTCGGTGTCGATATGCTGGACGAGTCTGGCAAAAAGCCGAAAATTGTCGGTATCATAGTTGAGCAGCATATTGCCAAACTCAATTTGGAGCATAATTCCCCTGCGCCAGCGATACACAAACCCGTAGCGGCTTTTGTTAATGGTTTCGACTTGTTGTTGTTTTTCCATTTTTTTTACTTTTAGTGGGGCGAACACTTGCGCCCAAAATTCTGAACGCAAGTGTGTTCATTTTTCCCACATTTTTATGACCTAATTGAATACTTTTGATTTTTTGAAAATCGGCGGGGGCAAAGCCTATATTACTTTGCCCCCTACCGACAATCCAATCATTGAGATTAAATATCTGAATATCAGGTATTTAATACTGCCTTACTTATACATGAAAAGAAAGATTTTTACAACTTTGCTGCCAATGTTACGGCCAGCTGGCGCGGGGCAGTAGGGTTAATACTCAAATTGCGATATACGTTATAACTCAGTTGGTTGGTCAAGTTTGATACTTTTGTCATGATGCTGTACCGTTTCCATTGGTAGCCCAACGAAGCGTCTATTTCGGTAAAAGCCTCCATCACAAACGGCACAATCAGCACGCGAGTAGCCCCAGTTCCCGAAAATCGGTAGTCGTCGCCCGTGCGCTCACCCGTGTAAAACGCGCCCAAGCCCATAAACAGTCCTTTCAACTTACCATTAGGCAGACGGTAGCTGGCCCAAAAATTGCCCGTGTGTTCGGGGGTGTTGAGTGGGCGCGTACCTGTCAAGAAATTTACGTTATTCACGTATTTGGCATTGAGGCGGCTGTATCCTGCCGTAATCATCAGTCCCTGAACAGGCTGCGCTACGAGGCTCAACTCCCAGCCTTTGTTGTCTTGGCGGCCGCCCAACAAGCTACGGCCTGGGGCAGTAGCGTCGGGCTGCACCACGTCGCTGTTGATAATTGAATAGTAAGCGGCATTGAACGAGAGTCTATTTTTCCAAATATCGGCCTTTACGCCCACTTCATACTGGTCAATGGTCGAAGGTCGCAGGATATTGCCGTCTTTGTCGAGGGCAGTATTGGGCGAAAACGAACTGGTGTAGCTGCCATAAACAGAGATTTGCTCAATAGGATTAACGACCAATCCTACGCTCGGAGTCCAAGCAGCGGGGTAAGTTTGGCGTACCACGGTTGTGTCCTTCGTAACAGGTGCGCCGCCCAGCGGTACACCTACGGGAAATAACGTCTGGCTTTTGTTGTCTATGTAGCTATATCGTGCACCGAGTAGCAGTTTCAGGTGTTTGCCAATGCTCATCAGGTCTTGCGCGTAGCCACCCAAACGATTGATAATGGGCAGCGAAGTGGTAGTACGAGGCAAAGTAGGTACGTCGGTGCGGATGGGCAGTCTGCCGTCGGCGTTCATGTTGAACACATTCAGCACGTCGTACCTTGCCAACGTCGTGTAAACAGGGTTATTTTGCTGGCGGTTATCGGTGTCCATACCCAGCATGGCTTGGTGCTTGATAAAGCCCGTTTGGAAATTGGCCAACAAGTCGGCCTGAAAAATGCGATACACATCTTCTTGGTCAATGCGCAGCACGCTGCGCGTAAAGTCGCCGTTGAGAGCAATAGGTGTGGAGTGATAGCCCGTTGAGAAGAGGTCTTTTTGGGTGTAATAATACCCGCCCACGCTGCGAAGGGTAAAAATACTGTTCAGTTTATGGGTAAAGGTGTAGCTTATGTTGAGTTGTTCGGTTTTGTTGTTGTTGAAGGGCGCGCCCAAAAATCGCTCACGTGGAATGTCCGCCAGGCGCAAAGTGCTGATTCGCTGGCCATCAGGATTGGTGCCTGTTTCGGGAAACGCCACAATGCCATAATCGGTCGTGCGGTTATCTTTGGTATAATCGCCTTCTACCACCAAAGTAGTGCGGTTGCTGATGTTCCATTGTATAGAAGGATTGACGTAGATGCGCTCGCCTTTTACCGTTTCTCTAAACGACCCCGCATTTTCGTAGCTTACGTTGAGGCGGTAGGCCACTTTTTTGCCCAAACCGCCATACACGTCCACCGAGGGTTTATAGAAATTGTAGTTACCCATGCGAAATGATACTTCGCCACCGTTTTCAAATTTGGGTTTTTTGGTAATAATATTAACCGTTGCCCCAGGCGACACCTGCCCAAACATTACAGCCGACGAGCCTTTCAAAAACTCCACGCGCTCAATACCCGAAGCATCGGGCATTGACTCGAAGTTGTAGCGCATTCCATTGCGAAACATACCTCGGTCGCCGAGAGAAAAACCCCGCGCACCGAGGTTTTCGTTTACGCCCCCTATCGTTGACCACATATACACCCCAGGCGTGTTGCGTGCTACCTCGCCGATACGTATCATTTGTTGGTCGGTAATGAGCTTACGGTCAATGACTTGCAACGAATATGGAATGTCGCGCAGCGGAACGGCCATCTTTAAACCCGCGTAACTCATTTGGTTGTTTTTGGCGGCCACGCCCGTTACTACCACTTCGCTGAGGATGGCGGCGTTGGGGTTGAGCCGAAAACTCAAGGCCAGTATATCGTTTTCTTTTACTTGAATTTCACGGTTTTGAGCGGCAAAACCAATGGTCGATATTACCAATTTGTACGAGCCAACAGGAATATTTTTCAAGAAAAATTCTCCGTTTTCGTCGGTTACGTTGCCAAACTTAGTACCTTCCAAACCTACCGCAATACCTTCTAAGGGCAAGCCCCGCTCGTCAGCGATAACGCCTTTTGCCACGCCACGCCCCGTTTGGGCGTAAAGCGATGTTGTTAAACACAACACCGCTAATAGAGTACATAATCTGTTCATTTTTGTTTGTTTAATAATAGATGGATAATATTTACTGAAAAATTGCGCCTTGGCCTCGCTGCGCGTGGCCACGTGCAGCGAGAAAGCCAAGGACTTTATAGCTGGTACTCGCTTGTTTACATGACCAGTTTCTTTAATTTTAAAAAATGTTTATTTTTATTTAGACTTTGTATAAATAAAGTATCAAAAAAATCAATTTTCTGACATTCTATTTTTATAGAAAGCCGACAGGTCTAATTTTAGGCACGCATCGTGCAATGCCCAGCTCAATTCGTCACGTTCTGAAAGCGACATTTGAAGACCAATGGCCTGAAAACCAGCCCTTACGCAGGTATCGCGCAGGTCGAGGAGTTCTACCAAATACATTTTGTGCGTGGGCAGGTTGTCGATCCGTTCTACAAAATCAAACAAATCGCTCAACGTAAAGGCCATCGTAACGCCCTTAAACTGCATTTCTATCAAGCCTTGTCGTAGATTTTGTACAATCAGCACGTTTTCCTCTTCAACGAGTAGCCGTGAGTGGGGCGGGAGATGTTCCATATTAGTTTACGTTTTTGAGTGATTTTCGAGCTTCTATCACTATGACTATTTCGTTGAGCATTGCTACCAATTCTTCTACTTCGTCGCTACTAAACGTCAAATAAAAATTGCTCATGGGCGTACGGTGCAAAAACTCCTTGCCGTGGCTGGTATAAAATGGCGTGAGCATAGTGCCGTTGATGAGGTTGTTTCTGAACCACTCAAACTCGTATTCGTTCAAGCACAATAAAAAGTTTTTGTAGCCTATGTTATAGATTTTGCAGGTTTCGCACACACCTACGTAGCCGTATGGTTTTTCGATTAAGGTTTTGAATTGATGATGATGCGCCATGGTTGAGGTTTGTTATGGATAATAAACAATACAAATACAGTTTTTATTTAGACTTAATATAAATAAAATATCAAAAAATAAAATATGCTTTAATCGTTTTTGTGGAGGCTACCTCCAACTATCAACTTGTTTTAAGTAAATTACGCCACAAAAGTCGGCTTAGATTAGATTGATTCCAAATAAAAACGATATTATTTTTATAGATTCTAAATAAGTAAGTTTATTAGGGTTTACATTGTGGGTTGTAATGTTGCCCAAATCTTTGCTTATTTGAACCAACAATCAAGCATTTGGCAATTGATGCACAACGCTCCCAACAAGTTTATGGGCGCAAGAATGTTGCCCGCAGGTGCTTACGTTACCCTCGAACACGAATATATTTTGGTGTTTAGAAAAAGGGACAAGCGGGTGTTTAAATCAAAAAAAGAGAAGATAAGTACTTACTTGTAATTGTTTGCAATTATAGTAATTTTTTGTAATTGTCCGCGTCG
>REAB01000236.1 GCA_004293645.1 Cytophagia bacterium | reverse complement strand
AAAGATTTAGACAACCACATTGGAGCAATTGCTTATTTCATCTGTGATTATAACTTGCAAATCCAAAAATCAATAGCACCATAAATGTACCACTACCAAGAATAGAACCCATTTGCGAAAATGGCTACCTTTTGTTGATAGAATGCAGACGGTTGAATTTGTAGAAAATTTTGTAAAAGGTACAATACAACGAAATTTAGATGGTAATGAATATGCTTTTGTCATTATTGAAAACGGGATTATTGTTGGTAGAATCGGAGTTTATAAAATTGATTTACAGAATAAAATAGGAGAAATTGGGTATTGGATAATTGAAGATAAACAGGGGAAAGGCATTATTACGAAATCTTGTCAAGTTATTATTGAATTTTGTTTTGAAGAATTATGCTTAAACAGGATTGAAATAAAATGTGGCTCTCAAAATTTGAAAAGTAATAAAATTCCAGAAAGATTAAATTTTACATTTGAAAGTGTTATCAAACAGGGCGAGTTACTTTATGATAAATTTATTGACTTAAATTTATATGTTTTGTTAAAAGAGAATGATACGATTTAAGTGATTCTTGAATATAATTATGTACGAAAACCTAAAAGAATATTGTCAAAAACTCATCCCATTTTCTGAAAAAGAATTGGATTTGATAGACGTTTATTTTGAACAAAAAAACCTAAAAAAGAAAGAGTTTTTATTGAAAGATGATTGTATTTGCAACTTTATTGCTTTCATTTCAGAAGGTTCAATACGGCATTTTCACGTTAAGAATGGGGATGAAAAAACGTGTGACATTTCGTTTGAAACTATGTGGATTACTGATTTTCAGAGCTTTACGCACAACAATGTTTCCATCATGAATCTGCAAGCGATGGAGGATACAATTGTTTTTTTGATTCGAAAACCTGATTTATATAAACTATATCAAGAATGCCCAATCTACGAAACTTTTGGACGATTGATGGCAGAAAATGTGGCTCAACGTGCCACTGAAATTGCGATGTCATTATCCTCTGAAAAACCCGAAGAACGTTTCCAGAATCTACTGAAAAAACAACCTGATTTGTTCCAAAGAATCCCTCAAAAATACATTGCAAATTTCTTGGGGATTAGTCCCGAAAGCCATAGTAGGATTCAGAAAAGGATTTATGAAAATCAAAAGTCTTAACATAAGTCAACGTTTTTAGGGCTGTTTGCATCGGAATTTTGTCTCATCAAATAAACAAAAATAAAAGATGAGAACAGTAATTTTAACGGCAATTGCCATCAGTTTAAGCCTAAGTGCTTTTAGTCAGAACGAAAATCAAGGTATTTTCAAACGCTTTTACAACAATCAAGTAAGAGCAAAATCAGAAGAGAAAGGTCTTCAAGTTTTTGCAGAAATTAATCCTCAATTCTTTGCCTACGATGGCATTGGGGCAGGGGTAGGTTTAGAATTTTCAAGATTTCAAACTGGATTTATTATTTTGAAAACTGAATTGACACCCACTTTTAGGGATGCTATTTTTGAAAATGCTAAGAACTTAGACGTTCCGACCAACGGAGCCGCCGAGATTTTTGCGAATGTATTTTTACGAAAAGATAGAAAAGGGTTTTATGCAGGTACAATTGTGAGTTATGATTGGTATTCTGTTACGGATGTTCCAAGTCAAAAGAAAGAAGATTTCAATAAAGTTTATGTAGTAAGTCGTGTGGGTTTTCGTTGGTTTCCGTTCAAGGAAGTCTTGTATGTGGACGGTGGTTATGGCGTTTTGTTTAACGTAAGCGGAAGTGAAAATAGAGTGCTTGGGGCTTCGACTTATAGCCCAAAATCAGTATTGGCTCTGCCTTTTTTTGCGGTAGGTGGTAGATTTTCAATTTCTAAATCTTCTAAATAATCCACGAAATGAGACAAATCTTAATCCTTTCACTGATGGCAATCATGGCAACAACCAATAGCGTAATCGCACAAAATCAAAATTTAGATTTTTCAAAAGTAAAAGCCTATGAACATCAATTAGACGATGTAATGGAAATTATTGATACAACTTACTTGAAGGCAAAACTTACGGAGGTTGAAAATAATTTTAAGCAAAATTCGACTGAAATTAACAAGGTTAGGTTAGCAATTATTTATCACGAAACAGCTTTAAATTTAACCTTTTTATCAAAATCAAACTATAAGAACATGTTGGGAAATATTATTTGGTGTTATTCTATTATCCTTTGTAACATTATCGTAGAATTTGCTAAAAGCAACCAGCTTTCAGGAGATTCTACATTTCTCTCATAATCTTTTACGTTCCTTCGAAAAAAATTAGTCCATGCAAAACTTCTTTCTACGACCCATCTTTTAGCTTCTACTATAAA
>REAB01000235.1 GCA_004293645.1 Cytophagia bacterium | reverse complement strand
TAAATAATTTTGAATTAAGTAATTTTTGTTTTTTTAAAATCAAATTTATTCATTGATGCTTTCGTTTTGAACGTGGGCTTCAATGATTTTTTATTTTAGTATAAAAAAATATTTTTTACTAAAATAGGTAATTTTAAACTTTTTTTAATACAATTACGGGATAATAAATTTGAAATAAATGCAGTTTAAGGGTGGGTATGTAATTGATGAATTTGAGGAAATACTTTTGGAGTTTGTTGATAAAAAAGTCATTGATAAGTTTTATGAATCAAAATTATTTTTTAAAGTTGTTAATTTAACTGAAAACCTAAATTTTATTGATTCGAATCCATTATTAAAAATAGTTTGGAACATTATCAATAGGGGCGAACCAACTCGAGCATCTCTGAAAATTACTGATTATATTCTTACTAAAAATTTAGGAAAATTATATTCTGGATTTAATAGTCATGGTTCTGAAATTAAATTTCAAATTGACAAAAAAATTAAAAATGAAATTAACTCAGAAAATCTATTAAAATCTCTTGAAAAATATAGTGTAATTCCTGATTTTGAAATTAATGAATTTAAAAATATTAATTTATTAATTTATTCAGTTTTAAATGATTTAATAACAATAGGTCAAGTTCAAAAATCAATTTTATTGATTTTGTTACATTATAATTCAGAAAAGATTGTTAATTTTAATTTTAATTTGATTGGTTTAGATCATTCACTTTCAAATATAATATTTGAAGATTTGAATGAACTTTTTGATAGTATTAATAATATGGTTTTGCCAAGTGAAACTAAACTTAATAAATTAATAAATTCTAAGTCATCGGATACAATTTCTATAGCATTTAATACACAAGAAAATTGTAATTACAAAATCGAATCGAATTTATCAGACAAAAACAATTACTTGTATTTTATACTAACAGACAGGAGAATTTCATATAAAGAACTGGGAAACAGTATTGCAAATTTAAAAACTAAAAAAAATGGGTTTTTAGAAAATGAATTCATTTATTCATTTGATTATAAAGATGTTGAATTAAAAAAATCAATGCTTTATTTTCTACATAACATTTTTCGTAAATCTGAATTTAGAGCTGGACAAGAAGCAATAATAAATCGTTCGTTGGTAGGTAAAGATGTAATTGGATTACTTCCAACAGGAGCAGGAAAGTCTTTAACCTATCAAATATGCTCAATTTTGCATCCTGGAGTAACTATTGTGATTGACCCTATAAATTCATTAATGAAAGACCAATATGATAAATTAATAGATAATAAATTCACAAAAATTGATTTCATAAACTCATTTAATACAAAAGATGAAAAGGAAAAAAATATTGAAAACCTTACATTAAGCAAATATCTTATTGTTTTTATATCTCCTGAAAGATTTCAAATTGAAATGTTTAGGTCTTCTTTACTGCATTGTTTTTACAATAATGTTTTTTTTAGCTATGCTGTAATAGATGAAGCACATTGTGTTTCGGAATGGGGACATGATTTTAGGCAAGTTTACTTAAATTTAGGTAAAAATATTAAAAATTATTGTAAACCAAAATTTGATAAATTACCTATTATTGCACTAACTGCAACTGCCTCCTTTGATGTTTTAGCAGATGTGCAAAGAGAATTAAAAATGCCAGAAGATGTAATAATAAGCCTTTCCACAGATGCAATGGACAGAAAAGAGTTGAATTTTCAAGTTATAAAGTCAAATTCTATTATTTCAAATAATATTCCTTTTTGGGATAGAGAAAAAAATATTGGCTCTTCAAAATATACTTTAATTACTAAACTTTTTTCAACGTTGCCTGAAAAAATTAAAGAACTTGAAAATAAAATTGGTAATTTAAACCCTAATACAGATTTTTTTAAAAAAACAGGAAATACTTATATGAATGCTGGTTTGATCTTTTGCCCTACCAAATCAGATTCATTAAAAAATGGGGTTCCTTTTCTTGCAAGTTTTTTAGAAAATGATAAAAATTTAGAAGTAGGAACTTTCTTTGGCGGTGGAGATGATACAAATGTTGTTATTAATCCTATTGATAATAAATCTTATCAAAATCAAATTGATTTTATAAGCAACAAAACCAATTTGATGGTGGCTACAAGGGCTTTTGGAATGGGTATTGATAAACCAAATATTAGATACACGATTCATTATACTTTCCCCAACTCTGTAGAAAATTTTTATCAAGAAGCGGGACGTTCTGGCAGAAACCGCCAACCATCCTTGAGCACTATCATTTATTAACCTGACGGTACTATAACTATAAACTTTTAAGCAGCATATTGAATATCTTTATGGTTAAAATATTTCTTTAATCGTTCTGGGTTTTTCTGC
>REAB01000191.1 GCA_004293645.1 Cytophagia bacterium | reverse complement strand
GCTATTCTGAAAGTTCAAATACTCAACAATAACTGGGATAATTGCTGGAATATTAAAAATGCAGCATAATCAGTCTATAATTTACACTAACAAATTTTTTGAAGAGGTTTCATTATTTTCGATGGTAAGAGTGAAAAATTAAAAAATGGAAGCAAAATGAACCTTAATCTTGTCGTTGTTCAAGCTATCTCTGATGGCTGACGCGCTTTCGGTTGGTGAGCCGTTTCTTGATGTAACGTTGAAGACAAGTCTTCCTGGGCTTGCCGAGCAATTCAAAGTGTAGTTTTGTGAACCAATTTTACGGTACGTCAAGTTGATTGAAGACAGTTTCATTTGTACATTTTTTACAACAGAATTGGCATGAATCTGGTAAATACTATTGTTGAGCATTTTGTCCGTAATTTTAGCATCTTCGTACACAAAAGTATATCTCAACGTACGCACTCCACCCGTTGTTGCGTCCGAAAGAAGCCCCCACTCGGCAGATTGCCAGCCCGTAGCATAGCCATTGTAGTTTCCTGTTGGGCCTGTTGCGCCCGTGGGGCCTTGCGTACCCGTTGCACCGCGCGGGCCAACGTCGCCTTTTACACCCGCAGGGCCGTTTTGTCCAGCTACCCCTTGGTCGCCAGTTACTCCTGTCGCGCCTTTGGGCCCGACATCGCCTTTTTCTGGAGTACACGCTACTGCTGTAAGTAGAAGAATACAACCCACTAAAATTTTTCTCATGTTGTTTGATTGTTAAAATTGAACTTACAAAGTTAAAGAGGTTTTATTAATTTTCTATTTAATCTATCAATTTTGTTTATTATTCCATCACTGTTAAAGCAAAAAATAAGCGATTGTAGCATAGTAACGAATCGAACTTCAAAAAGTCACAACTGGCTGAGTTGGTTCAGCAACTTTCTTGAAAACAGGTGTTTGCCAACAATTACCAAACAAGCCATTATTTTTTGAGTAGATTCTTTGTACAAGCATCCTTACGAAAGTGTATTGAAAAGATTCACAAAACCGCTCAAATCAACATGAAATCACGTTCGTTGGCACTGTTAATGGCCATATCAATTGTAACGCTTACCAGCGGCACACCTCCAAAAAAATGGAAAACACTGTTTGATGGCAAGAGCTTTGCGGGCTGGCACAATTACCTCAAAAAAGACGTTTCGAGCAAGTGGAAAATTGAAGATGGAGCCATGGTACTGGCCGAAAAAGGCGCGGGCGACCTCGTAACCGACCAAGAATTTGCGGACTTCGAACTCGAACTCGAATGGAAAATTGCCCCTGGCGGCAACAGCGGTATTTTCTTTGGCGTGTTTGAAGATGCCCAATACAAAACGCCCTACATGACGGGTCCAGAGATTCAGGTTTTAGACGATGCCAAGCACCCCGACTCGTTTGAGGGCAAAGCAGGAAACCACAAAGCTGGCTCGCTCTACGATATGCTCCCACCCAGCGACCTCACCGCCATAAAGCCCGCCGACGAATGGAACAAGGCGCGGTTTGTGCTGCAAAAGGGTCGCGCTACGCATTACTTAAACGGTAAAAAAATCGTGGAATACCCCATCAGCGGCCCTGAATGGGATGCCATGGTGGCGGGTAGTAAATTTAAGGGCTGGGGCGGTTTTGGCAAATACAACGCCAAAGGAAAAATTGGCCTCCAAGACCACGGCGACAAGGTGTCGTTTCGCAATATTCGGATTAGAGAAATGTAATTTTTGACGCACTACGTGTTGAAAAACAATTAGTTACGCTACAATTAAACCCGAAAAAAGTGAGTACCAATCGGAGTGTGTCTTAGCTCATTGATTACCCGCCGCGTTTGTCCAACAAAAACCGTGGCTTTGTAACAAAAATCGGTGGTAGTGCGTTACATTTGTGCAAACGCACTCATCGCTTGTTATGAAACACTTTTCACTGCTCGTATTTTGGGTAATGGCAAGCATTGCCATTACCCATGCCCAAGCCGTCATTACCATTGGTCAGGGCAACAACCTCAACGGCGTAAGTGCTACGGCTTCTTCGCAGGGCGGCACCTCGCTCAAAACCCTCAATAGCGCGGGCTATTTACCCAATCCAAGCGCGGCATCGCGTTTTTTGGCACAGGCTACCTTGGGCCATAACTTGTCTCATATTCAGGGTGTTACCAGCGTAGGTTTTGAAAATTGGCTCGATGCCCAACTCAATACGCCCTATTCGTACAGTGTCAAAAACTACGTGTCGCAGTTGCACCAGATGATGGTGGACTCGTTGCGCGTCAAAAATCCTGCGGGCAATTACACCCTTTCCAACGTTTTTGCGGGCAATACCGTTTTTGACATTGCCTGGTTTCAGGGGGCTATGACCGCCGCCGAGGTGCTGCGTTGGCGCGTGGCTTGGGCATTGAGCGAGGTCTTCGTGGTGTCGCGCATTTCGGCTTTCGACGAAAACCCCTACGCGCTCTCGAGCTACTACGACGTGCTGCTGCAAAACGCCTTCGGCACTTACCGCAACTTGCTCAACGAAGTAACCTACCACCCCGCCATGGGTAGCTATTTAACTTATTTGAACAACCGCGCCACCGACGCTACGCTGAAAATATATCCCGACGAAAACTACGCCCGCGAAATCATGCAGTTGTTTTCGATTGGCCTCTACAAACTTAACCCCGACGGTAGCGAAATCCGCGATGCCAACAATAAGCTCATTCCTACCTACAACAACGACGACATTGCGGGCTTGGCCAAGGTTTTTACGGGGCTTTCGTGGGGCGATAGCCGCTACTTGGGCGATAACCGAAAAGACAATTGGAGCTACACGTTGCGCATGAAATTTTTTGGACTTGATTCGAGCGATGCCAAGCGCAATCCCTGGAAAAGCAATCCGCGCATTGTGAACGGCCACGAGCCTGGCATCAAAACCTTTTTGGGCACCACCATCGAAGCCCGCCCCGTGCTACAAGGCCAACTCGATATTCAAGAAGCCTTAGATAGCTTGTCGTACCACCCCAACGTGGGGCCATTTATGGTGCGCCGCCTCATTCAACGCTTGGTTACTTCCAACCCTTCGCCCGCCTATATTTTGCGCATGGTGGGGGTGTTCAACAACAACGGCAGCAACGTACGCGGCGACTTAAAGGCGCTGGTCAGGGCCATTTTGCTCGACCCAGAGGCACGCGGTTGCAGCGAAACCACCAACAATGCCGCAGGCTACTTGCGCGAGCCATTTTTGCGCTACATGAACATCATGCGGGGGTTGCCCCTCACCACGCAGGGCGGGGTATATCGCAATGTCATGGTCGACCTCTACAACCGTTTGGAGCAGCGGCCTTTGAGTTCGCCTTCGGTTTTTAACTTTTTTCAACCCGATTTCCAGCCCGATGGCCCGCTCAAAGCCGAGGGGAAATTTGCCCCTGAGTTTCAGTTGCTCAACTCCCAAACCCTCACCAGCTACGTCAATGCACTTAACCAGTGGTTTATCAACGACGACCCCGTGGAGTTTTGGAATCTCTTCAACGGCGAAAGTTACAAACCAGACCAAGACCCCAAATTTAACCTGGCCACCGACAACGTTTTGACCCGCAACGACAAGCTGCCCGAACTACTCGACAAATACAACCTGTTGTTTGCGGGCGGCAAACTAACTCCCCAAACGCTCGACATCATTCGGCTTACTGTCTCAAAAATGCCCTACTCCGAAGATACCAACGGCGTGCCAAACGCCGACAATTCGTACCGACGGGTGAGGCTGGCGTTGGTGCTTATTTTGTCCTCGCCCGACTACCTCGTCAATCGTTAAAAAAACGCTCGAAACAACGACATGAACAGACGCAATTTCTTAAAAAGCACCAGTTGCGCGGCCATGGGTTCTACCACGCTGCTCAGTACGCTGGCCAACCTCACGGCCCTCAACGGGGCGTTGGGCAAAACCAATTCCCTGCCCCCCACCGACTACAAAGCCCTGGTGTGCGTGCTGTTTTCGGGGGGCATTGATTCGTTCAATACCCTGATTCCGATGGGGACGAATGCGAGCGGCGACAACGGTTTCAATGAGTACCAAGCCCTGCGCTCCGATTTATCCATTCTCAATCCATTGGCCCTCAATAGTTTACAATGTACGGGTTTTCGGGGCGAGGCTTGCGCGTACGGGTCGTTTGGCATACACCCCCAAATGACGGGCCTGCGCGACTTGTTTAACACGGGTAAAATGGCTTTTATTTCCAACATTGGCACGCTGATAGAACCCGTTTTGAACAAACAACAGCACGACAGCGGCCTCAAAAAATTGCCGCTGGGGCTGTACTCGCACTCCGACCAGATTATGCAATGGCAAACCTCCGTGCCGCAGAGCCGCGAGGCCACGGGTTTTGGGGGGCGCATGGCCGACTTGCTCAACGCCGCCAACAACAACCCCGAGGTTTCGATGAACATTTCGTTGGGGGGCAAAAACGCCTTTCAGCGCGGCCTTGACGTGTCAGAATACGCCATCAGCAACAACGTAGAACCCAGCAATGTGGGGTTTCAGTCGGTGCCCGCGTGGTGGGGCAACGCGGGCTACACCAACGACATCCGCAACACGGCCATCAACAGCATGGTAGACCAAAACTACTTTAATCTGCTCCAAAAAACCTACGCCACCAGCACCAAGTCGGCGGTGGCGGCTTTTGAGATATTCAAAGAAGCCCTCAAAAAAGTACCTGCCCTCAACACTACTTTTCCCAATACCAAGCTGGCCACCGACCTGCTGGCCATTGCCAAGATTATCAGTATTCGTGGCCAACTGGGGGCCAAGCGGCAGATTTTTTTCGTCAATTACGGCGGCTGGGACATGCACGACAACCTGCTGGGCGGCCTCAACGAGCGGCTGCCCGTGGTAAGCCAAGCCTTGAAGGCGTTTTATGACGTTACGACCGAGCTGGGCGTGGCCAACCAAGTAACTACTTTTACCATTTCAGATTTTGCCCGTACCATTACTTCCAACGGTCAAGGCTCAGACCACGCTTGGGGCGGCAATCAGATGGTGATAGGCGGGGCGGTAAACGGCCAACGAATATTTGGCAACTACCCCAAAATGAGCCTCACTTCGCCCAAAAACGTGTCGTTCAGGGGCAATTATATTCCTGCCGTGGCTACCGACGAGTTTTTTGCTGAATTGGCGCTCTGGTACGGCATTAGCCCCAGTGATTTGTGCTACGTTTTACCCAACATTGGCAATTTTTACAGCTACGCCGCCAACCAGTACCCGCTGGGTTTAATGAATTTTAACGGAACTACCATCTCCACCGAAAACCACCCCAAAGGTTGTTTGGTCTATTAAATGACACATGATGAAATTGATAGGAAAAATATTTTTGTGGCTATCGTTGCTCGGCGGATTAGCCCCCTCCGCCACCCAAGCGCAGCAAAGTTGCGTAGGCACGCCTGGGCAGGTCAAATGGTCGTATTGGGCGGGATTTAACAGCTATCTACCCGATAGCACCGACTTGGCCGCCCTCGAAAACTTTCCGAGCCGCCCCGACGGTTCACAGATGTTGTCTTCGCTCAAAGCTCCCATCAACTACACCGAAAACTTCGCTGGAATGATACGGGGCTACATTTACGTCAATCAGACCGAAACCTACCGCTTCAATTTGACGGGCGACGAACGCGCTTTGTTTTATTTGAGTACCAACGATACCCCCGCCAACAAACGCAAACGCGCCGAGGCAACTATCCAGACCAACATTACCGAACACAACAAAACGGCCAGCCAAACGTCGCCCGTAGTGCAGTTGGTAGCGGGCCAAAATTATTACTTTGAAATCTACACATTTGAAGGCTGTTGCAACGACCATACCACGCTCTATTGGCGCAAAACCACCAATCCCGACACCACTTGGCGGGTCATTGATTTTAACAACATCAAAGAATATACCTGCGGCCAAAACTGCCCCCCGCGCGGCACCACTTGCAACGATGGTAACGCACAAACCACCAACGACCAACAAGATGGATTTTGCAATTGCGTGGGCCAGATGCCTACGGCCAACACCTGCGTAGGCACGCAACGGGGCGTGGTAGATGCCTATTATTTTGACAACATCGCGGGAAGTTACGTCGAGCCCGACCTCATCAACTCGCCCAAGTTTCCGCTCTTGCCCGACCGCCGCGAAAAGCTAACCGCCGCCAGTGGCCCCATTTATGCCAATTACGCCAAAGACAGCTACGGCTCTATGGTGCAAGGCTATCTTACGGTGCCACAGTCGGGTATGTACGAATTTAACATTACGGGCGACGACCAGACCCTATTTTACCTCAGCAAAAACGACTCGACCGAGTACAAACAGTACCACCAAGCCTTGACGCTCTTTGGCATTGACGAAACTGCCCACAGCACATACTCATTTCAAAGCACCGCGCCTATTTTTATGGAAAAAGGCAAGTATTATTATTACGAAATAAGGCACAAAGAAAGTGGCTGGCGCGACCATTTCAACCTTTACTGGAAAACGCCCTTCCACGAGCAACGCAGCTGGAAACGCATTTCCAATTTTTATTTGTTCGACTACAAATGTGAAATTTCGTGCGTGCCAAACAACACGCCCTGCAACGACGGCAACGCTTTTACCAACAACGACCGCTACCAAAACTGTGAGTGCGTAGGCACACCCTGCTCTGGCCCAGACTGCAACGATGCCACCGCCCGCTATCAAAAATACGACGCTTGCGCTCCCACCCAAAACATCATTAATACCACCGAAGCGGCGTGGGAGTCGTGCGCCAAAGCGGCCAACCCCGCCCGCCCCAACCAGCAACAACACTGGATAAGATATGACTTGGGGCAAGTATATCAGCTAAAAAGTACCCGCGTGTGGAACTACAACGCCCAAAACCAAACCAGCAAAGGCTTCAAAACAGTACTGATTGACTACTCGACCGACGGCACCACTTGGCAGCCGTTGGGTGGTACTTACAATTGGCCCCAAGCCCCAGGCACTTCCGAATACGCGGGCTTTTTAGGCCCTAATTTCAACAACATCAAAGCCCGCTACGTGCTGGTGTCGGCCACTTCTCAATGGGACCAAGGTACTTGCGCGGGTTTTAGCAAAATTACGTTTGAAGCCAGTGCCTGCCAACCCAAAGACACTCCCTGCGACGACGGCGACCCGCTCACCGTTTACGACCGTTTCGATGCCAACTGCAGCTGCCGTGGCGTGAAGTTGAGTTGCATAGAAGATACCATCAGAACGGGACGCGTGGCATTGGTGGGCGCACCGCACCGAGCCAAAAAAGCCATTATTTCGCAAGGAACGGGCGGCAATACTCAAAATATTTCTTTTACGGCGGGCAACAGCATTGTGCTGCTGCCAGGTTTTGAAGTAAAGAGCGGCGGCCTGTTTTCGGCGCAAATTGCGGGCTGCTTGCAGGCGGCCTACGTGCAGAGCCAACAAATGAAGCAACAACAAAAAGATACCACCATCACCGATTTCCAGACGGGACTCACCGAAGACAACTCCGTGAAGCAAATTGTGTTCAGGCTCAACAAACCCAGTCAGGTTAAACTGGTGGTCAAAGATGCCCAAGGCAAACTCATTGCCACGCTCATTGAGCATTTTTACGAAAACTTGGGTACCCAAATAAAATACTTGCCCACGGGGCGACTGGCCAAAGGCAACTACGCCGTAGAACTCACCGCCAACGACACCAAAATAACCGAGCCTTTTGCCATCGAATAAATGACGAAAGGTTTGTGAATATTCTTGGATTTAATCAAAGTTTAAAGTTTAAAATCACCTATTTCTCATGCGCATCAACAATAAATTGAACCCCCTATTTTGGGTTTTTATCATCGTCGGCTTGGCTTATGCCGCCCACTACGGCTACCGTTATGCCTCAGTAGGCGCGGGCTACAATGCCAAAATGGTCTGTTCTTGCGTGTTTGTAGCAGGGCGCGACCAAAAAACCGTCGAAATGGAAGAACTGTATGCCGTACCTTTTGGCAAACAAGTTGTTGATAAAGAGCACAATACCGTTACGGCTTCTATTTTTGGAATTGTTTCTAAAACGGCCATGTATCGCCCCAAATTGGGTTGCACGCTTCTCAACGATGCCACCGCCGAAACCCTCCGCCAGCAGCCCGCCGTTATTGGGGCAACTGCCCAAACCGAAAATTGGGCCGATTCTACGCTGCCCGCCGCCCAAAAAACAGCTTTACAAAAAATAGTGGACGGAGCTTTTGCCGAACCCGACCCTAAAAATCCCGTTCGTACCCGCGCCGTGCTGGTGCTGCACCGTGGCCGCGTGGTGGCCGAGCAATATGCCAGCGGTTTTACCCAAAATACGCCGCTCATGGGCTGGTCTATGACCAAAAGCGTAACCAATGCCATGATTGGATTACTGGTAAAAGACGGAAAAATAGACGTGAATAAACCCGCGCCCGTAGCCGAGTGGACTGACAACAGGCGCGCCATTACAACCGATAACTTGCTGAGAATGAGCAGCGGTTTGAATTTTGAAGAAAACTACGGTAAAATTAGCGACGCGACCAAAATGCTATTTCTGGAAAACGGAGCGGGCAAATACGCCCTCGGCAGCAAAGTAGAAGTCGCGCCCGCCACCAAGTGGTATTATTCGAGCGGCACTACCAATGTATTGCAAGAAATAGTGCGCCGACAGTTTAAAACCCACGCCGAGTACTTGAATTTTCCGCACCAGCGGCTGTTTCAAAAATTGGGCATGGCGAGCGCCGTCATCGAACCCGACGCTTCGGGTACTTACGTGGGTTCGTCTTTTATGTTTGCCACCGCCCGCGACTGGGCCAAGTTTGGCCAACTCTACGCCCAAGACGGCATTTGGCAAAACGAGCGACTATTGCCCGAAGGTTGGGTAAAATATTCAAGCACCGAAACGCCCCACGCCAACGGCGACTACGCGGCGCAGTTTTGGACGTACTGCCGCAAAAACGGCGTTCCGCCCGATGCTTTTTCGATGAATGGTTTTGAGGGACAATACGTACTCATTGTGCCTTCCAAACAACTGGTGGTGGTGCGGCTGGGCTGCAGCCCCAACGAGGCACTATTTGACGAAAAACGCTTTTTTAAGGAAGTAGCCGCTATTTTTTGAGAAACCTCAAGGTTACTTTGGTGATGCGGGGCGGGTCATAAACGCTGCTGCGGGTTTCCATCTCGAAGGCATCGGCATAGACGTTGCGCGGGTAAATATTCCAGCCGCCCGTTTTGGCCACGGTGTCGCGCAGGGCAATCACGTTTTGCTTGGCGTAGCTCTCCCACTGAAACTTTTTGGTGTTGGTCGAATCCTTAAAATGACCCTCAAACGCGCCGTTGGTCGTAAAGCGCACCCAGTCCATATAGACATCAAACTTCACCCCGCTGATGTGCGGCAAGTGCTTGCCTTCTTTAAAAACGGGGGCTTCATCAATCAAAATTTCTTGAATTTGCCACTTATCCACGGCCGTGAGCCGCTGCTGCGCCTCTTGCACCTCCGAAGCCGCCCGTTGGCAAGCCCCCAACGCAAAAGCAACACCTAAAAAGAAAAGAATTGGCTTCATAAATATAATGGTCAATAGTCCACGGTCCACGGTCAATAGGTCAATGGTCCACGGTCAATCACAAACTACAAACCGCACGGGCGGCCCCGCACAAACCCTGCTTACGCATATTTGTTCAAATCAAGGCCCATTTGGGCGGCAGTTTGCTGTAAAATAATGCGTTTGTACGACAGTTTAAAATTGGAAATGGTGAGTGTTCCTGCCACTAAATCGGCCATTACTTGGTTGCTGAGGGTGCTGTTGGCCACAAAGTCGCCGTATTGTTGGGCAAGTTGCGCTTTGATGGGACCAAACACCCTTTCTTTGGCCATTTTGAGGTCGTTTCGCTGGCGGTTTATCTCGTCCCATTCGGCTGCCGACAGGCGTTTGGCGGTGCGGATGTCGGCAAAGTTTTGGGCGTTGGCGGCGGCTATAATATCTTGGTAAGCAGCCTCGATTTGGGCCTGAAACTGCTCGTTTTTGACGTAGTGAATAATGCCCCGCAAGCTGGTCCAATGCGCTATCTGTGTGGGCTTACGCACCAAGTCGCGCACAAAGTCATCGTTAAAAACCTGATAAGCAGGTTTGTTGATTTGCTCGGCCAGGGTATTTCTAAGCTTAAAGAGTTCACCCAGCACAAACAAGTCAAAGTCTGAAAATTCATCGCGGTCGGCTTTTTTGATAAAATCTGTTTTCTGCGACCATTCAAAAGTAGCGTTCTCAATGGCGTGCATTTCTTCGGCAAACCAAGCCGTTTTTTGCGCCGTTTCCAGTTGCTGGCTCAGGGCTTGGTGCAAATCCAACAAAAACGCCACGTCGTTGGCCGCGTAGCGCAGTTGGTCGGCAGAGAGGGGGCGTTTGGTCCAATTACTGGTTTGCAGGTCTTTGTCTATTACCACGTCCCAGTTTTGTTGCACCACGTTGCCCAACGACGTTTTGGCGTAGCCCAACAAATTGGCGCAGAGTTCGGTATCAAACAAACTTTTTGGCTGACATCCCAGTCGGTGCAGTAGTCGGTAGTCTTCGCCACCCGCGTGAATGATTTTTAGAATGTTGGGATTGGCAAAAACCGCCAGCAAAGGTTGCAGTGCAGCAGTATCAAAAGCGTAGGGGTCAATCAGAAAGCAGTGCTTTGGGGCAGAAATCTGAATCAAACAAAGATTGAACCCGTAAGTATAGAGGTTGTTGTCGAATTCTAAATCGAACCCAATTTTGGTACAAGTTTGCAGGTATTCAACGCATTTCTGGAGGTCGGCGGTTTGGGTTATGTACGAAACAGCGTAGGTTTTGTTTATAATCAACATCTGGTATTTTTTAAGTACGGGTGTGTCTGTGAGATTGACATTTAAAAATCAACCTTCAAAATTACCCACGAATAACCAAAAAAATGGATTATGCATCATTTATTTTTTTGTTTTATATTGCTTCGTTTTTTAGACTATTATCTCATTTTGTTTTGTTACTCATGCGTCCTTTTTTTGTTTTATCGCTGGTTTGCTTTTCGGTGGCAGTACTGGCCCAAGACCCTGTTTATCAAAGCCATGAAGTGGCAACACCCGCCCAGTCAAAAGGTGGTTTTGCCTTTTTACAACAATTTGTCAACTCCAATTTACAGCCTCCGTTGTTTGCTTTGGTAAGAGGTATCAAAGGTCGGGGCAACTGATACTTTGACTCCTCACTGCCAAATAGACCGCAACTCATATACTTTTACTTGTGCAAGATGCGCGCTGCCACCTTTGGCAAACAGCGTGAGTTGCGTAAAATCTTGGTTTGGAAAAAACAAATCGGTGAAGGCAATACGACCATTATCCACAAAAACTTCTACCGACGAATTATCAATCAATGCCCGTACTACCAAGCGCGAACCCGCCACGTAAGGTGCGGTGTGTCTTTTGGCAAACTTGGTCGAAAAGCCGCTTTTACCTGCTTGGGTGCGGTCCAAGTACAATTGTTTTTTGAGGTGGTCGTAGCCTATTTCTACGCGCTCATTTTTGGCATTGGCCAGCACAAAACCCAGTTGGGTAGCGGTGGTTTTCGATAAGTCAAATTCTACAAGCACCTCTTTTTGTACCGATTCTGCGCTAATTTTGAGCGTACTGTCAATATTTTTGTTCTCCAACGTTAGGGCTTCTCCCTGTCGTAGTTTTTCGAGTTCGGTTACGGGCATTTGAAACAACCGAAATCCCTCCGCTGTTTTTTGCAGCGACAACTCGCGCGGTACGGTCATAGCACTGCGCCAGGGGTGGGTGGGCGTTTTGTTGGCGTAGTCGTCCCAGTTCGACATCCAGCCAATAAACAAGCGGCGGTTGTTGGGCGCGTTGAGCCACGTTACGCCCGCGTAGTTGTCTGCCCCATAGTCGAGCCAAAGTGTTTGGGTGGGTGGGTTGTCGTTTTTAAAGATTTTTCCGTCAAAACTACCCACAAAATACTGTGTACCAGAGCCTCCATTGACCGCGCCGCGCCCCATATTCTGAATCAAAACCCACTTTTTGATGCCTGCGGGCGTAGTAATGGCAAACAAATCAGGGCATTCCCACACGCCGCCGTGCGCGCCTTCATTTTTGCCAAATTCACTGGCTTTCTCCCAACTTTTGAGGTTGGTAGAAGTAAAAATTTGCAGAAAATCGCCCGTTGCCAGCGGCATTATCCAGCGTTTGGTGGGAGCATACCAAAATACTTTTGGGTCTCTAAAGTCCACGTCGCCCTGATTTTTGAGGACGGGGTTGTTGGTATATTTGGTCCAAGTGCGGCCTTTGTCTAAACTATACGCAATGCCCTGCGACTCGCGGTCTTTGCGCCCCGCTTTTTCCCATTCCATGTTGTGATACGTAAAAACCGCCACCAGCGGAGCTTCATTGTCCTTGCCAAAACCAGTGGTATTGGCCGAATCGAGCACCACACTTCCCGAAAAAATATAGCCCAGCGAGTCGGGATAAAGCGCGATGGGCAGGTGCTGCCAATGCGTTAAATCGGTGCTGACGGCGTGGCCCCAGTGCATGGGGCCCCAGACGGTGCTGTCGGGATAGTACTGATAAAAAAGGTGGTATTCGCCCGCGTGGTAGATGAGGCCGTTGGGGTCGTTCATCCAGCCTTTTTGGGGCGAAAAATGAAACTGAGGGCGGTATTGTTCGCTATAATCGGCGCGGTTTTCTTGTTTTTTTTGACAAGCAGCCAACCATATAAACAGCACGGCAAATTGTACTATTTTCTTCATCTTTATTTTTTGGGGTAGAAATTGTATTTTATTGGTTCATTCTTTACGCTTGGTTCTTTGGCCGTCTTGGAACACAACTGCACTCCTTGTGTTTGAATAAAATGCAAAAGAACACAGAATTCTACTTAGTATCTGAACGAAAAGTGTTTCCTTATTGATTATCAATATATTATGCTTTGGATTGAAGTTTGAAAGTTTTTCGCAAAACTAATATTTTCAAGGATTTGGGATAAAATACATTCAAATATGGGCATCTTTCATATTGCTTCCAAAGTAGTTGACAGTTTTTGAGAAATTAGTCCACAAGCATATTGCCCACTAAACATGTAGTCGGAAAAATT
>REAB01000190.1 GCA_004293645.1 Cytophagia bacterium | reverse complement strand
AAGATTTAGACAACCACATTGGAGCAATTGCTTATTTCATCTGTGATTATAACTTGCAAATCCAAAAATCAATAGCACCATAAATGTACCACTACCAGAAAAGAAAGTAAAATGATGAATATGTTAAACCCATCTATTGATAGCGTTAAAAGTGCTATTAAGTTAAAAAGTCCAGTGCTTTTTGAAAGTGGTTTTATTCTTCTAACAAATAGTTGTAATAGTTGCCATAGAGCAACAGAATTTGAGTATAATGTAGTTAAAATTCCTGAGAAATCACCATTTACGAATCAGGAATTTAAAAATAAGTAACGTGTAAATAATAACGTGGTAAAATTGGAACGCAGATGACGCGGATTTTCAAATCGCAACGGCGAATCGTGCGGATTTGTTTTTTTGTTTATCCGCGAAAATCCGCGTTACTCCGTATCCGCGTCATTCGCGTTCCATAAACTAATTCGACCAACTTAGTATTTACCTGTTACTAAGTGATAATTAGTGTCCAAAAAGCACAAACGCACAGCATGGGTTTGGCAGGAGTGCTTTATTGAATCGCAACGGCGAACCGTTTTAGAATATCATTGGAGTTTTTGTACTTATTGAGGCTTTTATGCTAAGAATTTCCCGCCTTCGCCAAGCCCTGCACGAAAGGCGACTCACCCTTTTTTACGGAAAAAATAAGACATTTTTTCGCCTTCGGTGTCGTCGTAGGTGTAGCGGGGCTGGGCTTTGTTTTTGTAGTAATACCCAATCAAAATGAAATCGCCGATGCAGGCCGTGGTGTGCAAAAAAAGCACGAAGAACCAAAACAGCAACCATTGCGGGGCAAAAAGCCAGCCAGCCACTAAACTGATGGTAATAACCACAAAAGGCATGACAGCCACGTAGGCATTTTCGCGGAGGGTCATTACAAATTTTTGGGCGTAGGCATACACAATCAAGCTCTTTTTAGACCAGCCAAAGCCTACTTTTGCCGCGCCTATTTGCTTAAACGCCAACGCGTGAATACCCTCGTGTACGGGCAACAACACCACAAACATAAATACAAACGAGCCAATAAACTGAATGAATAAGCTGTTGTCTTCAATTACATACTTAGAGATACTGCCCCCAATCTGATAGCCCACCAAGCCTCCAATACCTCCAAACACAAGCAGACGAAGAATGAGTTTCCAATCCATTTTGGTTTTTTTGCCTGTTTCAGGTTGTTTCATGCCCAGTTCACGCATCAAAAACTTCCCCATGTCGTCCACGTGAAAGGATTCAATAAGCTCGTATTTGTCTGATTGGTGGAGTTGCTCAATAGTCGGTTTCATGTTGATATTTTTTGGCAAAAATATCACTTCTTTGCAAATTTTCTACCTACGCTTTCACGCGCTTTTGCTCCGTGTCAGAGCTGCCGCTTGGGCGCACGCGCAGGTTTTGGCCTTTGTTGAAACGATACGAAAATGAGAAAGTAGCCACGCGGGTGTCTAAGTAGCTGTACCAGTTGGCCGACGAGTTGGCAATGTTACGAATATCGCCGCCAATTTGGTTGGTGTATAGTAAGTCGCTGACATTGAGCTTAATAGTGCCTTTGTCGCCCCATATTTTTTTGGATACGCCCGCCCGCATTGACCAAATTGGAATGACCAAAAACTGCCCTGACAGCACCCGCGATTGGTAATTGCCCGCCAACTCGGCACTCCACTTGTTGTTGATTTGGAACTGATTGGTAGGCATCAAAACCCAGTAAGGACGAGATTCGTCCAGTATTTGGCCGTAAACAATGCTCTCAAAACTGTTGTTCATTACGGCAGTATAGACTTGAATGGTCCACCATTTGAAGGGTGTAAAAGTGCCGTTGATAGAAATACCGTAAGCTATTTGTTTGGCAAGATTGCCTGGGCGACCGTAATAAATGTTCCCGCGTTGCTCGTTGGTTTCCGTTATTACATTGTCGGCGCGGCTGTATTCGAGGGCGGTGGTCAAAAAGTTTTTGTAAGTGTGCGAAAGCTGCACATTGAAGGCAAAAGTAGGCTGCAAGAATGGGTTGCCACCGTAGTACGTAAACTTATCGATGGGATACGTAAAAGGGTTGAGGTCTTTATAATTGGGGCGGTCTATGCGTCGGCCAATCGAAAAAGCCATTTGATGCGTGGCCGTGCTGTCGAAGCGATAAGCGAGGTAAAAAGTAGGGAACAAACTGTTGTACCGACGGCTAAAAGTAGAGTCTTTGGTCAGTTTATTGCCCAGTTGATTGCCTTCAATGTTGGTATTTTCCAAGCGTAAACCCGCCTGAACCGACAATTTCTTAAAATCTCTTGAATAATTAACGTAGGCGGCGTTGATGTTTTCGTCGTACTCAAAATTGTTAGAAAACTCATAATTGGGTACACGGTTTTGGCCTTTCACGTCAAAAAAATCGGCTATGTTTTCGGTTCTCACCACGCTCGACTTTACGCCCGTTTCAAAGCGACCACCCGCCGCAATGGGCGTTACAAAGTCTATTTTGGCCGCCTTGATGTGGATACGCGACGGCAGAAACGATTCTAAGATGCTTTGGTTTAAAAACGTGCGGTCGGGCTGTAAGTTGCTGTTAGTCAGCACTTGGCTTACGTCCGAGTTGTAGGCGATGTTGTCAATGTTGGCCGAAATTTCGCTGCCTTTTACTTTCAGTTGATGCGTCAAGTTGAAGTTAATGCTCCCGTTTTTAAACAAAATATTAGTTGGGTTTTCTGCTTCTACCAGCCCCAAAAGCACATTCTGCTCGTTGTTGACTTGGGCATTATTGGTTAGATGTCTAACCGACGGATTTCTAAAACCACTCACTACGAAACCGAGCGTAGTTTTTTTGGTAGCATAAAAATCAAAGCCCAATTTGAGGTTGTTACCGCCCGATTCGGGCCTAATGTAGGAGTTTTGGGTAAAACTTGAGGCCAGCTCGCCAGTGGGAGTAAAGTACCTCCGCCAAATGGTCAAATCTTGGTAGCTGTTGTTTTGGTTGATGCTTAAATTGGAGAAAAAATTGAATTTATTGATGCGATAATTGAAGGTCAAGCTGTTGTTGGTCCGCATAAACCGTCCTTGCCCGTAGGCCAAATTAAGGCTGCCGTTAAAACCTTTGGCAATATTCTTTTTGAGTTTGATGTTGATAACGCCCGCATTGCCAGCGGCATCGTATTTGGCGGGTGGATTGGTCATAATTTCGATGGTTTCGATGGTCCCCGACGGAATAGAGCGCAAGTAGCCTGCCAAGTCGGCGGCGGCTAAGTAGGTCGGTTTGTCGTCTATAAAAACCACCACGCCACCCTTGCCTTTGAGCGAAATATTGCCGTTAACATCTACCATCACACCTGGTGCTTTTTCCAACACCTCCAACGAGGTAACGCCCGCATTGCCAATGAGCGCGTCGGGGTTGATGACGGTGCGGTCTATGCGTTGTTCCACAAACATTTTTTTGGCAGTTACCTTCACTTCGTTGAGGGTATTGGCGTTTTCTGCCAATACAATAGTGGGCAAAACAAGACTGCGCTGGGTATCTCGAAGCACCAATAACTCAGACACGTATTTGTTCATTCCTACAAAACTCACCGTTACTTTGCACGAATCAAGCGGTAATTTTTCAAACTCAAACGCCCCGTTGGCATCGGTAAAAGCCGCTTTGATGAGTGCCTCAGTTTGGACTTTGACCACCGTAACTGTTGCGCCTACTAAGGCCTCATTTTTGTCGTTTTTTACAACTCCTGAAATATTGCCAATGTTCTGAGCATGAACAAGTTGAGCAAGAAAAAGAAAAAATAAGAATTTAAAAGGGCGTAGATTCATGATAAAAGATAACGAATTGGATGTAGCTCACAGATGGCACAGATTTACACAGACGTTAAAAAATAATCTGTGTAAATCTGTGCTATCTGTGAGCGTAAAAAACTGAAAATAAGGTATCAATGATTTGAGCTATTGATGTTGTCGAACAACACAAAAGTACGCCAACTGGCGGGGGGAATGTTTGTCAAATCCTGCTAACTTTATTTAGAAATGGCCGAAGGAGCGCAGCCAAATTGCTTTTTAAAGGCTTTACTAAAAGTAAAAATATCGGAAAACCCCGACGCTATGGCGGCAGTAGTTACGGAGTCGCGGTCTTGTTTTAAGATGAAATAACCGCGCTCTAAGCGTTTTTGAATCAGATATTGGTTGGGGCTTATTCCAAAAACCAGCTTGAAGAGTCTGAAGAAATGATATTCCGACATACAGGCTTCTTGGGCTATGTACGCAATGTGCAAAGGCGCAATGAAAGAGGCATCCATCAATTCTTTACCTCGATAAACCCGTTGCAGCAAGTCTTTTTTGGTACTTGGTTTTACGCTCGGAATGGCTTGCAACTGCTTGAAAACGGGTATTTGGTCGGCAACAATTTTTTCGGAGAGTTGATAAAAAAACTCAATGCTCAGTTGGTTTTTGTTGAAATGCTGGTGTTGCACAGATTGCGCCAAATTCATCAAAAATTGACCAACTTGGGTGTTTTGGGCGTTGTATTGTTGTTCTAAAAAAAGATTTGAACTAAAAAAACACCCCAAAGCGGGGTCGGTAAATGCCGTATCGGGGCGTTGGTGGCTGGCCACAATCTCGGCAAGCAATTCTGGAACAATGCTAATGCAAATGCCCTTTACGTTTTTACCGCTTTCTATTTCGACATAGCCTTCGGTGGTGTTATTGGAAAGTAAATATTTGCCTGTTTCGACGGGGTACTTTTGGCCATTTAAAGTATATCGTTCTACGCCTTCTACCACGTATTTGACGGCAAATCCTTTTGACCGCACAGGCTCATAAAACGCACTAACCGACGAAAAAACGAGGATATTGTCGTTTTGATTCATCGAGTCAAGTACGTTCAGGTTGTCGGCAAATGGCTGGTACATGGCTGTAAGATTTGACCTCAAAGTAAAAGAATTACGCTATTTCAACGAAACCTTTATTGATGAGTGGTCAATTTGGCCTTACTTTCGCTCTTAAAAACTATGTGTTACTTTCCTTGTTGTGAACGACTTACGCTTTTTTTAGAATTTACGGATTGTTTATCAAGTTGCTCAAAAAGAGCAATAACACGACCAGAGTGCCAGTTATGAAGGCGGTTTTAAGCCATTCTTTTCGAGTTGTTTCTTGGCCAATTTGATTGTTTTCAAGCGCTATTGCTACTATTTTTAGTAACTTGTCGCGCTCAAAAAAGAGGATAAATAACAAAATTGAAAAGTAAATAATGGCGTTGAACAACGCGCCCAAGTGGACACCATAAACCAAATCCATCAAGATAATATTTGTCAAAATGGGAAATAAAACGGCGATTCCAAACAATTTTGTTTTGTTAGAAAGCAACAACAGGCCGCCGATGATTTGCAACACACCAATAAAAATGGGCATTGCCTGACTATACCCAAAAAAAGCCCACATTAATTCTTGACCCGTTAGTGCCGAAACTGGCTTTATGGTTTGAGTTGCGCCCTTAAACTGCACGAATTTTCCGCCGCCGTAAGCCAGCATGAACAAACACACATAAATTCGTGTGGCCAACTCAAAATGCTTTAAAAGAAGGGTGTTTTTCATCTTTTTAGAACTAACTTCGTTGCTCGTCCCGCTGGGTTGCTTTTTTATTGACAATAAATTGAGCGTATATTTAAGTTTAGGCAAGATATAGTACAAAAATATGCATTGCAACAAAAACGAACGTTAAACTTGGAAAATCAAATCTCATGACAACTTCTTTCACAACGTATTACGCTATTTCATTGGTGCTGTTTTATGCTGGGATGTTTGCTTTTTTTTCCAATAGTTGCAAAAAATATCTCCACTCTGGGGCCAATCTTACTACCCTTATTCAATCGGTTTTGCTTTTCGTGGGAGTCCCCTACGTTGTAGCATCGCTTTTTTTGTTTGGTTACAAATATGAAGTCTTTAATGTGGCAACAACCCACGGAAGTCGTATAATTGTTGCTTACACGATTATAAAAACGGTGGTATCGTTGGTATATTTTCACCAAAAGACGGCTACTCAAAAAAAGTAAGGTTTTTACGCCAAGTTGTTGATGTCAAACGCTTTACTTTCTTAACAGTAGCCGTTTTCAAGAACTATTGCTACCATTTTTGGCAACTTTTCTTGCTCAAAAAAAGGATAAATAACAAAATTGAAAAGTAAAAAATAGCGTTAAACAACGCGCCCAAGTGGACATCATAAACCAAATCCGTCAAGATAATATTTGTCAAAATGGGAAATAAAACGGCGACTCCAAACAATTTTGTTTTGTTGGAAAGCAACAGCAAGCCGCCGATAAACTGTTTGTTAAAACCGTATTCTTAAAGTGTTCTTTTTCAAGAGATTAGACAAAACAGTGCACTACAGTACTGCATTTCAAAACAATTGGGCTGATATTTCGTTTTAAATGTATGGTATTACTTCATACCCAACAAACTAAATGAAAAAAATGAAAGCAAAAGAAATCATTATGTCGTTTGCAATGAGCTTTTTGGCTATTGTAGCAATGGCACAAGACAAAAAAGACGTGGTGGACATCGCTATTAGTTCAGAAAACCACACCACGCTGGTAGCAGCAGTAAAAGCAGCCGACTTGGTAGCTACATTGAAAGGAGAAGGCCCTTTTACGGTGTTTGCACCTACCAATGCTGCATTTGCCAAACTGCCCGAAGGCACGGTAGATATGTTGTTGAAGCCAGAAAACAAAAAAGCGTTAGCTGGTATTTTGACTTACCACGTGGTGGCTGGCAATTTAGATGCGACCAAGGTGTTGGCAGCTATCAAAGAAGGTATGGGTAAAGTAACGCTCCCAACCGTAGCAGGCGGTAGCCTAACCGCTTCTATTGAAGGTGGAAAAGTAATACTGACCGACGAAAAAGGTGGAAAATCAACCGTTACTGCAACCGATTTGAAAGGAAGCAACGGCGTTATTCACGTAATTGATACGGTGTTGATGCCCAAATAAGGCACAAAAATGGCGTTAAAGAAAGGAGGGCATGGACAAAAATTTTGTCCATGCCCTCCTTTCTTTAATTTTACATTGCCCTATTTTAAAAACATTTCGTCCACGAGCAATAACGCTTTGTTGCCCTTACTGTAGTGCCAATCGGGGATTTTTTGCAGCGGCTTGGCTACAATTTTGAGATAAGAGATGCTTTGGGGTTTGAATTTGCCCTCAACCGCATACAGCCAGTGCGGACGCGACTTGGTTGGAACGCTCGGCTTTATTGTTGTCAGTAATTTTGCCGAGTTTTTGTTTGCTCCCGCCCAAATCTCCACCGATTCGGGCGGAAATATCCCCGCCCCAGTTTCTTCCATGATGCGCAAGGCAACAGAAGATAACAAAATGGGGGTTTTGAAGGTGGAGACCAATACCAAATCGTTGTTTCTAACGCCTGCCCAGTTGTTGGCCCAAATGGTGCTGTTGGGTTCCCAAGTACCCAATTGACGGTCAAAAAAAGTGGCTGCGCCCATTGCTTGGTGAACGTCATTGAGCCGCGTCAGTAAGGCTACGCTGTCGGGTTTATAACTGCTCTTGTAAAGCCCAAAAGTAGCTTCACGGCTGCCAAACCAACCCGTTTTGTACGCTTTGGTGCGTATTGTTGTGTTTTCATAGATGGTGGTCTGGTTGTTGAACAAAGGCGATTTGAGGCTGTCGGGTTCGCTGCCGTCGGTGGTGTAGCGAATTTGCACTCCCCTGATGGGGTGGCTCAATTGCACCGCCAGCGATTGCCCAAAAATCGGAGAACTGTTTTTGAGTTGTGGCGGATTCAATTGAATGGGATTGCGCCCATCGTCCTTAAAACCTGCAATAAATTGAATATTTTTACTCTCTTTTTGTAACTGTTCAATTTCCGAATCACGCAGGGTGGTATTCCAAATTGCAACCGTTTTTAGTTGCTCAAATGCTTTTATTTGAATTTGCAAATCTTTGAAAATCAGTTTGTTGCCCGACAATGAGAGGCTTTTCAATTGCTTCAAATTAATTAATTCTTTTAGCCCGTTTCCCGTAATGTTGGTAAAATTTAAGTTTAATTTTTGCAGATTTTCAAAGATTGCCAAGCTTTTGAGTTCGGCATCGGTGATGGGCATTTTGGCTAAATTCAAAGACACTACCTGCGTTTTTATGGCCGATAGTTCGGCTAAGTTTTGGGCATTGTAGGTATTTTTGTTGTAAAAATTGACCGACAACCCAGGCGATTCGCGCGCCAAAGGGGCAATGGTTCGGTATTCGTTGTTGAGCTTTTTGATGGTTTCGTCATCAGCTGCTTCAAAATCATATGCTTCGGTGAGCATTGGTAAAAACAAAGTGGTTGCCAACAACCGCAACGAATCGTTGGTGGGCAAATCGGTTACTTTTTTCTTGAAATCGGCGTTACCTTTCACCCAAAGCGAGAGCAGCGCTATTTCTTGCGGGTTGAGTTGCGCTTGCCCCAAGGGCGGCATGTGCTTTTTGTCGTCAGTTGGTAAATGAATACGTTGCAAGAAAAGGCTGATTTCGGGTTTGCCAGCCACCAAAAACAAGCCTGTTTTGCCACCTTTCAAAATGGATTGCTCAGTCGTTAGCATCAATTCGCCTTTTGTTTTGTCAGAATTGTGGCAACGAACGCACTTTTGTTCAAAAATGGGCTGAATCACGTTGGCAAACACCAAAGCATTTTCCAGTGAAACGGGGGCTGATTTTGTGAGGGGTTCGGCAATAAAATCGGCTCCGTGGGTGAGCGTTGCCCCAAAATGCCCTGCCAGAACAACACAAATGGAGGCCAAGACAGTGGCTGTTTTGGCAATCGGAGCTTTGTACCAATGGCTGTTTCGGCACCAATAAATCAGCGAAACCAAGAAAACAATACCCACCCCCGACCATTTGTGCCACTGCAACACGTCGCCCGCGTAGCCAGGTTCTTGCGACAAAAACAAGCCCATAATCACCGTTAAGGCCGCCGATAAAATACCAACTAAGAGCAAATTGTTTAAAAAAATGCGGTAAAAATCGTTGGCAGCGTAGGTTGTTTTGAAGCGAAAAAACTCCATTGCCATTGCCATCAGCAAGATAACAATTGGGAAGTGGAGCAGTAAAGGGTGCATTCTACCCACCGATTGCAACCAAACAGGCACTACCCATTTGTTTTCGAAGAGCAATAGAAAAACAATAAAAATATTGGAAGCGATTAAAATCTGTTCGACAATTTGTCTGATTTTTTGGCTCATTTGAGGGAAATAAGATTTGTTTTAACTAATAATATCGCGGACTACTTTTCCAGAAATGTCGGTTAGGCGGTATCTGCGGCCTAAATGTTTGAAAATTAATTTTTCGTGATTGAGCCCCAATTGATTCAAAACCGTGGCCTGAAAATCGTGGACATGAACGGGGTTTTTGACGACATTATAGCCCAACTCGTCGGTTTCGCCGTAAACCATACCTGGTTTGATGCCGCCCCCCGCCATCCAAATACTAAAACAGCGCGGGTGGTGGTCGCGGCCATAGTATTTCTCCGTCAGTGTGCCTTGGCTGTAGCAAGTGCGTCCAAACTCGCCGCCCCAAATCACCAGCGTTTCGTCCAACAAACCCCGTTGTTTCAAATCGGTTACTAAGGCCGCCGAAGCCTGATCTACGTCTTTGGCTTGGCTCGTTATTTCAAAAGGAAGGTTGCCGTGTTGGTCCCAGCCCTGGTGGTAGAGTTGCACAAAACGAACGCCATTTTCCGAAAGCTTGCGGGCTAATAGGCAATTGGCCGCAAAAGTGCCTGGCACTAAGCAATCGGGTCCGTAGAGTTTCACAATATCGTCTGGCTCTTTGGACAAATCCATGACCTCTGGCACGGCGGTTTGCATTCGGTAGGCCATTTCATACTGCTTTACTTTGGCCGTAATTTCGGGGTCGCCAAATTTATCGTAAGACAGTTGGTTGAGTTCCGACAAATTATCCAGCATTTCGCGGCGTTCTTGTCGGTTCATGCCTTCGGGGTCGCGCAGGTACAAAACGGGGTCTTCGCCTTTGCTGAACTGCACGCCCTGGTGGATAGAATCCAAAAAACCATTGGCCCAGAGTTTGGAATAAACGCCCTGTCCGTTGCCAATTCCGCGCGAGAGCAAAACGGTAAAATCGGGTAGGTTTTTGTTTTCATTGCCCAAACCATAACTCAGCCAAGAACCCATGCTTGGGCGGTTGCCTTGCTGCGAACCCGTCTGCAAAAACGTGAGCGCGGGGTCGTGATTGATGGCTTCCGTAAACATAGAACGAATGATGCAAATATCGTCGGCGATTTTGGAAGTATAAGGCAGCAAATCGCTCATCCAAGCCCCCGATTGGCCATATTGCTTGAAATTAGTGAAAGAAGGAGCCAGCGGAAAAGAGGCTTGGTTGGCCGTCATGCCCGTTAGGCGTTGCACCCCGCGCACCGAAGGCGGCAAATCCATGCCCATCATTTCGCAGAGTTTGGGCTTGAAATCAAAGGTTTCTAACTGCGAAGGCGCGCCGTTTTGAAACAGATAAATCACCCGTTTGGCTTTGGGCGCAAAATGTGGAACACCTGGCACAAAACCCGCTTCGTCCACGTCGCCGCCGTTGAGCAAATTTGGAATCATCAACGACCCCAATGCCACGCTTCCCAAGCCCAAACTCATGTTGGACAAGAAGCGTCGTCGGTTGAAATGGAGGCCGTGTTCTAAAATTTCTTTTTCCATGATGATTAGGATTTTGTAATGGTTTCTTCCAGATTATAGATGGTGTTCACCACGCGCATCAAGGCCGCAAGTAGCTGTTTGTCAATCTTTTCTGGAACGGGGTATTCGCCCACGGCCAGTAGTTTTTCGGCTTGGATTTTGTTGGTTTTCTGGCGTTCTTTTTCGTAATAAGTGGTTAAAATTCCGATTTCTTTTTCGGTGGGTTTTCGGCAAACAATCAACCGAAAGGCTTTGGTGATTTTGTCTTTGTCCGAACTGTTTTCTTGCAACAATTGGGCCGCCAACACCCGCGAGGCTTCCAACACTGCCGGGTCGTTCATCATCACCAATGCTTGCAGCGGCGTGTTAGTTTTGAGCCTTTTTACTTCGCACAAATCTCGATTGCTGGCATCAAAAATGCCCATTGTTGGTGGCGGCACGGTTCGTTTAATCAAAGTGTACATTCCTCGGCGGTACAGGCTTGAGCCGTGGTCTTGGGTGTACATCGAAAGCAACCCCCGCCCCGAAGTAGCACCTTCCCACAAACCTGCTGGTTGATAGGGTTTTACGCTGGGGCCCCCAATGGTCTGAACCAACAAGCCGCTACTCGATAGCACCACATCTCTGATTAGTTCGGCGTGAATGTGGTAGCGCGGCGCACGGGCCAACAGAATGTTTTCGGGGTCGGAAGCTAATTTTTTAGGCGTGATGATGGCCGACTGACGGTAGGTGGCCGAGCTGACAATCTGTTTTACCAGCCGTTTGGTGTCCCAATTGTGTTCCATAAAATCTACCGCCAACCAGTCTAATAGCTGCGGATGCGAAGGAAGTTCGCCCTGCATTCCAAAATCGCCAGGCGTTTTCACAATTCCTTTGCCAAAAAAATCTTGCCACATTTGATTGACAAAAACCCGGGCAGTCAATGGATTGTTGCGCTCGAAGAGCCAATTGGACAAACCGAGGCGATTTTTTGGGTATTTTTTATTGAAAGGCAAAATAAAATTGGGGGTATTGGGTTGCACTTCCTCACCGGGCGCGTCGTAAGCACCGCGCCGTAAAATGTGGGTTTTGCGCAGGGTGTCCAAGTCGCCCATCACCGACACAATCAGCCGATTGGTGTCTGGTTTGTTGATAAACTTCAAGATATTTTTCACGTCGTCGTTGCTGATTTCCAGCAGCGGTTTTTTGGCGTAAGTGTTTGGCCCCCCAATCACCGACTCAATGCCTACTTCTTTTACGCTGTTGAAAAAGGCAAAGAGTTGGTAATATTCTTTTTGCGAAAAAGGGTCGTATTTGTGGTCGTGGCAGTGGGCACATTCGAGCGTAACGCCCAAAAATGCTTTGCCAAACATATCATTTCGGTCGGTTACGTAGCTGATGCGGTATTCTTCGGGAATGACCCCACCTTCTTCCGTAATTTTGTGGTTTCGGTTGAAACCCGTGGCCAAGAGTTGTTCTTTGGCGGTTGAATTGGCTTCGTTTTTTGGGAGTAAATCACCCGCCAATTGCCAAGTAACGAACTGGTTGTAGGGCATATTTTTATTGAGGGCATAAATCACCCAGTCGCGCCACGGCCATTGGGTGCGGTAGCCGTCGTCTTGGTAGCCGTGCGAGTCGGCATAACGCGCCAAGTCTAACCACGAAATGGCCATTTTTTCGCCGTAAGCGGGGTTTTTGAGCAATTCATCTACCACTTTTTCGTAAGCATTGGCACTTTTATCGGCCAAGAATTCGTCCATCATTTTCAGGGTAGGAGGCAGGCCGTTCAAATCTAAGCTGAGGCGTTTCAGCAGTCGTTCTTTGTCGGCTTCTTCGTTGGGCAGTACCCCTTTTTGTTCCTGTTTTTGGAGAATGAAATAATCCAGCTCATTTTTAGGCCAATCTTTGTTTTCAACGACGGGTAGCGCGGTCTTTTTGGGAACAACAAAAGCCCAGTGTTTTTCATATTTCGCCCCCTGCTCAATCCACCTCTCAATGAGGTCAATCTCGTGCGAGGATAGTCTAAGATTGGACGAAGGCGGGGGCATTAGTTTGTTGGTATCTTTGCTAACAATACGCAAAAATACTTCTGATAGCTGGGGTTTCCCAGCCACCAGCGCGTGGGCGGCGGGGTGTTCTTGCAGGGCTTTGAAGGCGCTTTCGGGGTCGTCGAGCCGCAACCCCGCTTGTCTTTTGTTGGCATCGGGGCCGTGGCAAGCCGAGCATTTATCGGAAAGTATGGGGCGAATGTCAAAATTGTAACTCACCACGTCTGGTATTTGTTCTTGCACGTTTTGCGTTGATGAGCCATTATTGCAAGATTGCAGAGCCATAGCTGCTGCCAGCATACCCATCAAAAAATAAGGTGTCTTTTTCGGCATCTTTCATATTGCTTCCAAAGTAGTTGACAGTTTTTGAGAAATTAGTCCACAAGCATATTGCCCACTAAACATGTAGTCGGAAAAATTA
>REAB01000189.1 GCA_004293645.1 Cytophagia bacterium | reverse complement strand
CCGCGTCGCAGCGGCGAACCGCCTATTTCTGCCCAACTACTTAGAGCGTCAAAAAGCTGCTTTTTCTTTTTTGTGGGGTGTCGAAAAAAACGCTCACAATTGCAGTAAATAACCCGCCAAATCTGACAAGTCTTTTTCTTTCAAACCCATGGCCGATGGCTCGGGCATGAGGCTGTTTTTGAGTTGCTTGCGCGAGGTAATGTTGCTGGCTTTGAGGGCGGTGGTTTGGCCTGTCGCATCTTTTAGCACCACCGTTGCACCGTCGCTTACCACAAAACCGTAGTAGCTGTTTTTGTCTTTGGTTTGGATAATCCAAGGTTCGTAACCAAAAACCATGCTCGCGCTGGGGTTGATGATGGCATCGAGTAAGCCCATTTTGTCAAATTTCTTGTTAATTCCCGACAAGTCTGGCCCAATTTCTTGGCCGTTGCCGCCGTAGCGGTGGCAAATGGCGCAATTGTTGGCAAAAATAACTTGCCCTTTGCTGGCATCGGCGGGCATATCGCCCGCCAAGCTGGCCGAAAGCTGCTTGCCGCCCACGCGGGCAAAGTAGTCGGTGGCCAACATCCTGATGCTCTTGTCGGGGTTGCTGAAAATATACTCGGCCACTACGCTTTTGAGCTCTTCCGGAATTTTGTATTCGCTGGCCAACGTAACCAACAGTTTAGCCCCAAACGGGTCTAAGGCCAACGCTTGTGCCGCCCGCGCCCGCTGCTTTTGGGGGGCTTTGGCGTTCAGCATTTGGTCGCTAAATTGCAACATCTTTTTTTGTTGGGGTGTGAGTTGGGCGGCAGTGGCTTGCTGCCAGTTGAGGAGGTCTTGCCAGTCGTTGGTTTTTCTAAAATTGACCCAATAAAACGCCTGCTCGGCTACGTCTTTCAAATTGCTTTTCGATAAATGGAGCATGGCCAATGCGGCTTCTTTGTTTTTTACAAAAGCCAAAGCCGTAATGGCGCGTTTGCGCTCCAACGGCAACAATTGAGGACTGTTTGCCCTGATTTTCAAATCGTTAATGGCTGCTTTGGGGTGAGTTCGCCAAGCAATCCAAGCCTGTGCGGGAGTCCAGTCGAGGGCGTTTTTAGGCCAATTGGGGCGAACATCTTTGTAAAACTGGTCTTCTTTGCCGTCCAAAGCAATGCCCAATGCTTCCAAATAATAGCGGTCTTGGCCGTCGAAGCGATTACTCAATTCGATTACAAAAGGTTTACTCCAGTCGTAGGGCATATCGCGTACAGCAATGGCCACCTCGCGGCGCATAGCTGCCGATGAGTCTTTGACTAAATCGAAGAGTATAATGGGCTTATTGTTGAGTGGTTCATAAAAAAACAAATAAGGGTTTGCTTCTTTTAAAGCCCGAAAGGCTACTAATTTAACCGATTCTACGTTTCCCTTTAACAGTGCCAAAACCTCCAATTGCCCCATTGACCCCAACTGCGTCAGCAACCATACTGCCCGCGCTTGCACAAATGGGTTGGGGTCTTTCAGTAGCTGTTTTACGGGTACAATCACTTTTTCGCCTTGTGCTTTGAGTGCTTCAAAACCCAAATTTCGGACATTGATGGCGGGGTTTTTGAGGGCTGCTATTTGGCCTTCGGTGGTGGTTAAGTCTATTTTTGGCGGGGTTAATTTTTTGTTTTTTGGCGTAATTCGGTAAATGCGTCCGTAGCCTTTTTTGTCGTGCATGGCGTGGCCGCCCACCACGGGGTCGTACCAATCGGCCACAAAAAGTGAGCCATCGGTGCCAGCGGCGGCATCGCTCGGCCTGAACCATTTGCGTTTGTCTTGGCCCGTTTCGTGCCAAATATAATGTTCTTGTACTTGCGAAAAACTACTCAGCAAATCGGTGCGTTTGCCCATTTCGTAGCCAGCACCTTTGGGTTTTGGCCAATACGCAAACACCACATTGCGCCCTGCTTCGCAACTCAGCACCATGCCTCGGTATTGGAGGCCGAGCGCGTCATCTTCATACACGAGCATGCCCGTGGGCGAGCCTGCGCCCGTGTTGTCGCCTACGGGCAGCACGCCTGGGTCTTCTTGGTGCCAGTGCGCGTCAAAAACGGCTTGGTCGGGGCGGCGGTCGGCTTGCCAGTAGCGGGTGCCGTCGGCACTAAAATAGCCCGCGTTGCTGCCTTCCATTACCCAACTGGTGCGGCAGGCTATGACCTGGTCGTCGTTGTCGTTTTGCCAATAGTTTCCGTAGCTGTCGATGGCCACTTCGTAGCTGTTTCTAAAATTGTGGGCCATCACTTTCAAGTTTTTGCCTTCTGGCGACATTCTGAGGGCCAAACCACCTACCCACACGCGCCCGTCGTCGCTTTTGCGGTTGCCGTTATTTTTGTCGTTGTGGGGCGAGCCACCCGTGTAGAGGCTTCCCGAGCGCAGCGTCCAGCCGTTTTTATCGGTTACGGTGTGCGGGCCCGCGTTGCCCGTGTTGAAGTGCCAGTTGCCGTCGGGGCCAGCCGTTACCGAATGCAGGGCGTGGTCGTGGTCGAGGCCGCCAAAACCCGTGAGCAGTATTTCTTTTTTGTCGGGCACGTCGTCGCCGTTTTCGTCGGTATAAACAATGACGTGGGGCGAGCAACTCACCACCGTTTTGTTGCCAATAACGGCAATGCCCAGCGGGGCTACTAAGTCTTTGTCTTGCACAAATGTTTTGGTTTTGTCTGCTTTGCCATCGCCGTCGGTATCTTCCAATATCACCACGCGGTCGCCGCCCGAAAAGCTCAATTTTTGGTCGGGTTTGTTGTTAAATTCGCGGTAATTGACGGCCTCCGTAATCCAAACGCGGCCCCGCGCGTCAACGTCCATGTTGGTTGGATTATAGAGCATGGGTGCTTCGGCCCAGAGCGTGGCTTCGAGGTCGTCGGGGAGGTAAAGTTGATTGGAGTCGGCGGCGGTTTCGGCGCGGTACTCATCTTGCACAATGCTGGAATTGGTAAACGACCCCAAAATAATGGTACAGATTACAACAGAACCAATGAGGCGCTTTTTCATGAACAATCTATTGATTTTTAGCCTAAAAAGAACCTCACAACCGCAATCTACTTTTGGCAATCATCATTAAAAAATACCGCTTGGCAGTCTTCCAAAACCGTTCTTATAAATTGCTTTGCTATTACTGGGCATTGCATAGTACCTTTGAATCATATTAACAGCCAAGAAAACATTTATTCATTTAAAAAAACTTTTTAAACAAATCAAGCCATGAACTCAAATCGTTTGTATCGTCTTCGTTATCAGTCGGTTATTGGTGGAGTAGCCGCAGGCTTAGGTGCTCATTTGGGCATAGACCGCGCCTTAGTACGTATTTTATTTGTGTTGCTGTTTTTCTTTGCAGCGGGCTTTCCAATGATACTCGTTTACTTGGCACTTTGGATAGCCTTGCCCAAACAAGACAGCCCCCATGAGCCAACGCTTATTGGTGTGAGTTAATATTAAAGACGAAGTTGCCAGAGGTCGTACCGAGGGGCATATTGAAGCGCACCCGCCGCCGAAGCTGCCGCTCGGTAGCCAAAACCAAGGTAAATCTGGCCATTCATAACGGCCACGCCCAATCCCACATTTCCTCCGCCAGGATATTCAGCCACGGCCGTCCAGCGGTCGGTAGCGGGGTCGTATTGCCAAATATCTTTTAGCCCCGCCACGCGCCCAGTGGCCTGCCCCATGCCATAATAGCCCAGTTTGCCCCGCGCCCAAGCAATTCCTTTGGTGCGACTTTCGCCCGTAAAGTTGGCTTTGGCGTTCCATTGGTCGCGGGTGGGGTCATATTCAAACACCCGAACGGGGTTTCCAACGGGGTTTCCTTCGGCAATGATGTAGCCTTTGTTATTGATGCTAAATGCCTGAAAATCAGTGCCAGACTTAACAGGAAGCGCGGCTCTTTGTTGAAAACCTCGGCTTGGTGCGTCGTTGTCGTAGAGCCAAAGTTGGTAGTTACCGCCTTTTTCCAAAAAGTAAGCCACGTTATTAAAATGAAACAACGCCACGGGCGCATCGGCTCCTGGGTAATCGGGCAAACGGCCACGCCCCGGTGGTGGTTCGCCAATAAAAATTCGACTAAACTGGTAAGGATTAGGAAGTTGGGGGTTGTATTGATACCCCAAGCCCTGAAATAATTCGCGGTTGCCGTCGGCGTAGCGCAGGTAAAACCGCTGGTAATTGAGCAAAGCAGGGCGCGGGGCTGTGATACCGCTCCAAAACGAAAACTCGTCGCCTATTTCAATGCGGCCAGCTATGGCTTCCAACGCCTCGCTATCGGGCGTTCTGAAATAGACCGTTAGGGTGTTGGCGTTGCCATCGGCAAGGATTTCGGGTAGGGGCTGATAATCATTTGAGATGTCAATGCGATTCAAACGCCGCCACGCACGCGGCAGCGTTATGACCAGTTCGATTTGGGAACTGTATTTTATCTCTTCATTTTCTTTTACGTAAGTTCTAAAATAATAGCGTTGCCCCGTAGTAAGTGCCTCAATATCAACCACAAATTCTTGGTATGCTTTATTGATTTGCCCTTTTGGCTGGCGATTGTCGGCCAAGGTAGGCAGGGGTTTGAGGCCATATACCACGCCAAATTCGGCCCCGTTTGCGCCATTGGCGCGGCCTTCTACTTCAACCGAAGTATTGTTTCGGAGTACCACCGACAGCAGCTCCACGCGAACTGGTCTGTTCATGATTTCCGCCGTTTTTTCGCAAGCGGTCAGTGCCAATAGGCTCCAGAGTAAAACGATTTTTTTCATGGGCTGATTTGGTAATTGAGTTGGTTGTTGGGTCTTTTATTTCGCGCCCATCTCGGTTAGCGCGGCGCGGGCTTTGTTGTCGGTGCTGTTTTTGTACTCGTGTTTGGGGTAATTGAGGGCTTGCTCAAAATAAGTTACGGCTTTATTTTTTTGGTTTTTTATTTGACAAATATAACCCATTTGCAACGCCGATGTTGCCCCAAAATAAAAATGTTCGGGGACACTGAGCGCAATGGCACGTTCAAAACGCGGAATAGCGGCTTCCAGCTCACCACGCCGCTGATGCACCCGCCCCAAGCGGTAGTTGAACTCGGCGCGGTCGCGCGGGGTAGCAAACTGGCTCTCGGACAGGGGTTTGAGGGTTTGCAATGCCGATTCCAAATACCCACCGTCAAAAGCCAAACGGGCTTTCAGGAGTGCTTTTTGGGCAATATTTACGCGGCCAGCCCCAAAGTTTTGCGCAAACTGCTGGGCGGCTTTGTCCGACTCTACCACGGTTTGGCCAGTTGCGAGTACTTTCTGAATGTACAACCGCGCGGCGGCATCGTCGTTGGTGAGCCAGCGGCACAAAAATAGTTTCCAGTACGTATCTTTTACAAAATTTTGCCCTTTGTATTGCCCCAAAAAACGATTCAACTGCGCTTCGGCGGCGGCATATTCGCCTTTTTGAAGCAATATTTCTCCTTTCAAATATTCTAAAAACGGGAAAGCTAAATAAGTAGGGCTTACGGGGCGTTTTTCCAGAAAATCGAGTGCCTGCTGCCCGCGCCCGTCTTTCATCGAAACCGTAACTCCAAAAAAATGCAAAAGCAAGTTATCTGACTCATTTTCAAGCAGTTGTTTTAATATATTATTTTGCTTTTCGGTATATTTAAGTACGTAAGCGTGGAGCAAAATATCAATCAGTTGCGCTTCGGTTTTGAATAACGAATCTTTTTGAATAACCAGATTTACTTCGCGCAGCCCTTGCTGAATATTGCCGCGCAAGCCCAATATTTTGGCCACCCATTGGTAGTTTTGGGGCGCAGAGCCAATCAAAACGTGCAGCAGCCCCAACGATTTGTAGGTGGACACAAAATCGGGAAACAAGCGGGCGTTTTCGTCGAGTAGTTTATAGGCTTTGATGATGTCCCAGCTGGCGCCTGCTTCTTTGCCAAATTTCATTTTTACAAAAGCCCAGTGGAGGCGTATTTCGGCCTTCAAAAAACGCTGATAGGGCGAGGTATCGGGTAGTTCATTGAGTAGTTCGAGTCGTTGGTCTTGGCGCGAACCGAGTTGGGCAAAAAGCTGGGCATCGTCGCTTACCAGTAGCGTTACCATATCGGCGTAGTTTTCAACGTAAACCCCAAACGCGCTGGCTATTGGCGCTTTATTGTTTTTTTCTTTGGCTACATATTGCCTTGCTACGCTTATCCGTAACTTTGTTGCTTCTTCGTAGGCACGCGCTAAGTTGGGCGGAATTTGCGCCCCAACCGTACTACATTGAAGCAGCCAGCAACCCATAAAAAAGACAAAACTACGACCCCACATTTTGCTCAAAATAAATCTATAATCAAAAACGTACCACTTTTTGTGCCTTCACAAGGAAGCAATAAATAGGTAGAAATATGCCCTATGCTGTACGTTGGTGTAAAATTAATGTTAAAACTTGATTGCTCTTGTTTATATTTGGAAAACAAATTAGCACCAATCAACTAATTTTCCATTGAAGCCATCTGTCTTTCATACTGACATCGCCGCTTGGGTTGAGGGTATTGCGGGGGGCAGTATGTCATCTTTTGAGCTGCTTTATCAGCATTTTCACCGCGATTTATACCGTTTTGCGCGCCACATTGTCAAGTCAGACGCGCTGGCTCAAGATGTTGTGCAAGATGTATTTGTACGGCTCTGGGAAAACCGCCACAAATTACAGAAAGAGTTATCAATCAAGTCTTATTTATTTACCATTTGCCGAAATCTCTCCCTCAATTTGCTCGAAAAAGCCGCCCGCGAAGCGCATTTGTGCGAAGAAATTTTGCGGGCTTACGTTCCCAATGCCGCAGCCGACGAAGCCAAAGAAACCTACGAAAAACTCGCCCAAGCGGCACTCGAACAACTTCCACCCGTTCGGCGCAGGGTGTTTGAGTTGGCCAAAATAGAAGGGTTGAGCTACGACCAAATTGCCCAACAACTCCACATATCGCCAGGCACAGTGAGCGACCACATCGTCAAAGCCAATCGTTTTTTGAAGCAATACGTCAAAAACCAGCTTCCCGCCGTGGTAGGTTTTTTATTGTTTTTTGATTTTTAACGTGCTGATAATAAATAAGTTAGAAAATTTTTTGTTTTATTTTTCCCCTCGCAGCATGGTTTTTTTACCCTTATCCTGTATTATGCTCGTACAACATGACACGCATTGGTGAAAAATCTATTTCTCAACTATTTACAAAACAAATGCACGCCCGAGGAAGTGCGCCACGTACTACAACTCGTGCAAACCCCCGAAGGCCGCGCTGCATTTGATGAGCTGCTACAAAATACGGAGCTTGAATCTAACGCTGCTGTGCCTACTCAGGCCATGTGGGCGCGCATTCAAGCAGCCGCTTCTCCTTATACACTAACCGATGAGAAAGCCCCTGCTCGTGGGCGTAGGCTACCGTTATGGAGCCTGCGCCTCGGTCGGGTTGCGGCGGTGCTGTTGCCGCTTTTGGTAGCTGGCTGGTGGTATTTGACGCGCGAGATAACCCACGCCACCACCTACGGCCAAACCCAGCAAGTTACACTACCCGACGGCTCTACGGTGCTTTTGAACGGTAATTCTACCGTTAGATTTCAAGCCCATTGGTACAACAGCACGCCGCGCCAAGTGTGGCTCACGGGCGAGGCTTTTTTTAAAGTGGTACACCAAGCCAATCACCAGCGTTTTGTGGTGCATACGCGCCGCCAGCACACCATCGAAGTACTCGGCACCGAGTTTAACGTAAACGACCGCCCCAATACGACGCAAGTGGTGCTGCAATCGGGTAAAATTAGATTGACAGTTAAACAAAAAGATACCAATCAGCATATTATAATGGTGCCGGGCCAGTTGGTAGAAATAGACACCACGCTGGCGCGGGTTAAATTCAATGCCGTCAAAACAGAACTTTTTACGTCTTGGCAACAGAAAAAACTTATATTTGAAGGCACCCGTTTGGCCGAGATTGCCATTTTATTGAAAGATACTTACAACCTAAATATCAGCGTAAACGACCCGCGTCTGTTGGAAGAAAAAATAACGGGGACGATTCCGTCGGGCAATGTGAAAGAACTGCTCAACGCGCTCTCTATTGCGCTCCAAGTCAAATACACCCAAAAAGAAAATACCGTCAGTTTTTTTTAATTTTACAACCACTATATACCTAACAAAACAATGAGAAAAGTCTCTATTTTTATTTTTGGTGCGCTGATGCTGCATGGTTACGGCTCATTGGCCCAAACCTTGACGGCATCGTTGGGGAAACCCCACACTTTGGCCACGAGCCACCAAACCAAATCGCTGCGCGGCGTATTAAACGAATTGGAAAATCGCTACCACGTAACGTTTTTTTACCGAACCAATTTGATTGAAACTGCCACCGTAAATCCCATGTACGCCAACGAAGGCAAAACCTTGGAGCGCGACTTGGTAAGTGCCATTGGGGCCAACAACTTGGCTTTTCAGAAAGCCGACAATAATTTGTACGTAATTGTAGCCAAAGACATTACGGGCAAAATTAAATCGAACACGGGCGAAGCCATGCCAGGCGTGAGTATCTTGGTAAAAGGCTCTACCAGAGGCGCCATCACCGACCCCGACGGCAACTTCAAACTCAACGCCACCGCAGGAGATGTGTTGGTGGTTTCTTTTTTGGGCTACGAAACCAAAGAAGTAAAAGTAACCGACGAAACGGTCGTTTTAAACATTTCTTTGAGCGAATCTACTAGAACACTCGGAGAAGTAGCCGTTATCGGTTCGCGGGCTGCCACGGCTCGCACCAACGTTGATGCGGCTGTGCCCATTGACGTGATTACCACCAAAGAACTAAAAGGATTTCCGCAGGTGGACATTGGCCAAATATTAAATTACGTAGCCCCGTCGTTCAATTCAAACCGTCAAACCGTTGCCGACGGTACTGACCACGTGGACCCCGCTTCGCTACGCGGTCTTGGCCCCGACCAAGTGTTGGTGTTGGTAAACGGCAAACGCCGCCACACCTCGGCACTCGTAAACATCAACGGCACCGTAGGCCGTGGTTCAGTTGGTACCGACATGAACGTGATTCCAGTAGCAGCCATTGAGCGTATTGAAGTACTGCGCGACGGTGCAGCGGCGCAATATGGCTCAGATGCCATTGCGGGTGTAATCAACGTGGTTTTGAAAAAAGACTACCAAGGCACTACTGCTTCTTTGACCTTTGGCCAAAACATGACCACCATGAACTACACCGCCCCCAATATTTCGGGTGGCTTAGACAGCCGCAGCCAAAAAATTACGGACGGCCAAGTGCTCCAATTTGATTTCTCGAAAGGTATTAAAATAGGCAAAGGCGGCATCAATATTTCGGCTCAATACAACGACCGGGGCAAAACCAACCGCAGCGGCGAAGACAACGTTCCAACCACTTATTTGGGCGCAAATGCAGGTTTTCCAGCAACACCAACGGGCCAAACAATTACTGATTTCCGTACCAACATCATTGCGGCTGACAACGCCCTGGCCAAAGCCAACGGCTACAACCGCCAGAACATGGTTTTTGGTAACTCCTCTTCCAAAAACCTCGGTTTGTTTATCAACGGCGGAATCCCAACGGGCGCAAAATCAGAATTTTATTTCTCGGGCGGACTTACCTATCGCACTGGTCAAGGCTTCGGCAACTATCGCGTGCCAGTAAACCGGACGCAGCAGCCTCTCAAAGCCGACGGCTCACTTTTTTACCGTGATGGTTTCTTGCCAGGCATTGAGTCGGTAGTACAAGACAAATCGTTGATTTTGGGTTACAAAACCAAATTGGGTGGCTGGAGCGTGGATTTGAGCAATACCTACGGAATCAATACCTTTGATTTCTCGGTTTTTAATTCTGGAAACGCCACTTTGCCCAACGCTGATGCCCAACAAACAACGTTTGACGCGGGCCAGTTAAAGTTTAACCAAAACACCACCAACCTCGACATTGCCAAGATGTTTGACAAAGTAGGTGTCATCAGAGGCTTGAACATCGCGTTCGGAGCAGAATATCGCCGCGACCATTATCAAATTACGGCGGGCGAATCGGCTTCTTATTCTGGTACGCCAAAGACCGTCGCTGGTGCGCCAATCATTGCGGGTGGCCCAGGCGTTGGCACAGCCGCAGGCTTGCCGGGTGCGCAGGTGTTTCCAGGTTTTCAGCCTTCCAACCAAGTTGATAAATCTCGTACCAACTTGGGTATTTATGCCGATATTGAAGGAGAGATTGCCAACCGTTTGTTGGTTGGCGTAGCCACGCGCTATGAAAATTACAGCGATTTTGGTTCTAATTTGAGCAGTAAAATCTCAGCCCGCCTCAAATTAACCGAAGCTCTGGCTTTGCGCGGTTCGTTGAGTACTGGTTTTAGAGCACCATCTTTGCACCAACGCTATTTTAACAACACTTCTACGCAGTTTGTAAATGGTGTCCCTTCCAATACTTTGACCGTTAATAACGACGACCCCATTGCGCGTACCAGTATCGGTGTTGATGCCCTACGCCCCGAAACCTCGAAGAGCGTAACATTGGGCGTAACTGCCAAAGTAGGTGGTATTTCTTTGACCGTAGATGCTTATCAAATTGACATCAAAGACCGTATTGTTTATTCAGGGGCTTTCTCGCGGACATTGTTGGGCTTTACCGCCGACCAATACGTGGGCGTAAACAACGTGAACTTCTTTGCCAATGCCGCCAACACCAGTACCAAAGGTATTGATATCGTAGCCAATGGCCGCTACGATGTGGGCAGAGGTAAACTCGCTATCACGGTCGCTTTAAACTTCAACGAAAATAAAGTAACGGGCATCAACAGCACCACTTTGATTGACAGCCCCGCCAAAAACGACCCCGCTGGTAACCCAAACACGTGGTTTAGAAACTTGTTGTTCGACCGCCAGCAAATTTCACGGATTGAAGTATGGCAGCCCAAAAACAAAATCAACGTGAGTGCTACGTATTCAATTGGCAAATTTGACATCACAGCCCGCGTGGTGCGTTTTGGCGAAGTGCAATACATACACAATGTTTATACTGAAGCCAAAAAAGCGAGCGATGGCACGTACTGGAGTACCTCAAACGACATTGCGGGTAAAGCCCAGCCGTTATATACGTACAACGCCGACGGCACTGCTAAAATTGACCAAGTTTTCAAACCCGTTATTATCAGTGACCTCATTATAAACTACCGCGCTACCAAAGCCATTGGAGTTTCGTTGGGAGCTAACAACTTGTTTGATGTCTATCCAGACCAAATATTTATTGACCCACGCAATGCTTACGGCAGCATTGATTATCAATCGGGCCGTGATGCCTCCAACCGTGGGCGCTTGTTGTTCCAGCCCAACCAAGGCGGCTACAATGGTCGGTTTGTGTTTGTGCGCGTAGCTGCCAATTTTTAAACCAATTGCCTGTCATAAAATTAGCCCTGCTTACTGTGAGCAGGGCTAATTTTGTTTTTAAACTGGCACGAAAATTGAGAAAGAATCATTTGTATTGGATAAAACCCGCAAAAGATGCTATTTTTGCGGTTTGATTTCTAAAACAACACAACCCAATTTCAAATCGTATTATTTTAAGTAATGGCATTAATTAACAAAATCAGAGAAAAATCGGGCGTGGCGGTATTGGTTATCGCGTTCAGCCTTATCCTATTTATTGTGGGCGGCGACCTAATTGGTACGCAATCGCTCTTTGGTGGACAAGACCAAACCGTGGGCGAAATAGCGGGCGAGGAAATCAAAATCCAAGATTTTCAGGGCAAATTGGAGCAAGCTCGCTTGGCGTATCAGTCGCAAACGGGCAAAGCCCCCACCGAAGCCGAGGAGCAGTCGCTGCGCGAGCAAGTGTGGAATCAATACATATTGGACTATGCGTACCAAAAAGAATACGACGCACTGGGCTTGAAAGTAAGCGACGACGAACTCGTGGACATGGTGCAGGGCAACAACATCAGCCCCGCCATTCGGCAGTCGTTTACCAACCCTCAAACGGGTGTGTTCGACAAGTCGTCGGTCATCAGTTATTTGAAAAACCTCAAAAACTTGCCCATTGACCAGCAGCAGTCGTGGCAAAACTTTGAAAAAAGTTTGGTGCAAGACCGCCTTCGTCAAAAGTACGAGAACTTGATGCGCCTGTCGGCCTACGTAACCAAAGCCGAAGCCGAAAAAGAATACCAAGCCCAAAGTACCAAAGCCTCGTTGCGCTATTTGTACGTGCCATACTACTCGGTAGCCGACACAACCATCAAAGTAACCGATTCTGAACTGGAAAGCTACTTGTCTGCCCACAAAGACGAATACAAAGGTTTTGACTCGCGCACTATGCAATACGTGTCGTTTTCAGTAGTACCATCAAAAGACGACAGCGTAGCACTTTACAACCAAATTAAATCATTGGCGCGGGGTTTGGCTACGGCCACCAACGACTCTACCTACGCCAGCGCCAACAGCGACGTGCGCACACCACTTTATATGTCGCTTGCACAAATGCCCGACCAGCTCAAAACCGCCGTTCGTTCGTTTATTCCAGGCAGCGTAAATGGCCCTTACCGCGAAGGCAGCACTTATTTTATTTATAAATATGGCGGCACCAAAAAAGACACCGCTTACAGCCTCAAAGCCAGCCACATCTTGATAAGCACCCAAGGCATGAGCGACTCGGCCAAAGTGGCGGCTCGCCAACGCGCCAACGACATCTTGGCTCAATTGAAAAGCGGTCAAAACTTTGAAACATTGGCCGCTACCAACAGCCAAGACCCAGGTTCTGCCCAGCGCGGTGGCGATTTGGGGTATTTCCGTCAGGGACAAATGGTGAAGCCTTTCAACGATGCTGCCTTTGCTTTTGGTGGCACGGGCTTGTTGCCAAACGTGGTGCAGTCAGATTTTGGTTTTCACATCATCAAAGTAACCGAGGCCAAAAGCAACGTCATGTATCGGGTAGCGTCTATTGGCAAAACCATTGCCCCCAGCCAAGCCACCCGCGACGCGGCCTACGCCAAAGCCGACCAGTTTGCGCTGTCGGTAAAGTCTAAATCGGCTTTTGATGAAGCGGCCAAAAAAGACAAATCATTGACAGTTTCAACCGCTGCCAGCATTGCCGAAAATGCCACCAGCATCAACACCATGCAAAATGCCCGCGAAATAGTACGTTGGGCTTTCAATAAAGATACTGACATAGACCAAGTTTCTAATGTATTTGAAACCGAAGAACAATACGTAGTGGCCGTT
>REAB01000188.1 GCA_004293645.1 Cytophagia bacterium | reverse complement strand
ATTATTTTCATGAGGAATTGCCCTTTGCTTCTCCAAATGTAGGGCATACCCATCGCCAATCAGAGTTTATGTTTTTGGTTACTCAGCAACAATCCTACGCAAGGTCAGCGATTATTTTGAATATGCACCCAAAAACAGTGGAGCGTACCATTTTATCCAAATGCGAAAAAATGATAAATATTACTGAAAATTATGCAAAGGTAAAACGTTTGGGTATAGATGAACAAAGTCATAAAAAAGGTAAAAAAGATTACATTTGTGTATTGACTGATTTGGACAGTGGTACGATTGTAGATATGTTACCTGAGGGCAAAAAAGAAACTTTGGTAAAACATTTTCAGTCTTTGGGCAAAGAATTTTGCGATAAAATCACAGATGTAAGTTGTGATAATTGGAAAACTTACATCAATGTTGCCAAAGAATGTTTCCCACAAGCCAATATTATTTTGGATAGATTTCATTTTACAAAACAATTAAATGAAAGTTTGAATGATTATTTAGAAGAGGTAAAACCCGTACTAAAACCTGTTTTGGGTGACAATAAAGATTTTTCAAAACTAAAGAAAATCGTAAATGTTCAATATCACAAACTTTCAGATGAACAATTTGACGTACTAAAAAACGCATTTGAAAAAGATGATAAACTCAAAGAACTTTATTTTAACAGAGAAAAATTTCATCACATTCTTGATAATAATACTGAGCAAGCAATCGCATTGCAACAAATAAATGATTGGATAAAAAACACACAAGAAAAACAATTTTCTTATTTTGATAATTTTATTCAATCTTTGAATAGTACAAAAGTATATATTGCTAATTATGTCAAAGATAGACTTTCAAATGCGGTTACAGAAGGGCTTAATAACATTATCAGAGTAGTTAAAAGATTCTCCTTCGGTATGCCCAGTTTCAAAAATCTTAGGCTCAGAAGTTTGGCATTTTTTTTATAGTCCACTAAAATTGTCAGAGTACCAAAAAATATTGGGATGATTTTTTTTGAAAGTAAATAACTACGACAAATATACTCAAAATCAATTCAAATTATATGGTGGTGGTGCCTACGAGTTTAAGAAACCGAACTCCTATCTTGTAAGTTGTGTGCGTCAATAACGTCTGAAATGACCATTTCTTAATCTTTAAAATGTACGTTCAGTTCTTCTAAAATGGGCATCATGGCCTTTTCATAATCGCTAACTTTGAGTTTTTGCACATTGTTAATTGGGCTTATTTGCCAAAAATGTAAACTGAATCCTTCATTATTGTGTTGTTATCGTTAAAAGTATTCTGTTATTTTTATGCTCAATATTCAAAAAATACGTCAAGATTTTCCCATTCTCAACGAAGTAATCAACGGCAAGCCGCTGGTTTATTTTGACAATGCCGCCACTACCCAAAAGCCCACGCCCGTTTTGGAAGCACTAATGGGTTATTACGGCCACACCAACGCCAATATTCACCGTGGCATTCATCATTTGGCCGAAAAAGCCACCGCCGATTTTGAAGCCTCTCGCCACAAAATTCGGTCTTTTTTGAACGCCCAACTTTGGGAAGAAATCATTTTTACCTACGGCACCACCGACGGCATCAACTTGGTAGCTCAAACTTACGGACGTAAGTTCTTAAAAGCGGGCGACGAAATCTTGATTAGTGCCATGGAGCACCACTCCAATATAGTGCCCTGGCAAATGCTGTGCGAAGAAAACGGCTGCGTGTTGCGCATCATTCCCATCAACGACGAAGGCGAGCTGCTCATGGACGAGTACGAAAAAATGCTTTCGGAACGTACCAAACTGGTGTCGGTAGTGCATGTGTCAAACTCGTTGGGCACCATCAATCCCGTGGCCGAAATAATCCAAAAAGCCCACGCCGTGGGGGCAAAAGTACTCATTGATGGTGCGCAAGCCACCTCCCACATTGACATTGACGTACAAGCCCTCGACTGCGACTTTTACGTTTTTTCGTTGCACAAACTCTACGGACCCACGGGAATGGGCGTTTTGTACGGCAAAAAAGCGCTTTTAGATGCCATGCCGCCCTACCGAGGTGGCGGCGAAATGATAAAAGAAGTAACTTTTGACAAAACTACCTACAACGAGTTGCCCTACAAATTTGAGGCAGGTACGCCCAATATTGCCGATGTAGTGGCCGCTAAAACGGCAGTAGAATACATTGAAAATTTGGGTAAAGCCAATGTAGCCGCCTACGAGCACGAACTACTCGAATATGCCACCGAAGCCCTTCAAAGCATTGATGGGTTGCGTTTGGTGGGCACGGCCAAAGAAAAAATCAGCGTCAATTCGTTTGTCATGGACGGTATTCACCACCAAGACGTGGGCGTTATTCTGGACCAGCAGGGCATTGCCATCAGAACTGGTCACCACTGCACCCAACCGCTCATGCACCGATTAGGCCTGGCGGGAACTTCACGCGCCTCCTTTGCGGTTTATAATACCAAAGAAGAAATTGATAAATTGGTGGTCGGATTGCACAGAGTAAAAAAGATGTTGGGCTAAAAACAGCAAAAAAATTGATAAATTAGGCGTAAAATTGCCCAAAGTTCGAAAACATAACTGTGAACGTTTTAACAATTAACGCTATGACAGCGACTATTTCAAAAACTAAGTTGATTGAAGTATTACACGATTTGCCTGAAGAAATTGAAGTAGATGACGTTGTGGAACACATTATGCTACTTTCAAAACTGGAACGCGCCCGAAAACAAATTGACAATGGCGAGTTTTATTCAATGCAAGAAATCCGCGATTTGGTGAAATCATGGCAAAAGTAATTTGGGCTAAAGAAGCCCGAGAAGACTTGGAAGAAATCTATCTTTATCTGTTTGGTTTGTCCGAAAAATCTGCAAAGGCTTGGGCTTCTGAAATTACTCAAACGGCTTTTTTGTTAGAAAATTTCCCTCGAATGGGGCGTGTAGTTCCTAACATCAACATCAATAGATTACGGGAGTGTGTTGTAAAGCAACATCGTCTAATTTATGAGGTAAACGAAGATGATAGTTTAATTGAAATTATGGCGATTAGACACTCTTCAAAGCCTTTATCTGATTTTTAATTGAATCCTCGTGATACCTACAACTGAAATTTTGCTCGACAAAGCCGAAAATAATTGCTTCATCCAAAACACTTCCCGATAAGATGAGCATTTCTGATGTAGTTGAAAAGATGATTTTTCTGCAAAAAATTAAAGAAGGCCTAGAAATCTATTCAAAGAGGAGATGTTGTTTCGCACGAAGAAGGAATGAATAAAATTGACCAATGGCGGAAAGGAAAGTGGTTTGGTCGCCAGAAGCACGAAATGATTTAGAAGAAATCTTCTTACAAATCAGTAATCATTCTGTTGGTAGTAATTAAAGAAAAAAATGAAAATCAGTAAATCAGAATACAAAGCAAGAATTGAAAGTCTTCAAAGAAAATTATCTAAGGAAGGTATCGACCACTTGATTGTGTCGGAAGAAGAAGATATTTACTATTTAACGGGACTGACATATAAAAGCCTTGAGCGACTATTTCTTCTGATTGTTAATAAAAATGAAGTCAAATTCATCTTGCCAAAGATGGAATTAGCTCATTTAAAGGAAGTTGATAATGTAAACAAAATCGAATGTTATTGGGAATATCCAGCCCAAAGTCCTGAACGTTGGCAAGACATCTTAATCAAAGAACTTACAAAAGTTTCCGTTGTTGGACTGTCTTCAAAATCACCCTTTGAATTGGGGAACTTTTTAGGAGAACAAGGCTTCTCAATCAAGTTAAGTAACCTTGTAGAAAAATTAAGATGGATCAAAAGTTCTACTGAAATAGAACTCATTAAGCGGGCTTCTCATTATTGTGATTTAGCTATTTCTAATCTCAATAAAACTGCTTATTATGGCATGACAGAATTGGAAGTTTTGTCTATTGGGAAAGATATTCAAAAAAAAGTAATCATTGAAACCGATTTTGATTATCTCTCGTCCAATATTTTGGTTGGAGCTTGGCCAAGTAGAATATCTTATCAACCACACGGAACCCCAAAGGTAGAAGATGTATTAGTAGAAGGTTCACACATCAGTTTAGCTTTTTTGAGAGTAAACGGATATGCAGCAGAACTTGAAAGGACTTTTTTTACAACACAACCTACAAATGAACAGAAAGAAGTATTTGAATTGATGTTAGAAGCGAGGAAAAGGAGCTTTGAAGTACTCAAAGCAGGCGTAATCGCTGAGGAAGTAGATATGGCATCAAGAGAGTTCTTACATAAGCAGGGGTTAGCCGATAAATTAATGCATCGAACAGGTCACGGAATTGGATTGGGAAATCATGAAGGTCCCTATCTTGCACTTGGAGATAAAACCATACTCGAAGAAAATATGGTAGTGAGTATTGAACCTGGAATATATATGGAAGGAATTGGGGGATTTAGACATTCAGATACTGTCAGAATTACGAAAGACGGATATGAATTATTGACAAATTGTGATGACCAAATAGAACAATTGACTTTCACTAATTTAAATATATTTCCAAGGTTAAAAGGGAAAGTTATAAAGAGAATGTTCCAAATAAAGAATTAAGAACTACCACCAACATTGTACTTGTGGTAAGGCGGGCATGTTTGTTCAAGCAAAGTCATTGAAGTAACCAATCTGTTGGAAAATTTCCCAGAAATGGGTCGAGTAGTACCAGAAATGAAGTTGGCGCGAAGTGGCACGACTGATTTAATACGCTCAATAAAAGCACCTTAAGTAATAGTTGTGCCACCCATTAAATATGCGCAACTACTTAACCAAAACTGATAATGCCATCGAAAAAGCGAAATCGGGCGATGTTTTTCCGCACGATGAGGTAATGAAGGAAGCAAAATCATGGCTAAAAAAGTAATTTTGATGATACGACATCAATCACGACCATTAGGAAAAATTTAAATGACTATTAATCAAATACAAGACGAACTCGTGGAAGAATTTGAGCTCTTCGACGACTGGGAGGGCAGATACGAGTACATCATTGACCTCGGCAAAAAGCTAAAACCACTCCAAGAAGCCCAAAAAACCGAAGACAACATCATCAAAGGCTGTCAGTCGCGGGTGTGGCTCGATGCGCATTTAAAAGAAAATAAACTCTTTTTTGAGGCCGACTCCGACGCTATTATTGTGAAAGGACTGGTCAATATGCTCGTAAAAGTGCTGTCGGGGCATCCGCCCGAAGAAATAGCCAAAGCCGACTTGTATTTTATGCAACGCATTGGCTTACAGCAACATCTGGCCCAAACCCGCTCCAACGGACTGGCCTCAATGGTAAAACAAATGAAAAATTACGCCGTGGCGTTTCAAGCAACCGAACAATGAACGAAGAAGAACTAAAAGCCGAAGTAATCAAAGCCATAAAGCGGGTCTATGACCCCGAAATTCCCGTAGATGTGTGGGAATTGGGCTTGATTTACGACCTAAAAATATTCCCCATTAACAACGTATTCGTCGAAATGACGCTTACTTCGCCTTCTTGCCCTTCGGCGGGGACTATTCCGAGCGAAATCGAAGAGAAAATCCGCGAGGTAGAAGGCGTAAACGACGTAAGCGTAGAACTCACCTGGGACCCGCCCTACTCGCAAGACATGATGAGCGAAGAAGCCAAACTCGAACTAGGTTTTATGTAAACTTTTGGATGTTCGATTAAAGGTACTCTTTTGCACCTATATGTTTGAGTCCAAATAACAGCAGAATTTTTTTTTAACTTTACACTTAAAACTTTAAACTTTTAAAGTATGTATCCTCCTCAAATGGTAGCCCCCATGAAAGAAGACCTGACGAATGTCGGTTTTCAGTCGCTCGAAACAGCGGCAGACGTAGATAATTTTATGGCCAATGCCTCGGGCATTTCGATGGTCGTGGTCAATTCGGTATGCGGCTGTGCGGCTGGCGCGGCGCGTCCTGGCATCAAAGGTGCGCTGGCATACAGCGAAGTTAAGCCCGATAACTTAGCAACGGTTTTTGCGGGCGTGGACACCGAAGCGGTCGCCAAAATGCGCGAATACATGTTGCCTTATCCGCCTTCATCGCCTTGTATCGCCATTTTCAGAGACGATGAACTGGTTCATTTTATTGAGCGTCACCACATCGAAGGCCGCAACGCCCAAATGATAGGCGAACATTTGGTGTCGGCGTTTGAAGAGTTTTGCGAAAAAGCGTAAGTTTCGTTCTAAAACCTAACGGGTTTGCGAGTCCCTGCACCGTAAGACCTGTTAGGTTTGACTTCAGTTTTGTATCTTTGAAAAACTATTATTCTTACAAAAATGGCAACAGAAATAAAAAACACGGTGCTACCCCGAACGTTGGCCGAGTTTGAAAACTGGGAGCCAAATGACAGTTTCAAATACGAGTGGAACGACGGAGAAATTATCAAATTTGAAGGCATAAAGAGCAAGCATCTGTACCTTATCGGTAATTTGAGCGAATTATTTGATAAAACTATTGCCAAAAAGCAGCGCGGGCAGCTCATTTGTGAGCAAGATGTAATGCTTACTGGAATACAAATGAGAAGACCTGATTTGTCTTATTTTAGTTGGGAGCAAATCGTAAAAAGTAAGACAGAAGTCCAGATTCCTGAATTTGTGATAGAAATCATTTCAACCTTTGACCAAATACTCGAAGTAAAGCGTAAGGTGATTGAGTATTTTAAAAGTGGCGTAAAAGTGGTGTGGCTCATGTACCCAGAAGAGCAAATGGTGGAGATTTATACTTCTGCCAAACACATTACGGTTTGCACCGACAACGACCTCTGTTCTGCTTCTCCCGTTTTAGAAGATTTTGAAATACCCACTTCCCAACTTTGGACGTAGTAATAACCACCTAACATTCTTGCCATGCTCGGCCACCGATTTTCTGAATTTAAGCCCGATTTGCAGGGCGACAAAAACAAGTTTGACGAATTGTTTAACTTGTTTCAGCAATTGCTATTGATGACTTCGGGCAACGTAACCGATGCCATGGCGTGGATGAACCAGTTGGACCGGCAGTATAGCCTTACCAATGACCAATACGGCATCGGCGATTTTTTTGAAGACCTCAAAAAGAAAGGCTACATTACCGAAGAAAACCAAGATGGGCAGTTTATCATGACTCCCAAAAGCGAGCAAAGTATTAGAAAGAGTGCTCTGGACGAAATTTTTGGCAAGCTGCGCCGCTCTAAATCAGGCGGCAACCACCAACTACCGCACACGGGTACGGGCGACGAACTCAGCAGCGACGTACGGCAGTTTCAATTTGGCGATGCCTTGGAGCAAATCTCCATGACCGAATCAATCAAAAATGCCCAAATCAACCACGGAACTGAGGATTTTTACTTACTCGAAAACGATTTGGAAGTGGTGGACAAAGAGCAAAAAACCAACACCGCTACCGTGTTGATGATTGACATCAGCCACTCAATGATACTTTACGGTGAAGACCGCATTACGCCCGCCAAAAAAGTAGCCCTGGCCATGGCTGAGTTGATTAGAACCAAATACCCAAAAGATATGCTCGATATTATTGTCTTTGGCAACGATGCGTGGCAGATTCAGCTCAAAGATTTGCCGTATTTGGAAGTAGGACCTTACCACACCAATACCGTGGCTGGGTTGGAGTTGGCGATGGACTTATTGCGTCGTCGCAAAACCAAGAATAAACAGATTTTTATGATTACCGACGGCAAGCCTACGTGCTTGAAAGAAGGCATTAAATATTACAAAAATAGCTTTGGCCTCGACCGCAAGATTGTGAGTAAAACCCTCACGTTGGCCGCCCAATGCCGCCGATTAGACGTACCAATCACTACTTTTATGATTGCTTCCGACCCATATTTGAAGCAGTTTGTGCAGGAGTTTACCCGCGTAAACAACGGGCGCGCGTATTACAGCGGACTGAAAGGGCTTGGAGGGTTTGTGCTGGAAGATTTTCAGCGCAATCGGCGTAGGAACTTGAAATAAACTCATGTAAGCGCGTGACAAAAATGGGGCAAGAGCAAAGTTAAGCGGCATACCTGAATAAAGCATGAGTACCGCAAAGATCATCTATTAACAATATAAAGTACTTCCCAAAATGCGTACGTGAAGAATCTAAAGCTACCTACTCAGGTCGAACATAAACTCAAAAGTGTTTTATTTTTCCTAAAATTCGTTCTCCTATGTTTTTTGCTATTCTGATTTTCTTGGTTCTTTTCGTGCTGTCCTCGTTGGTAGCAGTAGGAATCGGTTATGTACTGCATTGGGTTTTGCCCATAAACCTTGACAGTGCCATTATTGCAAGCACGGTGCTGGCTTACACGGCTATTTCACTCACAATAAAACTAATGGGTTTATTTAATTCGCTACAAGAGGAGCAAGAAAACGAAGTAATCATTCCAATAAAAGGTATAGGTCGATTTGCACAACCTTACGTTCGCAAGAAGCGGAAAAACCCATAAATAAATGACACAAAATTACCTCACTCTTCCCGCGTATAAACGATAGGGCAGGCCTTGGATAGCAGCTACGAGGTTAATTATCTACTAAACTAAGGTGCGGACGCAATTGACGCGGCCTGAGCAGCAGCATTTTGTGCGCGGTATTCTTGTTGCAATTCGGTGAGGCAGTTTACGCACAAACACACGTAACTTCCCAACGACAAAATGGTATAATCGCGCACGTATTCCAATTCTTTTTGGCTCAAATTGAGCCACATACAGTCGCATTTGAGTGCCGAATTGACTCGGCACTCAAAAAGCAGCCCGCACCTGGGACAACTGTCTATGGCGTGTTTGTTCATTGTTTTTATTTGAAGAAAAACCCACTGGGAGCTATTTCTACCTTCACTGAGTCTATCAGTTTGCCGTCGGGCTGGTAGCGCAACACAAAGCCCGCTTGTTTGAAACTTGGTGTTGAGCCAGCATAAATCAAGCCAGATTTGGGGTCGTAGCCCAAGCCCGTAAACATCCGCCGCGCCAACGGTGCAGCATCTGAAATAGCCGTATCGCTTATTTTGAAACTATACATTTCGCCTTTTTGTTTGAAACCGTCGGCGGGATCAAAAAACGTGGACATGTAATAAATGGTGCGCTTGTCGGAACTCATGGTCAAGTTGCTGGGGCTTTTGGTAGTGCTGCTACCCACCCGAATTCGGGTTTCGATGCTCTTGGCAGTGGGGTCTATGCGCACGGCTTCGCGGCTCACAAACGCCCAAATTTTATTGTTGGCATCAACCTGCAAAACACCCGCGCTGCCGCCCATGGCAATGGAAGCGGTTTTGAGTTCATCTTTCTGAATATCAATCACTTGAACGAGTCGGTCGCCGCCTACGCCGCCCACAAACGCCTCGCTGCCCACTACCACCATGCCTTCTGCCCCTTTTTGGAGCGTTATTTTTTTGGTAATTTTGTTGGTAGCCAAATCGATGACAGCCACGTAGCCAGGATTGGCATAAAAGTTGGGGAATGTCCCCGTAGTACCCCAACAAGAAACATAGGCTTTGTTGTTGCCAACGCTCACCACTTCCCGTGGATTTTCGATGTCGGGAGCGGCCAGCGTGGCAATGGTTTTCATGGTACCAGCGTCCACAATTTCTACTTTGTCCAAGCCTGCGGTAGAATTATCCACCAAAATCAAACCTTTGCCGTCTATTTCGGCGTAGCCGCCCACCCCCCCCGTAATAGGGCGCATATTTTCTTTCAAGAATACGTCCAAACTGGCCGTGGTATTGCCACGACTCACAAGCGACAAGCTGCCGTTGTTGTCCAAAAAATTGCCTTCGTTAATCACCAACACGCCGTCGCCGTAAGGAGGCGTTGGTTCGGGTGTTTTGGTACAAGCGGCCAAAGAAAGTCCTAAAATTGCGGCGTAAAACCAGTTTTTTGTTTGTTGTAATTGTTTCATTTTGAGTGAATTGTTAAAAAAATAGTTAGATATTAAACATTAAATTGATGGCAAAATTTCGGCCTGGCATGGCGTTTCGTTTCACGTTGAGGTAGAGCGCGTCAAAAACATTATCAACTTGTAATATTACTTTGCCGCGTAGGCTGGCGGCTTGCACGTTGGTTTCGAGCAGCAGATTTACCAATTGATGGCCTTTGATAAATTTGCTGTTGTCGAAGGTATAATAACGCAAACTACTGCCTTGCCAAAGCACCGTCAATCGCACAGATTGAAGCGGTTTCGCCCATTTATGAACTTGGTTTGTTTCCACAAAAACGTTGGCCGAACCCGTGTGCAAGGGCAAGTAAATGAGTTGTTTACCCACAATATCTTGGGCGGTGGCATCATAAATGCGCTCTTGCGAACTCCGCGTGAGGGCGTATTGGGCAAATACTCCCGCTTGCCAGTGCTTGGTTTTGTATTGCAAATTGCCTTGAAATTCCAGCCCACGAGCTACTACCAATTGCAAGTTTTCGACGCGGTAGCCCCGCTCTGGATTCCAGTACGTCCAGTCGTCCATGCGGTTGTGAAAGGCCGTTAAACTGCCCGATGCGTTAAGTTTGGAAGACACGTTTTGTTTGATTTCCAGCCCCATTTCTTTGTTAAAACCGTGTTCTGGCCGTATGTCGGGGTTGCCCAAAACGCGCCAATAACGCTCATTAAGGCTGGGTACGCGGTAGCTTCGTGCCACGTTTGTTTTGAGTGTAATGCGTTGTTTTTCAGTATTTAACAACCAATATTCTACGCCCAACGAAGGCGTAAAAGGCGGGTCATAACGCGTTACGAAGGCTTGGCGAAAATTGACCGAAGCCAGCATCCGCCGATTGATTTGGTAGCGCAGCAAAGCGTACAAATCGGCGCGATTTTCGGTAATGATACCGCCCCCGTAGCCGTCCACGCGGGTTCTGAAATGCACCACTTCGGTGCCAAATCGGGCGGTGATATGCGGTTTTTCAACATCAATTTCGTGTTCAGCGCGTATTATAAAACGGTCGGTTTCGGAATGGCTCGGATTGGTTTCAAAATCGGGTCCTTTGCCGTAGTTGATAATGTCGCGGATAAAGCCCGTTCGCAGCGTGGTTTTGTCCCGCTCGTAGTTGGCCAAAAAACGGTAGGCTTTCGATTGAGTACTTTCGCGACCAACGGGATTGTCGGGCGTAAGTGTTAGCTTATTATCTGATAACCAGATATTTGCCGAGAACTGGTGGTGTTTTTTATTTCTAAAATACAAGTCTTGGATAAATCCTTTTTGGGTAGTTTCGGAAGGTTCAACCAAATAGCCTTGCCGCTCGGTGTAGGGAAAATGATTGTTTAAACGACCGCCGTAAAAAAGCGTTTTGCCCGCCAACTGCCAGTTTTGGTTGAGTGCTGTTGCAAATCTAATGCCCGCTTGGGTTTGGTTGTTTTGGAAACTGGCCAACCGTTGGCCAAAGGAGGTTTCTACGCCTTTTTTGCGAAAATTGGGGGTAGAACTCAGTAAAATACTGCCCCCCACGGCATCGGTACCTACGCAACTGGCCGCCGCGCCGTACTGAATGGAAAGTTGGTCGAAACCCGCCAACGGAATGGTCGAGAAGTCTGATTGGCCGAGCGTGGGGGTGTTGATGTTGATGCCGTTCCAAAGCACCGCCGTGTGGCTGGCCGATGTGCCTCGAAAACCAACCGTGGTAAGCTGCCCCGCGCCGTAGCTTTTGAGGTGCAGCGGGGCTTGGGTACTCAAAAAATCGGCTAAGGTTTGAAAACGATATGCTTCGGCGAGCGCGGAGTCGGCGCGTTGCACTTTTAAACCACCCATAAAACGCTCGGGCAAATAGCCGCGTACGGTTACGGTTTGCAACGCACGGGTGCTGTCGCGCTGGGCGAATAAAATAGATATTGGCCACATAATGAGACCAATACAAAAAATATATTTGGTAAAAATACCGCCAATCATGCATCTAAAAGATGCCTTGATGGTAAAATTGAATTTACGAAACGGTTAAGGCTTCGTACAATTTTACGCCAAGTTGTGAACAGGAACTCGATCGCTCGGCTGTGTTGCATCTTCCGTACACAACAACCAAGAATGGTTTTAGGCAGGTCTCCTGACTTGTTCCATCGTTCTTGTACCTTCCCGAGGTGGGGGAATAAGGTGTAAGATGTATGGTGTGTGGTGTATGGTTTTGGGGTTTAGCCCCTTCATCTTACACCTTACCGCACGGGCGACCCCGACCTTAAAACCTGAACCTCAGTGGCTTTTGTAGTAAGAAGAACGACTTTTAAAAGAACTTACAGTTGCGGGGACAGTTTTCGTTTTGCACGAAATTCCCTATTAAGCTATTGGCGTTGGCAACAGAACCAACCACGAAGCACCTAAAACTGCGACAAAGGTAGTGCAAAAAAGAAGTTGCTTGAATAACAAATCGTAAAAAATAAAAAATTAGGCTTGTTTGAGGCCAATCATAACCAACATTCTACCCGTATCGCCGTTTTCGTGGCGGTACGAAAAATAGTCTTCGTTGTGCCGCACGGTGTCGTATTCGGAGATTTGAATGTGGGCTTTGGGAATACCAAATGCCTCTAATTGAGCAGCGTTAGCAGCTTTTAAGTTTACAAAATATTGCTGTTTTGTTTGGTCAAATGTTTTGAAATGGTCCGCAAACTGGTCGGCTACCTCGTGGCCTACTTCAAACGAACACGCATCTATGCACGTGCCGACGTAAGCGTAGCAATGTTGTGGCTGCGTGCCAAATTGGGCTTGCATGGCCATCAAGGTTTTTTGGACTATTTGCAAAACCGTGCCGCGCCACCCCGCGTGAATGGCCGCCACGGCTTGGTTTTGGGCATCATAAATCAAAACGGGAGTACAATCTGCTACCGTAACGCCTACAAAAACATTAGATTGGTTGGTAATAATCGCGTCGTAACCTTCAAAAGCACCGCCGTGGCTGGTAGTCAGCACTTTATCGTCGTGTACTTGCAGCGATGCTGCCAATTGGGTGGTTTCGATACCCAATTGCTCAAACAACAAACGGCGGTTTTGGACAATATTTTCTGGTAAATCGTTGGTATTGATTCCCAAATTGAGCGACGCATAAGGCGCATCACTCACGCCACCATGGCGGGTGGTTTCGATGGCCAACACGGAGTCAGCATTTTTAAAAATCTCAATGTGATGAAACATAAAAGGGAATAAGTAGTTGGGCAGAAATAGTTTATATTATTTTTGATTTGTAATAAAGGGTAATTTGGTAGTAATAAATTGATAAACAGACAATTACAAAAAATTAC
>REAB01000187.1 GCA_004293645.1 Cytophagia bacterium | reverse complement strand
ACTAATTTTTCCGACTACATGTTTAGTGGGCAATATGCTTGTGGACTAATTTCTCAAAAACTGTCAACTACTTTGGAAGCAATATGAAAGATGCCCATTGTTACGCCTTTTTTTCTTCGAGATTTTCCCGACCTCGTTATAAAATATTCTATCAATAGCTTGGCACATGGCAGTTCGTCCCAGCTTGATGCCTATGGTTTGGTACTGTTTTTTGGTGGACCAGCCTTATTTATGTTGGGTGCGGTTACGCTTGGTCGGCTCAATTTCTTAAAAACATTGGGTATTGTAATAGCAGTAAGTTTTGCCTTTTATTGGGCACAGAACAACTATTTACACATCTTTTTTCCAAGTGCTTTTGAATTACAGACAAGTCCTCCTTTCCCGTTTATAGCCCCCAGTATTCAAATTCAATTTTCCAAAGGTATTTTTTCTAACACGCTCAACTCCACTTTTGAAAACGTTTACAGAATGTGGTGGGTAATAGGCGTGCCGCTATTATTGCATGTGATTACCTATCTTAAAATTAAAGAAAAAGAAGTTTAACAGCCATGAATTTTCACAATCAAACCCCCATCTACTTGCAAATTGCCGAATACATTGGCGAGCAGGTGTTGGTACAAAACTGGAAGCCTGACGACAAAGTGTTGTCTATCAGGGAGTTGGCGGTACAGTTGGAGGTAAACCCCAACACCGTGCAGCGTACCTACGATTTTCTGCAAACCCGTGAGGTAATTTACACCAAACGAGGGCTTGGGTATTTTGTAACGCCTCGGGCCGAGCAAAACTATTTGGATTGGCGGCGCGAGGCATTTGTGCAGAACGAACTCCCGATTTTTTTTAAGCAAATGCGCTTGCTCAACATGAGCTTTGAAGAATTAGAACAACGATTTAACGAAACCATCAAAAAACATGAAACGCTCTAATATTCTCCTCACCGCTGTTGTGTTTATCACTATTTCGGTACAAGTATTGCTGGTATATGGCTACAAAGCGGCTTTTTTGAAAGAAATAAGCTACGCCAAAACAACGGAGTTTGGGCTTTTTCCAAAGGGCAACATCAAGGCCGTCAAAGTAGAAGGAATGAGGCTCATGGTTTATCTCGGTGCCCAAAAACCTGGCTACAAGCACGACTATCGGCGCGTGGGTTTGAGCTTTTCGATGAATGGCGACACGCTCACGGTTTCTAAATCCGACAAGACGTTTGATGCTGATGCGGTTTTTTGTTCCCTCTATTTCAATGAGTTACCCACGCTGTTGCTCTCCGATGCGCACGCGAGCGTGGTGGCAAGTTCAAAAACGTATCTTGATGCCAGCGTTCAGCAAAACAGTACGTTGGCGTTCAGCAACGGTTCGTTTGTTATTTTGAACGCCAACGTATCTGACAACTCAACGCTTAAACTGAGCACCAACACCCACATAGACAACTTAACCTTGCAACTAAACGGCAAAGCCATTTTGCAAGACAGCGGGGCTGACATTAAAAAACTGCAAATCAGCAAAAGTACCGACAGCAGCGAGATAAACCTCAGCGGCAAAGCCCTACAAACTTGGCTAAAAGCGAAATAACGCTCCCTTATTTTCCTATCACTTTTATGAGTGCGCCGCGTTGTATTTGGTCGTCGGGTTTGCGGCTGTTGAGTACGCCCAGCTCTTCTAAACGGGCGGCGGGCATTCCAAGGGTAGTCATTACCTCGCGGAACGTACCCGCTCGCGGCACTACCTTTACAAACACGCGCTCAGGCTTGCGGTTGAGCTTGTCGGAGTCGGAGAGCGCGCGAAAATTTTCGCCCACGCCCTTAAATGTAGGCAGTAAATTGGCAAAAACATCGGCAGTTGTGATGCCGTGAATCACATATACGTTGCTGCCATATCGAATGAGCCACGACGCAATCTGCACCGTATTGGCGGCAGTTTGGGGCTGTTGTTGTTGGCCTTGCTGCTGTTGTTGCGGTTGTTGCTGCGACAGCATCACAATGGCGGAATTGCCGTTGATGGTCGTTCGGTTGCTTTCGAGTACTTTCAAATTGTATTGTTTTGCCAAATTAATGGCTGCCGAGTCGAGGGTTTTGTCAGGTGCCAACGTAAGCATCATCTGCGATTTGCCATCTTTGGGGGCCATCACAAAAGCCGTGGGCGAGTTTTGGGTTTTCCAACCTGTTGGCACGGGTATTTGAAACCGCAGCTCAGGGTGGTAAAAAACGTTATTTTCTACAAAACCCTGCTTGGGGTCTTCGCCATACACGATACCATTGATAAGCTGCAAATACGACTCCCGATTGATGGCATAGCTGCCCACGTTTTGGGCTTGGTACTCAATAGCCATTTTATTGACGTTGTTCAGTCGGTCGCCTGGGTCGGGGTGGGTGGACATGATGTTGGGAATATTCTGACCAGCGTTGTCGGAAAGACGTTTGATAGTGCCAAAAAAGTTGGCCATTTCGCGGGCATCGTAGCCAATTCTGCTCGAATAGCCCACGCCAATTTGGTCAGATTCTGACTCGTGGGCGCGGCTATAGCTCATCATCAGCATTTGCACGCCTTGCATGAGTTGCTCGCCAAACTGGGCAATTTTGGGCGAAATCACCATGCCCGCAATCACGCCAATTTGGCTCAACATTTGGCTGGTTTGCTGTCTGGCCGAGTGACGGGCCGTAACGTGGCCAATTTCGTGGCCCAACACCCCCGCAAACTCAGCTTCGTTGTTGAAATGCGCCATGATGCCGCGCGTAAAGTAAATATAGCCGCCTGGCACGGCAAACGCATTGACCACGGGCGAATCAACGATGTTAAATTGGTAATCTAATTCAGGGCGGTGCGAAATTTTGCCCATCTGTTTGCCTTTCAGATTAATAAAGTTTTGTAATTTTTTATCTTCGTAGAGTCCCATGGAGGCCACAATAGAAGGATGCGCCTCTTTGCCCATGGCTAATTCTTGCTCCGTCGACATCAAAAGTAGTTCTCGTTTGCCCGTTACGGGGTTGCGCGAACACGATTGTAAAGCCAAAAAACCTGCCAACACAGCAAGCCATTTTAAACGATTGATGAAATTCATAATTAAATGTGTTTATTTGCTCAAAAACAAAGTTAGTAGATTAAATATGAATTATCGCTACCGCGTCTTGGCTTTTTTGTTTGGGCTTTCTATCATTACCTTCCTCGACCGCGTGTGCATGAACATGGTCAGCAAGTATGTAAAGGCAGATTTAACCCTCAACAACGCCCAATTTGGTTGGATTTTAGGGGCTTTTTCGTTGGCCTACGCTTTGTTTGAAATTCCGACGGGCGTACTGGGCGACCGCATTGGCCCACGGCGCGTGCTGACGCGGGTGGTGCTTTGGTGGTCGGGTTTTACAGCTTTGACGGGCAGTGCCTTCGGCTTTTTTTACTTGTTGGTGGTGCGTTTTTTGTTTGGCATGGGCGAGGCTGGCGCGTATCCCAACGCCTCCATTGCCATCTCACGGTGGTTTCCTGCCGCTGAGGTGGGGCGGGCGCAGTCGGTTATTTGGGCAGCGGGGCGTTTGGGCGGCGCACTCACGCCGCTGCTGGTTATTCCGTTGGTGCATTGGGTGGGTTGGCGGTGGGCGTTTGTGGTACTGGGGGTGGTGGGTGCAGTTTGGGCAGCTGCGTGGTACGTTTGGTTTCGGGACGAACCCGCCCAAAAAATGGGTATCTCAGCCCAAGAAGTAGCTCATATTGAAGCCAATAGACACGTAAAACACGGCGAACACCAACTGCCGTGGCACGTTATTGTACGCAACCCTGACATTTGGGCTTTGATGTTGATGTGCCATTTGTTTTTTTATGCAGCTTATTTTTTTACCAACTGGTCGGCTACGTATTTTCAAGAAGGGCGGGGCATGAGCGAGCAGCAAACCCAAAATTTTATTTCGCTTTCTTATTTTTTGGGGGCCATTGGGTGCTTGTTGGGCGGCTGGTTGAGCGATTTATTGTGCAAGAAATATGGTCTCAAAATAGGCCGCCGCGCCGTGGGTATGGGCGGCTTAGGGCTGTCGAGTGCGTTGTTTTTGGCCGCAGGACTTACCAAAAACAACGAAACGGCGGGCTATTTGTTGGCTTTGTGCGTGTTGTCCAAAGATTTGGCATTGCCCGTGGCTTTTGCCGTGTGCGTTGACATAGGGCGGCGCAACGCGGGTACGGTAACGGGGGCGATGAACTTTGCGGGCCAGATGGGCGGTTTCTTTATTACCATCATTTTTGGCCAAGTGGTAGAATCCACCCACAATTTCAATTATCCGTTGTTTCTAATTTCGGGCTGTTTGTTGGTAGCCGCGTTGCTGTGGCTCAAAATAGACCCCGCCAAAAATGTTAAAATAACCATTGAACACTAAGTCATGTTTTTCAAAAAAGACCCCAATCGTGCTTATAACAAAGAGCCGCAGTTGCGCACCATTATTCGGTTTCAAGACTGCGACCCGTTGCAGCACCTCAACAATTCCAAGTATTTTGACTACTATTTTAACGCCCGCGAAGACCAAGTAGCCACGCTGTATCAGTTTAGTTTTGGGCAATTGTTCAAAGAACTCAAACAAAGCTGGGTGGTGTATCAGCACCAAATAGCCTACCTGCGCCCCGCCCAAGTGAGCGAGTGGGTGCGCATTACGTCGCGGCTCATTTTTTTTAGCGAAGACACCATTGTTACCGAGTATTTTATGACCGACGACAGCGGCCACGAACTCAAAAACGTGCTGTGGGTTACGTCCAAATACATTGACGTAGCCACGGGCAAGCGCGTGCCACACCCGCCCGCGCTGGTCGAATACTTAGAGGCCATTTGCCTCCGCGAGGTGGACTTTCACAATTGGAACTTCAACGAGCGCATCCGCGAAATAAAACACGCGTTGCCTACTGCTATTAAATGGTAAATGGTAAGTGGTAAATGGGCATTGCGGGGCTGCCCGTGCGGGAAATGGTATTGTAAAGTGCTTTTTATCAATTACTTACAAAATATAAATAGGGCAATTATTTAGGTTTATTACTTATTTGAAATTAAAACAACTATATCAAAAAAGCCACTGGTTGAGCATAGACGTGGTAGCGGGGGCGGTGGTGAGCCACCGCATGGCGACTTTGTTGCCGCAAGAACAGTTGGGTTGGCTCACGGCCGCTACGCTGGCCGCCGTGGTGTTTTGCATTTACACCCTCGACCGCCTCATTGACAACCACAACCACGCCCCCACTACGGCGCGACACGCCTACTACGCGCAACATAAACCGCTGCTTATCAAGCTCATGGGCTTGGCGTTGGGGTTTGTGTTGATGGCTTTGTTTTGGTTGCCGTCGGCGGTACTTTGGTGGGGTGGTGGACTGGCGGTGGCCACCGCGTTGTATTTGTTCGGAGTGTTTCGTACCCAGTCGCGGGGGTGGTTTGAGGCGGGCAAAGACTTGTTTGTTCCGCTCATTTACACGCTTGGGGTGTGGGGCACCGCCGCGCAGTTGCAACCCGCATTTACTTGGGAAATGGCAACGCTGGGCGTGGTGTTTTGGCTCATTGTGCAACAAAATCTGCTCTTACAGGCTTATTTTGAGTCGTTTAGTGCCGATAGTGGCCATTCGTTGCCCATCGTTTGGGGCGAGCCTACCACCCGACTGGTCTTGCAAATTATCTTTGGTTTGGCGTTGGTATTGGCCGTGGCTACGCTTGTAGCTACCTCGCAGCGGTACGCCGTTCGGGCGGCGGTGGTGCTACTCGCCATGACCACCGCGCAACACGTACTTTGGCAAAACCCACCCCGCTGGCTACCCAACGACCGATACCGATATTTTTCGGAAGGCGTATTTTTGCTGCCGTTGCTGGTTTGGTGAGCGGAAAAAATGGGCGATGCTGAGTTCGCTGCGAAATTGCCCCGAAAAGTAAATAGACAATTTGCCCTTTTTTTAGGTATATACTTCTTAAAATCCAACTTAATATGCACTTAGACGCTCGAAATCTCCCCGAACTACAAAGTTATTTACTTCAAAAAGGCTGGCTCAACACCAACGAAACCATCAAAACCCTCGAAAAGCCTGGCGAAGGAAACATGAATTATACCCTGCGCGTAAAAACCGACACGCGGAGTTTTATCATCAAACAAGCGCGGCCTTACGTCGAAAAATACCCTCAAATAGCCGCCCCCGCCCAACGAGCCGACGTGGAAGGTGCGTTTTACGAAGCCGTAGCCAGCAACACAACCGTGCGTAATTTTATGCCCCAATTGCTGGGCATAGACCCGCAACACCACGTTTTGGCGTTAGAAGATTTGGGCGCAGCCAAAGATTTTACGTTTTTGTACCAACCCAACCAAGTTTTGAAACCAGCCGAGGCCGAAAAACTGGCCTTGTACATCAAAGAATTACACCAATTTTCGAGTCAAGATACGGCCAGCAAACCAGCTATTTTTGCCAACCGTGAGATGCGGAATTTGAACCACGAACATATTTTTAATTACCCGTTTATGGAGCAAAACGGTTTTGATTTGGATACCGTTACGCCAGGTTTGCAGACCATTTCGATGGGTTACAAAATAGACTTAGCCCTCAAAAAACGAGCCACCGATTTGGGAAAGCTATACTTAGCCGATGGCCAATATTTGCTCCACGGCGACTATTACCCAGGCAGTTGGCTACGTACCGATACCGATATAAAAATAATTGACCCCGAATTTTGTTTTTATGGACCCGCCGAGTTCGATTTGGGTGTAATGACCGCGCACTTGATGATGGCCAAGCAAAGCGAAGAGACCATCAAAATGGTGTACCAGGCTTATGGCCGCGTGCAAAACCCCATTTTGGTAGATCGTTTTACGGGCGTAGAAATCATGCGGCGGCTCATTGGTTTGGCGCAGTTGCCGCTCTCGCTGAGTTTGCTCGACAAAGAAGAACTGCTCGAACAAGCCTACGAATTGATGATGGCTTCTTAGTAAACGGCCTGATAATCAACAGTAAACGATACTTTGCTCCACTTTTTGCGTTGCACTTGCACGGGAAAAATGTTGTTGGCATCGTCGAACGAGTTGGCGTACAAGCCTTTTTCTTCTTTCACAAAAAGTGAATAATTGCCCACGGGAAGCCTCACCCAAAACCGACCCGAAAGGCCGGTTTTTACTTTTTTGATGAAGCGCGTATTTATTTTTTGGTAAAATCCAGCTTCATCTTTTTCGGTTTGGGTTTCAGTTGTCAATTCATAAATATACACCTCCCGTACCACGGGCGTGGCCTTGTTGGTGCGCTTGGGCGCGTCGGGAGCGGGCATAAAATTGCCCGCTTTCCAAAGCACCACGCCCGTAATGCCCTGCGTCGTTTTTTTTGTTTGAAACGCACTGAAAATCAGTAAAATAAGCACTAATCCGCACCAATCCGCGTTGCGTAGCATCAGCGTCATCAGCGTTCTATGTATGTTTGTCATGCTTCTACGAGCGAATAAGTTTCGGTTACTTCTTCCAAAATTTCTACGAGTTGTTCGTAGCTACTGGCCTCCACAAAACGCATTCGGAAAGGCTTAAAATTGTCCAAACCTTTGAAATAAGTGGCATAATGGCGGCGCATTTCAAAAATACCAGTAACGGGACCCTTCCAACGAATCGAAAAATCTAAGTGCTGCTGACACACCCGCACGCGCTCGGCCACGGTGGGCGGTGGCAGGTGCTGACCCGTTTTCATAAAATGTTTTATTTCGTTGAATATCCACGGGTAGCCAATACTGGCGCGGCCAATCATGATGCCGTCCACCCCAAAACGATTGCGATATGCGAGGGCTTTTTCGGGGCTGTCAATGTCGCCATTGCCAAAAATCGGAATTCTAATGCGCGGATTTTCTTTAACACGGCCAATGAGCGTCCAGTCGGCATCGCCTTTGTACATTTGCACGCGGGTGCGGCCATGCACCGTAAGTGCTTGGATACCAATATCTTGCAGCCGTTCGGCCACATCTTGAATGTTCTTTGTGGAGTCGTCCCAGCCCAAACGGGTTTTTACCGTTACGGGCAGGTGCGTAGCTTTTACCGCGGCCTCGGTCATTTTTACCATTTTCGGAATATCTTGCAACAAAGCTGCACCCGCTCCGCGACAAGCCACTTGCTTGACGGGGCAGCCGTAGTTGATGTCAATCAAATCGGGGTTGGCACGGGTCGAAATCTCCGAGCAAACCCGCATGGTTTCGATGTCTGAGCCAAAAAGTTGAATACCAATGGGGCGTTCGTACTCAAAAATATCTAATTTTTGCACGCTTTTGGCAGCATCTCGAATCAAGCCTTCGGACGAAATGAACTCGGTGTACATCAAATCTGCCCCGCCTGCCTTACACACCGCCCGAAACGGCGGGTCTGACACGTCTTCCATGGGGGCCAGCAGCAGCGGGAAGTCGCCTAAATCTATATTTGCTATTTTAGCCATTGTTTTTCCAGTGCAACAGTTTCTTTAAATAAATCGAACGCAAAACTAAGGATAAAAGTGCCTTAAAAGTAGTTTGCTGAAATGGTATGAGGCTACCGCATCAAATCTTTTAACCTCAGCCTTTAGGCTGGGGCAAGCAAAAAAGAATACCTTTTGGGGCTTTAGCCTTGACTTATTTCAAGGCTAAAGCCCTGTTTTACCCTACGCTAAAGCGCAGGGTAATTTGTAGTTAACCCTACGCTAAGCGCAGGGTAATTTGTAGTTAACCCTACGCTAAAGCGCAGGGTTAATACGATACATTCATTGTGCGGAAGCCCTACAAATGGTATTGGTCTTTGTTTCAACTTTAAGTTTTTTCTTTTCTCTAAAAATAGCCTTACTTTTGTGCCTTGTAAAGGTACTCAATCAACGCATTTTGTTCATTATTCACAATTTATAACTCCAATAATGCCTTATCTCTTCACTTCGGAGTCGGTGTCGGAAGGACACCCCGACAAAGTAGCCGACCAAATCTCTGATGCCCTCATTGACAATTTCATGGCCTTCGACCCTGAGTCGAAAGTAGCCTGCGAGACCCTCGTTACCACTGGCCAAGTGGTGCTGGCGGGCGAAGTAAAAACCAATACGTACTTGGACGTGCAGAAAATAGCCCGCGACGTAATTAGGAAAATTGGCTACACCAAGTCAGAATACATGTTTGAAGCCAACTCTTGCGGTGTGCTTTCGGCCATTCACGACCAAAGCGCTGACATCAATCAAGGGGTGGACAGGGTAGTTAAAAACCAAACTTTTGAAGAAAAAGCCAACGCCCAGGGCGCGGGCGACCAAGGCATGATGTTTGGATACGCCACCCGCGAAACCGACAATTATATGCCGTTGGCGCTTGATTTGGCGCACAAAATACTAAAAGAAATGTCGGACATTCGCAACAATGAACTCGAATTGTTGCCTTACTTGCGCCCCGATGCCAAAAGCCAAGTAACCATCGAATACTCGGACGACAACGTGCCGCAACGCATTGATACCATCGTGGTTTCGACGCAGCACGACGATTTTGACGAGGACGAAGCCATGTTGGCCAAAATCAAATCGGACATCATTAACATTGTGATTCCGCGCGTGAAAGCCAAATTGAAACCCGAATTGCAGGGCTTATTCAACGACCAAATCACCTACCACATCAACCCCACGGGCAAGTTTGTGATTGGTGGGCCGCACGGCGATACTGGCCTGACAGGCCGCAAAATTATTGTGGATACGTACGGCGGAAAAGGTGCCCACGGCGGTGGTGCTTTTTCGGGCAAAGACCCCTCGAAGGTGGACCGTTCGGCGGCTTATGCCACGCGCCACATTGCCAAAAACTTGGTAGCCGCTGGCCTTTGCGACGAAGTGCTGGTGCAAGTATCTTACGCCATTGGTGTGGCCAAGCCTTGTGGTTTGTTTGTGAGTACTTACGGCACGGCCAAAGTAAATCTAACCGACGGCGAGATAGCCCGTAAAGTAGAAGCTATTTTTGATATGCGCCCCTACGCCATCGAAACCCGCTTGAAGCTCCGCAATCCAATCTACTCAGAAACAGCCGCTTATGGCCACATGGGTCGCGTAAACGAAGTAGTTACCAAAACCTTCAAAGGTGCGGGTGGCGAAGAGAAATCGGTAGAAGTAGAACTTTTTACTTGGGAAAAACTTGATTACGTGGACGCTGTGAAAGCGGCTTTTGGTTTGTAGAACCAATAATTGATTGAGCGATAAACAAGTATGCCCTTTCGGCTTTGACCCTCAAAGCCGAAAGGGCATACTTGCTTATTGTGCCTACCATTTATTCTTATTAAACATTTTTAATATGCTGATTGTTAAATAGTTAATTCCGAACTACGCTGTTTTTTTAATGATGATTACAAAAAATAAATAGGTGCTACGTGGCACTATATACGGAGATTATCATTTACTTTTGGTTAAATATACGGCACAATCGCCATTAATGACCATTAAAATTATGGGTACTACTTCGCACATTTTTACGGTTATGGTGGCGCGGCAAAACGCCTTCATTAGACAATCTTTGTGTGAGTGGCTTCATACGCAAGGGTATCAATCTGTAGATTATGCCAATGATTTGGTTCAATTGGTGGCAGATATACCACAAAATAAGCCCGATTTTGTGTTGCTTGATGCAGAAGTAGATGGTTTAGAACTGTGCCGAACTATTCGCGCTATGCCGCAAATAGCCATCAAATGCGTGCTGTTTTTAACGCGGCACTCGCGGTACTTGTTGCCGAGTTTGTTTGCCGATGTAAGCGGCTACCTCTACGATGATGCTTCTATTGATGAAATATTGCTGTGTTTGGAACGCCTCCGACGTGGCGAACGATACATCAACCCAGCCATGATGCGCCAAATAGACAGGCCGAAGGTATTGGCCTACCAAACCACCGTGGCTCCACTTTCGGAGCGCGAGCGCGAGGTATTTCGTTATTTGGGCTATAATTATTCAACCAAACAAATTGGCGATACCTTGTGTATGAGTGGTAAAACGGTAGAAACGCATCTGGAAAAAATGAAACGAAAGCTGCTGTTAGAAACCACCAAAGACCTACGGTACAAGGCTATTATAGCCGTTAACAACGGAGATACATAGGGGAAATCCCCGATGCAGCACCCAAAAAAATAGGCAAACCCCTTATTGACAGGCCAATAAACACCAACTAACTTTGTAATAAGCAAGCCCCGCAAAATATCTTAGCAGATAACGCGAGGCTTGTGAGTTTAATTTTTACAAACAATTAAACCAAACAAAGCTATGAAGAAAAATTGCGCCTTGAAATGGGGAACTTTAATGGTGGTTTCTTATTTCATTTTGTCATGCCACGACAAGTTGGCTACTGAACAACCCAACAACTTTGCCGAGAAATCTAATCTTCGGTTGAGTAGTGAAGCGGGAGCCGTTGAACTGAACTACGAAACCGAAACAACCCGACGCACCGAAATAACCTCTTTCGGACTTACCAAAGCCAGTGCGTCTGATGTGATTTATAGCGCCCCTGTGGTTGTTCGCAGCGCAGTCAAGATGAAAATTATGCCTGATGGCAGCTTGGAAAGCGAATCGGTGGAGTTAGTGCCTTCAAACACAGCCATGCTGGCTAAACATAAATCATTGCCAGACCCCAACGGGCGTTATTTTAAAAGGGTAATAAAGGGCAACTTTATGGAAATATTTGACAGAAATGGGCGATCGAAAGGGCAACAAAACATGAACACGCCTAATATGAAGGCGATGCTTGACGAGATAAAAGCGGCAAAGGCTAAATCAGAAAAAAATCCTGAGCAAGCCATGAACAATGTGGTGGGTTTTGGGGCAAGTACCATTTTGGAAATGGCTCAATCTAAAAATGCCCAAATCAAAGATCGTGGAAAAAATGTAAAAGAAGTAACCCTTGAAATAGACGAACCCACGAGCCAAAGCGTTAATTCTTTTAGAATGAGTTATGTACTTGATATTGAGCACAATCGCATTTTGAGCGGAAAGCTGCTGAACAAAAAAACGGGTGAACTATTGAATCAGACTGTCTATTTGTATCGGGTTGCTCCAGAAACAGGCAAGCAAGTCATCAGCCGTGTCTATTCTGTTGATTTTTATGATGATAAGGTTACAAGTCGAAAAGAAAAAACGACGACTGTAACGGAATACAAGTCTTTTGAATTTATTGACAACCTTAACTAAAACAAAGATTATGAAAACGAAAATTTTGTTTTTGAGCATCTGCATAGCCATCAACCTATCTACTTTGGCGCAGCAACGCAACGTACATTGGATACACGGTCTGGGAGGAAATGCGACCTCTTGGCAGCTTTTTGGTAATGATTTCAATATTCAACGAAACATACTTACGAATACCGTCGGTGACTACAACACAGCCAATGGCGTAGGTGGCATGGTTGGGGATATTCAAAACCAAATTGGTGGTGCGGCAGGTGGCAATTCTATCGGCATTTGCCACAGCATGGGCGGTGTAGCAGGCAGGCAGTTGGATGTACAAAACAACGGCTTTTTTGGTGGTATTATTACTTTTGGCTCGCCGTTAAGGGGCGCACGGGTGGTGAACAATGTCAATAACGGAGTAGCGACCCAATACATAGACAATGCCATTAATAAATTGTTGGCTGGACCGCAATCCGAACCCATTTTTAATGCTATCATCCGTTATTTCCAAAATCGAGGAAATTTGCCCATTCAAGACTTATCGGGCAATGGAATAATTCAGGAAGTGAGAAATCAACTCGGCTTAACCCCTCAAACCACCAACGACCTGGCCGAAGAAAGCGGGTATAATCAGGGATTTTACGGTAATGGTACAAATACGCCCAAATTGATATTTTGGGGCAACGAAAACAGCCCAATTCACGTACGTTTGGCGGCAGGAGCAGCGGGTGCAGATGAAGAGCAGTGGGTAGGGTCTTGGAACAGTGCACGACAGACTTATGGAGCAATGCGCGACTATAATTATACCATGCGTTGGGCTTTCCCCATACTTCTTTCTTTATTCAACTGGCGTGGAAATCAATGGGCAAGGGGCTATGATTATCTTTTAGACCAATCTGAAAATGAATGGGCTAATTTGATTGGTGGTGGGTTTAGTTTCCAGCAGACCGTAACGGACTATCTTTTTGTGGGGATTAATTTAGAAGATTATGACAACTGTATCATAGCTGCCAACGGCGACCCCAACCAAATTCAAATCTGTGAAAGCACCTATTTTCAATGGGTAACGTACCAAGTAACGATATTTGCCCGCGACCAAACCGACGGCCTCGTGCCGCGCCGCTCCCAAATAGCCGAAAAC